>NZ_JAYFUL010000038.1:0-55404 GCF_034928825.1 Arcicella aquatica | reverse complement strand
AATTTAACAGTTATTTTACCTCATAAAAAACCATATCGTGATGAATTAACTTTGGAACAAAAACAACAAAATACTAAACATTCTCAAAATCGGGTTTGTAATGAACATACCATGAAAGGAATAAAACGAATGAGAATCGTTAAAGACCTTTTAAGACTAAATGTTTTCAATTATGCCGATAGTTCATTTATAAATGCATGTGCTTTACACAACTTTAGAGTCAAAAGCCCCATGAGAGCATACAGTCGGGCAAACTCGCACGTGAGTAAAATCATTTTTAACTAATAACCTTTAATACATGATTATGATTTTTGGTTTAAAATTTCTTAATAGTATGGTTTTGGTGTTACCTTTATTGAAATGGAATTGTTGCTTTTCAGGAAAGTATTTCAGTAAAAATAATTCCAGTCTTTATTTTACCGCCTTACATTAGTACGAATTGAGTATTGCTTTTCTGTTTCTATTTTCTTTAGCATTTGAATAGCATTTGGTGACCCGAGTTTTTGGGCTTCATTTATTTTTTCAGTAGCGAAGTCATACTGTCCATCAATAAATAACCCTACACCGTAATTATAAACGGCTTTAGCATGAAAACTTTCTTTCAATGAATTATCTTCTGCATAGGCTTTTAAAATTTCAAGACCCAGAGCATTATTATTTGATTCGAAGCTTTGAATGGCAGTTGTCAGTTTCTTAAAAGGATTTTTTAGCACTACAAATGGTGTTTCAAAAAATAGTGTTATTGTTTCTCCATACGGAATAAATATTTTTGTAATTTCTCTTGTTAAGTCTTTCACTCCATCTCTCAATATTGGTTCTAAGTCACCCAATTTATATGGATTGCACTCTTTCTTTGTTTCTACATTTATTTTTTTGATGACTGGATTTGAGAACAACATTTGCCCTGTTTTAATATCTATAATTTTAAGTTGCACAGTAATATCCCCTTGAAGTTCCCACCAATAGCTATTATAGCATCCATCAGATACAACGATATTTCTAACTGTTTTTTCTTCTTTATATATTTTATCATTTTGAATTCTACCAACAATTAGTACTGCTGAGTTTATTTTCTTTGCTAAAACAGACGTTGTAGTTTCATTAATTGTCTGGATATTATTTCCTTTTTGCGAAGCTAAAATTTGATTAATGGCATTTCTATCAATAATTTCAAAGCCCTTTGAATTAAACAACTCTGAGGTCAACGCATCAGCTAAATCCATTGCTCTTTCTGTTTTAGCACCCGTTGAACCTGTAATATCTCCAATAGCAATTTTTTGATAAGCACTGAGGTCTAATTGTGCTGGACGTAGTTTAGTAATCTTAATCATGTTTTGTGAAGTAGCTGTAAAACTAATCAACGATAAAATACAGAAAAGAATAATCATAATAAGACGAATTAGTTTCCCCAATCCTGCCTTAACCATTGATACCACCCCTTGATTGGTAAGGATTTCTGTTTTAGCTTGACCGAAGGTATTATTGAATACTAGAACACAGAGTAAAAGAACCCTGTTTACAAAAGGGAATGATGATGGAATAGCGTAAAATTTCATATTTTTTTGGTTAATTGATTAAACATTCAAAAAAAAGAGTTTTACAAATCCAAAAATCAATATATTTCCCAAACCCATTTATTCTCTTCCCAATACTGGTTTTTTCTTTCTATATGTATTTCAAGGAAAAGCAACTTGTTTTACTTTATATGGTTACTTTAAATTATTGAGTTTAAAGTAAATTTTAGTGCAATTTATTTGCTATATTTATTTCCATTTAGCTTAAATCTATTGTATTAACTATCATCATTTTATGCCTTATCCAAGTTTTAAATATTTATTAGTGGTACTTTTTCTTTGTGTTTTTGTTCCGTTTAGTATGGCACAAGATGCTTATACACAATTATTAGAAGCTCAGAAAAATTTCAATCAAGCTAATATCAAGGGGGATTCTGCCGAGATAGCCGAAGCCACCTACGTTTTGGCAAAGCGTTATACTTATTTGGGTAATTATACACAAGCACAAAAACTACTATTAAAAGCCTTAGAGATAAAAATGGCTTTGAAGTTATTTGAGGATGTAGGGAGAATATATCTAAGAATGGCAGAGATGGAGGTTTTTATAGATAAAGAAAAAGCACTGAATTATAATAGATTGGCATTAGCCTATTCATCAAGAGCGAATTCAATAAAAGGGAAAGCGAGTGCTAATAGAGCTTTAGGGTATAATTTTAGAGTTATCTGGGAAAGTAAAGATTATCTAAAAAAATATCCTATGGCACTAGATAGTGCAATTGCTTACTCAGAAAAAGCTTTATTGCTTACAGAAAAGTTGAAAACCCCTATTGATTTAGCAGAATCATATCTTCAAATGAGTCAAATAATGTTTTATAAAGACTTTAACAAGAGTCTTTCTTATAAAAAAAAACTGTTAGAAATATGTAAGCAAAACAAGCTCTATTACAGACTTATTGATTATTACATTGACATAGCCAAGCAATACATTATAAAGGATAGACTTCCAACTGCTAAAGTCTGGTTAGATAGTGCTGAATATTTTTCTAAAAAGCAAAAAGTTATTAATCACGGTTTAAGTGTGCTACTGCTGGAAACGAAGACATCTTATTTTGCAAAAAAAGGTGACTGGCAAAAAGCTTATTTGTTCAGAGACCAAGCCGCTCAATTAAAATTGAATCAATACGAAGAGTATCGAAAAGATGCTATGAAAACGGTAAATACTGCTCATGAAAATGAAATAAAGACAGCACAGTTAATAGCACATCGAAGAGAAATTAATTTACAAAAGAAAAATATTGAAATCCAACAGAAATTTACTGTTGTGGTCACTATTTTATTTTTAGTAACAGTTATTGCTAGTTTATTATTGAGAACTTTGTTTATAAAATACAGAAAAATTAGCGAACTAAATGCCTTTTTGTTAAATGAGCAAAATCACAGAACGAAGAATAACCTTCAAACAGTTTCGGAATTGTTAAGCCTACAACTTCATGGACTTTCTGACGAAGTGGCAGTACAAGCATTGCAAGAAGGTTTGCTAAGGGTTGAAGCCATGCTGACTATTCATAGTAATTTGTATCAAGGAGAGAAGCTTGTTGAAGTGAACCTACAAAAATATATTCCCGATTTGATATATGGTGTTCTAAGGACGTATAAGTTTGAAAACATAAAAACAGCATTTAATATATCAGCACAATGGCTTCATGTAGAGCAATCCATTCCATTGGGTATCATTATCAATGAATTGACCACTAATGCTTGTAAGTATGCCTTTACCCAAAACCCTGACCCAAGCCTTAAAATTAGTTGTGTACTAAATGCTGGAATAATTACATTTAGTTTTTGTGATAATGGCAAAGGGTTTTCGCTTGAATCAACTAGATATAACTTTGGTTTAAAGTTAATCAGCTTGCTAAGTGAACAATTAGAAGCTAAAGAAAAATATTCATTTGATAACGGTTGTTGTTTTGAATTATCGTTTAGTCTTAAACCCTAATAAATTAGTTTTCTAAACAAATACGCTTATATTCTAAATAATTAATTCTTATGGAAACAGGAAAAATGATACTCATCGTTGAAGATGATAAAATCCTTGCAGAAAGCATAAAGCTAAATCTACAAAAGGATGGTTTTGTAATAGCAGGAATTGCTGGCGATTCAAAATCTGCACTTTCAATAATGCAAAGCAATGATATTGACCTTGCCGTGATTGATATTAAGTTGAAGGGAATAGATAATGGAATTGTTGTAGCCACCCAAATAAAGGATATTAAACGAATTCCAATAATCTATATAACAGGCAATACACCCTACAAACTTGATGAAGATATGGAGAAAACACATCCTGCTGCCTTTTTGGAAAAACCTTTAAGAATGAGAGAGCTTTCAGTACAAATAGATTTAGCACTAAAAAACTTTAATAATACTATTCTTCCTGATATTTACAAAAAAGAATCAGACTACATATTCATAAAAGAAGTCAATAAGTCTTTTTTCAAAAGGATAAAGATAAAAGAAATTTTGTTTGTTGAGGCTGAAAAAATGAAATGTAAAATATATGTTACTCAAGCTGAATTTTCAAGGTTATATTCAAGTAAGCAATATCACCCTATAGAAATTCCTGTGCCAAAGGGGTGGCTTGTGGATAAATTACCCTCTAAATTTCTCTCTTTCCATCAATCATATCTTGTCAATTATGATTTCATAGACAAATTTGACTCTACTTGTGTTTTTATAGAATCTTACCAAATTCCAATTCCAGAAGGTAAAAGCAAAGAATTTTTGAAAATGTTTAATATCGTTAGAAATACAGCACCAACTAAAGCAAAAATTGCAAGTGATGATTTGTAGATTGATAATATCACTAGCGAGGTAGTAATACCCTCGCTAGTGATAAATAATTGAACTTAACAATAGTGCTTCAACCGAAGGAGGTGCCTATAAACTCATTCAACAAAAACCCTACATCTTCACATTCTCAACCACCTTAACAATCGGAACAACCTTCTTGTCTATTTTTGCTCCAACGCCCGTAGTATGTACTGCAATATATGGTGCGATTACTAAGGATACGATAGACATTAGCTTAATCAGAATGTTCATTGATGGGCCAGAGGTGTCCTTGAATGGGTCACCAACGGTGTCTCCTGTTACTGATGCTTTGTGTGGCTCTGATTTTTTGTAGTACATTACGCCGTCTATCAATACGCCTTTTTCAAACGATTTTTTTGCATTGTCCCAAGCACCACCTGCGTTCGACTGGAAGATACCCATCAATACGCCTGATACTGTTACGCCTGCTAATAAACCGCCTAATACTTCTGGTCCCATAGTGAAGCCAATCAATACAGGTGTAATCAAGGCAATCGCCCCTGGCAAAATCATTTGCTTGATAGATGCTTCGGTAGAAATCGCTACGCATTTTTCATATTCTGGTTCAGCCTTGTATTCCATAATCCCCGGTATTTCACGGAACTGGCGACGTACCTCGTTTACCATCTCCATAGCGGCTTTACCTACTGCCGAGATACATAAGGCACTAAAAATAAATGGAATCATACCTCCTACAAATAAACCTGCCAATACGTCGGCTTTATAAATATCAATGGCCTTGATGCCTGCGATTCCTACAAAGGCTGCAAACAATGCCAACGACGTAAGCGCTGCCGAAGCAATAGCGAAGCCTTTACCCGTCGCGGCTGTGGTGTTACCTACGGCATCCAAATTATCGGTACGTTCACGTACTTCAGGAGGTAGCTGAGACATTTCGGCAATACCGCCTGCATTATCAGCGATTGGTCCAAAGGCATCAATGGCCAATTGCATGGCTGTTGTCGCCATCATACCTGCGGCTGCTATTGATACGCCATATAATCCTGCAAATTTGTAAGAGAGAATAATACCCGCTGCCAATACGATAATTGGCAATACCGTTGATTCCATGCCTACGGCCAAACCGCCAATGATGTTGGTAGCATGACCAGTTCCCGATTTTTCGATGATTGATAATACTGGACGTTTGCCCATGGCTGTATAATATTCTGTAATCATCGACATCAAGGCACCTACGACTAAACCAACGACAATGGCATAGAAAACGCCGTTTGACGTAAATTCAAAGCCACGTAAATTGAGGGTTTCGGGCAGGATGTTTTTTACTAAGAAGTACGAAGTAACAAACGTAATTAATATAGATACCCAGTTGCCTAAATTAAGGGCATTCTGTACCGATGATGTTTCGTTTTTAATCTTTACAAAGAAAGTGGAAACCAAAGATGCTAACAAGCCTACGCCTGCAATCAGCATCGGTAATAGGACAGGGGAGAAGCCTTCGTATTTATCGACAACCTCAATTTCTTGTCCGAGTACCATCGTCGCTAGAATAGTGGCTACATACGACCCAAACAAATCGGCCCCCATACCTGCTACGTCGCCTACGTTATCGCCTACGTTGTCGGCAATGGTGGCGGGGTTACGCACGTCGTCTTCTGGAATACCTGCTTCTACTTTTCCTACTAAATCCGCTCCTACGTCGGCTGCTTTGGTATAGATACCTCCACCTACACGGGCAAAAAGGGCGATAGATTCTGCTCCTAATGAAAATCCTGCTAATACTTCAATAGCGGTTTTCATTTCGTCAGAGGTCAATGCCTGACCTTGTGCAAAAATATTATAAAAGGCTATAAACAATCCCCCAAGACCTAAAATGGCTAATCCTGCTACGCCCATGCCCATTACTGAGCCTCCTGTAAAGGATACATCAAGGGCTTTTGATAGCGACGTGCGAGCGGCTTCTGCCGTGCGAACGTTGGCTTTGGTAGCAATTTTCATCCCGATATATCCTGCCGTTGCCGATAGCAAAGCACCGATTAAAAATGCGACGGCTATCAAGGGTGACGAATGGATGGGATGTTCGGCTGTGCCTTTGTCAGACCCTAACCAAAATAATAATACTGCTGTTGGAATGGCAAAATAGGCTAATACTTTCCACTCAGCTTTTAAGAAGGCAATAGCCCCGTCTGCTATATAACCAGATAATTTTTGCATTTCGGCATTGCCAGCGGGCTGATTAGAAACCCAGCTAAAACGCCAAGCAGTGTAGATTAATCCTACTATTCCGAAGGCTGGTACTAAGTAAATAATGTCATTCATAATGGTAATGGAAGGTTTTTAGTTTAAGAATAATGATTAAGATTCATAGCTACTGTCACAAATATACATTTTAAAGTTTCTTATAAAAAAACTATTTCAAGAAAAAATTGGACTAAAAATATCTTTCTGACAATAAAATAATGTTTAATTCTAATTAATTTTGTTTTTGGGAAGTGTTTTGGATGCTTTTTTACGACCAATAATTGATAATGGGCTAAAAACGCTATTTTTTGAACTTAATTCGTTAATACTTTATCTATAATTCTTCTCAAATTTGTACCATCAGAATTTTAATTATTAAATATAATATGCAACCAACAACATTATTCGACAAAGTATGGGATGCCCACGTTGTTCGTAAAATCGAAGACGGCCCAGATGTTTTCTTCATCGACCGTCATTTTATCCATGAAGTTACTAGTCCAGTTGCTTTTTTAGGCTTAGAAACAAGAGGTATTGGTGTGATGTTTTCGAACCGCACTTTTGCTACTGCTGACCATAATACTCCTACGATTAACCAACACCTTCCCGTAGCTGACCCTCTTTCTGCTAATCAGTTGAAAGCATTGGAAACCAACTCGGCGAAATATGGTATTTCTCACTGGGGCTTGAATAATCCTAAAAATGGTATTGTACACGTGGTTGGCCCAGAAAATGGTATCACTCTTCCGGGGATGACTATCGTTTGTGGCGACTCGCATACTTCTACACATGGTGCTTTTGGTGCAATTGCTTTTGGTATTGGTACTTCTGAAGTTGAAATGGTGCTTTCGTCGCAGTGTATTATGCAACCGAAGCCTAAGAAGATGCGTGTAAACGTAAATGGTAAATTGGGTAAAGGTGTTACGCCGAAAGACGTTACTTTATACATCATTGCTAAATTGACTACTGCTGGTGCTACGGGTTACTTTGTAGAATATGCTGGTGATGTATTTGAAAATATGTCGATGGAAGGTCGTATGACGGTGTGTAACATGAGTATCGAAATGGGTGCACGTGGTGGTATGATTGCGCCAGACCAAACTACTTTCAATTACCTTGAAGGTCGCGAACAAACGCCAAAAGGCGAGGCTTGGGATAAAGCTTTGGCTTACTGGAAAACATTGAAAACGGACGCGGATGCTGTATTTGATAAGGAATACACTTTTGATGCTGCTGATATTGAACCAATGATTACTTATGGTACTAACCCGGGTATGGGTATGGGTATCTCTAAAAATATTCCAACGGCTGAATCTGTAGAAGGCGGAAAGGCTACTTATGATAAATCATTGAACTACATGGGTTTTGGCGAGCAAGAAAGTATGCTTGGCAAACAAGTGGATTATGTGTTTATCGGAAGTTGTACAAACGGTCGTATCGAAGATTTCCGTGCTTTTGCTTCTATCGTAAAAGGACGCAAGAAGGCTGATAACATCACTGCTTGGATTGTTCCTGGTTCACACATTGTGGAGGCACAAATCAGAGAAGAGGGTATTTATGACATCTTGACTGAGGCTGGTTTCCAATTGCGTCAGCCGGGTTGTTCTGCTTGTTTAGCAATGAATGACGATAAAATTCCTGCTGGAAAATATGCAGTAAGTACTTCAAACAGAAACTTTGAAGGTCGCCAAGGACCGGGTTCTCGTACCTTGTTAGCTAGTCCATTGGTGGCTGCTGCTGCGGCGGTTACAGGCGTGGTTACTGACCCTCGCACTTTGCTTTAGGCTGTAAGCTATAAGCGTTAAGTAATTGTGTACTGTTAAAAGTTACAAATACTATTACTTACATACACTCAAATAATGGTGTATTGTTAAAAGTTCAAATATAATTGCCTAGAGCTTACAGCTTATGGCCTACAACCTATTACAATGAGAGATTTTAGAAAATATAATGTTTGGCAATTGTCTCATAATTTGGTTTTGGAAATATATCTTTTAACGAAAGATTTTCCCAATACAGAATTATATGGAATAACAAATCAATTAAGAAGGGCATCTGTTTCGGTACCGACTAACATTAGTGAAGGTTGTGGAAGAAGTAGCGACGCTGATTTTAATAGATTTCTTCAGATTGCTTTAGGTTCAGCACACGAGGTAGAATACTTAATTCAACTTTCATGTGATTTACAGTTTTTAACGGTAGATAATCATTTGGATTTATCTGTTAAAATAAATTTAATTAAGAAAAAGCTCTATCATTTGAGTCAAAAATTGATTACAAAATAGCTTTAAGCATAAGCAGGACTTAAAAAGCCTATCGCTTACCGCCTAAAGCTTACAGCAAAAAAAGTAGAAAAATAGCTTTATCAAATAAGCAGGGCATTTTTAAAAAGCCTATTGCTTACAGCTTAAAGCCTAAAGCATAATCAAATGGCATACGATAAATTCACCATATTAAAATCAACAGCCGTTCCAATGCCAATTGAGAACGTTGATACTGACCAAATTATCCCTGCTCGTTTCTTAAAAGCTACGAAACGTGAAGGATTTGGCGATAACTTATTCCGTGACTGGCGTTATAATACCGACGGTTCACCAAAACAAGATTTCGTATTGAACAATCCTACTTATACAGGTAAAATCCTAGTAGGAGGACATAACTTCGGAAGTGGGTCAAGTCGTGAACACGCCGCTTGGGCTATTTATGATTATGGTTTCCGTTGCGTAGTATCAAGCTTCTTTGCTGATATCTTCAAAGGAAATGCCATTAACGTCGGTATTCTGCCAGTACAAGTAAGCCCAGCATTTTTAGATAAAATCTTCTTGGCCATCGAAGCTGATTCAGCCGCTGAATTGGAGGTAGACCTTCCAGCACAAACCATCACCATCGTTGCTACAGGCGAACAAGAAAGCTTTGCTATCAACGGGTATAAGAAAAATAACCTTATCAATGGCTTTGACGATATCGATTATCTTCAAGCAATGAAGGAAGAAATAGGTGGTTTTGCTAGTAAAAGTATTTATTAAGCGCTTTAGGCCTTAGGCTATATGCCTTAGGCTGTATGCTTTAAGCCTTGAGCTATGGGCTATAAGCTTTGAGTGTGAACTAGAGGAGAGGAGACTCTTTATAGTTTATAGCTCATAACTTATTGTTCGTACCTTATAGCTTACTGCTTATAGCCTAAGGCCTACAGCCTACAGCCTAATGCTTACAGCAAATATATGCGACATATAGAAATAATGGATACGACACTTCGCGATGGAGAACAAACCAGCGGAGTGTCTTTTTCGGCTACTGAGAAACTAGCAATCGCTCAATTATTATTGAAAGAAGTAAAAGTCGATCGCTTAGAAGTAGCTTCTGCAAGAGTATCCGACGGTGAATTTCAGGCGGTTAAAAAAATTACTAGCTGGGCAAGCGAAAACGGATTGATTGATAAAATCGAGGTGCTGACTTTTGTTGATGGCGAGACGTCGGTAAACTGGATGATTGATGCTGGAGCAAAAGTGATGAATCTCCTTACCAAAGGGTCGATGAATCATTTAGTCCATCAGCTTAAAAAAACGCCTGAGCAACATTTTGCTGAGATTGCGGAGGTATTTACGCTAGCTCGTTCTAAAGACATTAAATGCAATGTTTATTTAGAAGACTGGAGTAATGGCATGCGCAACTCGCCAGAGTATGTATATCAGTTTCTAGATTTCCTGAGCACTCAGCCTATCGAAAGAGTATTGTTGCCCGATACGCTTGGAGTACTTACGCCACGTGAATGTTATGATTTCCTATCGGCGATTGTAACGCGTTATCCAACTCAACACTTTGATTTTCATGCACACAACGATTATGATTTAAGCATTGCCAACGTGATGGAAGCAGTGCGAGCAGGCGTTCATGGCTTACACTTAACAGTCAATGGCATGGGTGAAAGGGCAGGGAATGCTCCGCTAGCAAGTACCATCGCCGTGCTGAAAGACTTTATGTGTGATGTGGAAACGACGGTAGTGGAAGAGTCGCTTTATTCGGTTAGTAAACTGGTCGAAACTTTTTCTGGCTTTAGAATCCCAGTGAACAAGCCTGTTGTAGGTGAAAATGTGTTTACACAAACGGCTGGTATTCATGCAGATGGCGATAATAAAAACAACTTGTATTTCAACGATTTGATGCCCGAACGTTTTGGCAGAGAACGTAAATATGCGTTGGGAAAAACGTCTGGCAAAGCGAATATCGAGAAGAACCTTCAGAAACTGGGTATCAAGTTATCGCAAGCAGATTTGAAAAAAGTAACGCAGCGAATCATTGAGCTTGGCGACCGCAAGGAGGTGGTTACACAGGAGGATTTACCTTATATTATCTCTGATGTGATTGATAGTAATACCATCGAAGAGAAAGTGGAGGTAGTAAATTATGTGTTGACACATTCTAAAAATCTTCGTCCTTCGGCTACCATCAGGGTGAAAATTGAAGGGCATATTTTTGAAGAAAATGCACAGGGCGACGGTCAGTATGATGCCTTTATGAATGCCTTGAAGAAGGTGTATCTAAAGAAAGAAGTGAACCTTCCGATGTTGACTGACTATGCCGTGAGGATTCCCCCAGGTGGAAATACAGATGCACTTTGTGAAACCATTATTACATGGGAACACAAAGGCAAAGAGTTTAAAACCAGAGGATTAGATTCTGACCAAACGGTATCAGCTATCAAAGCGACACAGAAAATGTTGAACCTTATCTAGTTTTGAATGAGTTGTGAGTTAGTGAATTGTGATTGAGTGATTAAATTTTTACTCTTCAAATCATTCCTAGCGAGGGACTTAAGTCCCTCGCTAGGAATGATTTGAAGAAAGAGGTATTTATTGTATCTTACAAATCACAAAATCCAATAGTCCAGCGTCTAAAAATCAAATGTCCTAAAATATTTTTAGTCATTGGTGAATCCTTTCTATTAGCGGGTGAGTTAAGTCACCCGTTAATAGAAAATGATTTTGAGGATGTAGAAAGTCAAAAGTTTATAGTCCTCAAATTGAGCGTCTAAAGTCTAAAAATCTAGCGTCTTGTGTCTAAAATCTAATGTCTAAAGTTCCAAAATCCTTTAGTCCTAAAGTCTAAAATCTTAAATCTAAAAAAAAACCTTGAGTCCTAAAGTCAAAAGTCCTCAAGTCCAAAAAAATGAAATTAAATATTGCAGTATTAGCCGGAGACGGTATCGGTCCAGAAGTAATAGAACAAGCATTAAAAGTAGTTAATGCAATCGGTAAAAAGTATAACCACGAAATTAATCTTACACACGCTTTAACAGGAGCAGTAGCGATTGATGCAACGGGTAATCCATATCCAGACGAAACACACGAAGTGTGTATGCAGGCAGATGCAGTATTGTTTGGTGCGATAGGTCACCCACGTTTTGACAACGACCCATCAGCCAAAGTTCGTCCAGAGCAAGGATTATTGGCAATGCGTAAAAAATTAGGACTATATGCCAATATTCGTCCTACATTAGTATTCCCTTCATTATTGCACAAATCTCCATTAAGAAGAGAATTGATTGAAAATGCAGACTTCGTTTGTATTCGTGAACTAACAGGCGGTATTTATTTCGGCGATAAAGGTAGAAACGAAACACGCGACAAAGCTTGGGACGTATGTGAATATACGAAGCCAGAAGTAGATAGAATTGTACGTTTGGCGTATGAATATGCGATGAAGCGTCGTAAGAAAGTATGTATCGTTGACAAAGCGAACGTATTAGAAACTTCAAGACTTTGGAGAGAAGTAGCACAAGGCATCGAAAAAGAATATCCAGAAGTAGAAACAGAATATTTATTCGTTGATGCTGCTGCAATGCGTATTATCCAATGGCCAGAAGGATTTGACGTAATGGTTACTGAAAATATGTTCGGTGATATTTTAACAGATGAAGCTTCAGTAATTTCTGGTTCAATGGGCTTGATGCCTTCGGCTTCTATCGGTACACATACATCAGTATTCGAGCCAATCCATGGAAGTTACCCACAGGCGGCAGGCAAAAACATTGCTAATCCACTAGGAACAGTACTTTCGGCAGCGATGATGTTTGAATATGCTTTCAAATTGATGGACGAAGCAAACGAAATCAAAGACATCGTGAATAAATCTTTGGCAGAAGGCGTCGTAACCGTTGATATTGCAGATGGCGGAAAAGCATTCTCTACTTCAGAAGTAGGAGATTGGTTGGCTGCTCAGATTGGGTAATATTTTTATGTTATTATAATTTCTTCATTCCTGTTTAGGGCGAAAGATAAATCTTGTCCTAAACAGGAATGATTTTTTGTTCCCTTTGGAATCTAAATCTAGTGCAGTATAATCAAAGTACCTCAATCCTGAAAGGATGATATGATTATAGAAAATATAATTATCAATACCCACCTGACTCCCAAAAGGGTGATACAATAGTTAAGAATAATCTGTCACTCCTTCGGAGTTTATATACTTAGCTTTATCTGGGATTTCTATAATCATACCATCCCTTCGGGATTTAATGTAGAATATACAAATTGAAAAATTATAAAAAGCGTTGCATTTTTGCAATGTAACATTGTAATACACTCTGACGTAGTGAAAACTACGCAAGCAAGGAGGTGAATTTACTAAAAGCTACTTAAAAAACATTAGTTTTAGTAGGCTGTAAATCAGACTTTTAATGACTGCTGTGTAGAATATGCCCCAAAAAGAATGATAATAGAATGAAGAGATTATTAATTATTTGTCTTGTGTTCAGTGTTTCAATAATTAGTCTTTATTCTCAAAATATTACAATTAAAGGAAGGGTAATTACTGAGGATTTGGAAATTTCGCCTTATACGCAAATTGTAATTAATGACACTGTTAAAGTTGACAAAACAAACTTAAATGGTTATTTCCAAATTGATATTCCTATTTCAGTGAAAAAAATACTATTTATGAATATTGGTATGGAGTTAGCATCTATTGAGCTTGTAGATAAATGTGATGAGGTTGAGGTTATAATGATGTTGAGCTGTACTGATGATTTTATAACTCTCAAGAGGGTAGATAGACACCGAAAGAAAAGATTTAGGAAGCTACCAGAATTACATAAAGAAGCATTTGAGAAAGGCATATTTAAAACTGCTAAGGCTTGTTATAGACATGAATTTATACCTTATTATGAGAAAAAATAACAGTGAAATTCAATATACCTTTGCTCTTCGAGATGCCCCGAAGAGCAAAGGTATGTAAAATAAAAGAAGGTTTTGCCTAATTAAGTTTATATCATAACATAGCTTTTTATTACCTCCTAGAAACTTAATGTTAAAATAGAATGAAAGTAATAATTGCAGGGTCATTTGATAAGAAATCTCTTAAACAGTCTAATTTAATATACAGTTTAGAAAATTTTATAAGCACATACTTTAAGGATAAAAGTTATGGTAGCAGTATTGAACAAATATATATAACTTTTAATTGTATAGGATTAGGTAAATCTTATAGGACTGGTTTAATTGTTGGATTTGATTATTATAAAACAAAAAGAACATTAGAAATAGAGGTGAAAATCAATGTTAAAGAATTAGTATCTTCAACAATAGTTACTTTCCCTACAATAGCTTATATAGCACTTAGCGAAGTGATTAAATATATATTAGCTAATAAAATTAAGGATTTCGAAGCTGAAAAGTTTGCTGAAGTTTTTTTGAGATTAATTAAGAATATTGAACTTAAAAATGAATCAAATCAAGAATTTATATATAATATTTCAGAGGCCCTCATTTTTAAAGAAGATTCTCTCAAAACTGAAATTAAACGATTTAAAGATAGGGCTGAATTGCTTCTTTTTTTAGAAAAGAGTATTCATGAAAATCACTTTCCAAAGACTTTTTGGAAAAACAGTCCATTTATAATGTCGCCAAAAGAGCAAATCAATATTTTAAACAAAAATATTGCTGTATTTCTAACAGAATATATATCACAACTAAAGAAAGATAGCCAAATTGAATCAATTAATAATATAATGGTGGAATATATTGATATGATAGAAGTTTATGAATTAGATACGGTCGAGATGGATTTACTTACTGATAAAATGTATGATTTTGTAGTGATGTTAAAAGAAATTGGTGTATGATTCCCCTCGCTTGGCATAGCTTTTCACTACGTCAGAATGTCAGAGGTTCTTATAACGGAACTTATAGTGGCATTTGTGCTCTTCGATATGTCCTTCGGAACATCTAGAAGAGCGTGTTTCATCTGGGATTTCTATAATCCTACCATCCCTTCGGGATTTAACGTTTATTTCCCCCCATTGTAATATCCTTCAACCATGCCGTATAATCAACGTGTATCAATCCCGAAGGGATGGTATGATTATAGGGAAAGATAATTGTCAATACCCACTTAACCCCGAAGGGGTGATATAGCAGTAAGATGCCCTACGGAACATCTCAAAGAATGTTTGAAAAATATAAATTAAATAACACGAAGTATCATTTTAATAATTAAACCTTTTCGTCCGTTCTTATTCTAAGAGGTATCTCATTTTAAACTCGATGATATTATGAATAAGGAAAAATCCATCCAGCACCTTTTATGGCGAGCGGGCTTTGGCGAAAAGCCTGAAGTGATTACTCAGCTTGGCCATAAGTCTATCAAGAAGAATGTTAAACAGTTATTGAAAGACGCTGAAAGCTTTGAACCCATTTATACGGTTGATAAAATGGATATTTATTCAGAGCTGCAAATGATAAAAAAGGATACTACCCTTACCACGCAAGAGCGTATCAAGCAGTTGAACAAGATGGTAAAGGAGGAGGAAGGACTACTGAATACTACTTGGATAGACAAAATGGCAAACTCAAAGGGCGTCTTGCGAGAAAAAATGGCGTTGTTTTGGCACGGACATTTTGCCTGTAGAACGCCCAATCCGCTATTTGCCCAAAGCTACCTAAATACCATCCGTCAACATTCATTAGGGAAGTTTAGCGACTTGCTGATGGCGGTCTCCAAAGAGGCGGCGATGCTCCAGTTTTTGAATAACCAGCAGAATAAGAAACGTAGCCCGAATGAAAACTTTGCCCGTGAAGTAATGGAACTGTTTACGCTCGGTAGGGGGAATTATACGGAACACGATTTGAAAGAAGCCGCCAGAGCGTTTACGGGCTGGGAATTTGATAGAAAAATAACGGGGTTTTATTTCAACACTAAACAGCATGATGATGATACGAAGGTGGTCTTTGGAAAAACGGGCAACTTTATGGGAGAAGACATCATCAAAATGATTTTGGAACGAAAGGAAACTGCCAATTTTGTAGTTACAAAAATCTACAAGAACTTTGTAAACGAGCAGGTGGATGCTAACCGTGTCAGTCAATTAGCGGAGGAGTTCTATAAAAATGAATATAATATTGCCGATTTGATGGAGACTATTTTCAATAGTGCATGGTTCTACGAAGAGCGTAATGTTGGTACACATATTAAATCTCCTGTCGAGCTTATTGTGGGTTTACAGCGAACTACGGGCTCTAACTTGGTCGAAAAACAATCCTTACTTTTTGTGCAACGTGTATTGGGACAAGTATTATTATACCCACCCAATGTGGCGGGCTGGGCTGGAGGTAAAAGCTGGATAGATAGCTCAAGTTTGTTATTTAGGATGCAATTGCCCTATTTGATGTTTAATAATACGGTGATAAAAACTGTTGCGAAGTCGGACGGAGATGTAAATACAGATTTTCAAACCCGCAAGGGAAAGAAAAATACCCTTGAAACCGATATGAACTGGGAAGTATTTTCAACATATTTTACCCAACAAAATCGGGAAACGTTGTTCGATACCCTCGAGGCATACTTTTTGCAAGTGCCTATTAATGAGGATGTGAAAAAAGGATTAATCGCTAAACTGGGGAAAGAGAGTCAGCCAGAAACTATCAAAAAAATGATGATAGCCTTAATGACCCTCCCCGAATATCAGTTGTGTTAACGTGGCAATCAATCACGAGTAAAACAACGATATTGTCTATAAGGCTTAGTATAAAAGCCTTGAAGATTTAAATACTAAACTCACAATTCATCACTCACAATATTATGGTCAACCGCAGAGAATTTATCACACGTTCGGCATTGGCAACAGTAGGGGGCTTAATGATTCCGAATTTTCTAAAAGCTTTTGAACAGCAATCTTTAGGGAGTGCAAAGGGTGCTCCTGATAAAATATTAGTCATTATTCAGTTGTCTGGAGGGAACGATGGACTTAATACGGTTGTGCCTTACCGTAACGATATTTATTACCGTGAACGTCCGACGATTGCTGTCGAGAGAAATAAAGTACTTAGCCTCAATGATGAAATAGGGCTGAACCCTGCCTTGGAAAAACTGAGGTCGTGGTATGACAATGGTTTTATGCGAATCATCAATAATGTGGGCTATCCCAATCCTGATAGGTCGCATTTCCGTTCGATGGATATTTGGCAAACGGCTTCTAATCCGAATGAATATTTACAAACGGGTTGGTTAGGGCGTTATTTAGATGCCAATTGTTCGGGCGATTGTGCCTCGTACAACGTTCTTGAAATAGATGATACCCTTAGTTTGTCTATGAAAGGGGAGAAATTAAAAGGTTTGGCGGTATTAGACCCCGAAAAACTATACCGACAAGTGCATGGTGATTTTATCGCTAAAATCGCTAAAACACAACCTGCCGACCATTCAGAGAATGTGAGTTATCTCTATAAAACCTTGGCAGAAACCTCCTCTTCGGCAGAATACCTCCATACCAAATCAAAAATCTATCAAACAAAAGCTACTTTCCCGAATGGGGAATTGGGGCAACGTTTAAAAACTATCTCCGAACTGATACTCTCTGGTATGCCGACTAATATCTATTATGTTAGCATTTCAGGATTTGATACCCACGTCAATCAGGTAAATCAGCAAGAACGTTTGTTAAGAAACTATGCCGAAACGATGGATGTATTTTTGAATGAACTCAAACAAAACAACAAGTTGGACGACGTGGTGATGATGACTTTCTCTGAATTTGGTAGAAGGGTAAAACAAAATGCCAGCGGAGGAACTGACCACGGAACGGCGAATAACGTGTTCTTGATGGGTGGAAAATTGAAAGCTGATAAAATTCTCAACGAAGCGCCTAATCTAACCGATTTGGATGAAGGTGATTTGAAGTATTCGGTAGATTTTAGAAAGATTTATGCTACCCTGCTCCGTAATTGGTTGGGCGTAAACGATGAACTAATATTAGGTAAACGTTTTGATACGTTGGGTTTTGTTTGAAAGAAATCCTTGACCAAGGGAAAAGCTTGAATATTGACAAATGCATGATGATGAGTAGTTTATGATAAAATTAATTAAAACCTAAATCTAAAAGATGGCCTCTAAAAACCTTGATAACACTACAACTGATAATTCATCAACTAAGAAAGTTCATAATTATCCTATTAAAGATGTGGTTTCGATTCCCCTTGAAGAGATTGTCAATACGCTTCAAGGGGATTTGACAAACGGACTGGCGGAGGGGAGTATCAACAAAAGAATAAAGACGTATGGGCTGAATCGGTATGAAGAGCAAAAACAAAAGAGTGTTTTTTTACTCTTGCTAGAGCAACTCAAGAGTCCTATTATTTTATTATTAGTCTTTGCCAGTGGGGCATCACTTTATTTTAAAGATTGGCTCGAAGGTTTTGCTATCATTGGCGTAATATTCATTACGGCAGCTTTGGGTTTCTTCATGGAACTTCAAGCTCGAAAATCAATGAATCAGCTAAAAAGTATGGATGTCAGTCTGTCGAAAGTTTGGCGAGATAATGCTTTAAATGAAGTGCCATCTGAAAGGCTAATGCCAGGAGATATTTTAGTGCTAGAAGCAGGCGATATGGTATTAGCAGATGCCCGATTGGTAGAAATTAACCAATTTGAAGTAGATGAATCGCCGTTAACGGGGGAATCAATGCCCATTACCAAAACCCTAGAACCTCTCGACAAAGATACCAGCCTAGCCGACCAGACGAATATGATATTCAAAGGCACGTCGGTCATCAAAGGGAATGCCAAAGCCATTATTGTAGGAACGGCCTTGCATACAGAATTAGGGAAAATTACGGCACTGGTTGACAATGCCAAGCAAGTAATTACACCACTCGAAAAAAAGCTACAAGGACTTACTACCAAATTAATGTGGCTTACTGCCATATTTGCCGCCATATTTATCATCACAGGTTTTTTACAAGGCAAAGAACTTTACCTGATTATTGAGACAGCCATCGCCTTAGCCGTGGCCGCCATTCCCGAAGGACTGCCAGTGGTGTCAACCATTGCCCTTACGTATGGTATGTTACGTATGGCAGAAAAAAAGGTATTGATTAAAAAATTAGCCTCTGTAGAGACCCTTGGGGGAATAAATACCATTTTTACCGACAAAACAGGTACGCTGACAGAAAACAAAATTCAGGTAAATAATATCTCGTTTTTTGATAATACCTTCAAGGTAGAAAATAATACTGTTGGCGAAGCAGATGCCAAAGCTAATCAGGCAAGTTTAGAGAAACTCTTGTTGATTTCGCTACTCTGTAATAATGCCGTAGTGGAGAAAAAGGAGAAGAAAAAAGACAAACAACTCGGCGACCCTATCGAAATATCGTTATTAAATTTTGTTGGACTAAACAACGTAAATATCCCGCAAATACAGCAAGAATATCCACGAATTGCCGAAGAAGCCTTTAGTTCGGAAACAAAGCTAATGGGGACATTGCATAAAAAAGGGGATAGCAATTTTGTAGCAGTAAAGGGAGCGATAGAAGCCATTTTACAACAATGTAAATCCTTTTATAAACAGGGGAAAATAGTATCGCTAACCGAAGAAGATAAGAATCAATTCCTACAAAAAGCAGAAGAAATTCAGGCACAAGGGACACGTGTGTTGGGCTTTGCGTTTAATGAAGCCAACAATATTCCGCATGATAATATGGTGAAAGAGTTGACCTTTGTCGGGTTCATTGGATTTTTAGACCCACCACGGTTAGACATATCGGGAGCGTTGCAATCGTGCAGAAATGCGGGCATCAAAGTAATCATGATAACGGGTGACCACCCTGCAACAGCTTTGAATATTGCTCAGACGATTCGACTTTCGGATACGGAGAACGTAGTCATTACAGGGAAAGACTTAGAGGGTAAACCTGATAAAAAGAAGTTGTTTGCTGCCACGATATTTGCAAGGGTAACACCTCAGCAAAAATTAGATATGGTAACGCTTTATCAAAAAAGAGGCGATATTGTGGCAATGACGGGCGATGGCATCAACGATGCCCCTGCCTTGAAGAAAGCAGAAATAGGCATTGCGATGGGTAGGAGAGGCACGCAAGTAGCGATTGAAACGGCGGAGATGGTCTTGAAAAATGATTCTTTCAAATCGATTGTAGTTGCGATAGAACAAGGAAGGGTAATTTTCCAGAATATCAAGCGGTTTTTAGTGTATTTACTTTCGTGTAATTTAAGCGAAATCGTCATCGTATTTTTGTATGGCTTGCTTAATTTTCCGTTTTCAGTATTGCCCCTACAAATCCTATTTCTGAATCTGGTAACGGATATTTTCCCTGCCTTGGCATTGGGCATGGGCAAAGGTAATAAGTTGATAATGAGCATCTCTCCACGTAACCCGAAAGAACCCATTGTCGTTAAACAGGATTGGATAAATATACTTGTCTATGCCAGTTTGCTAGCGCTTCCTATCATAGCCGTTACGTGGTATTGTAGTGATTACTTGCACATGGATGCTAAAATTTGCAATAATATTACCTTCTTTAGCCTTGCCTTTTCACAGTTGTGGCATGTGTTCAATTTGTCGTCTCGCAAGATATCTTTTTTCAAAAATGAGATTACTGAGAACAAATTTGTGTGGGCCGCCTTGGGTTTATGTATCGTAATTATGCTTACGTTCTACTGGGTAAATCCGCTTAATAAAATCATTGGACTTCAAAAGCTAGACTTTACTATCTGGTCAATCATCCTTATTACTAGCTGGATGCCAGTAGTGCTTGTTCAATTGTTCAAACGAGTTTTTAAAGTAATTAGTTAAATGTAGGGGCGTTGGCATACGCCCACAAATTTATGATTGATAGGAGGGAATAGGACGAATGCAATTCGTCCCTACCTAGCCCAATCTCTAGTCGTTGGTTATCCTACGACTCCAAACGATTAAGAGCGTCACGCTCGCATTGCATTTATTTTTGTCTGCAATGTTTTCCAACCGTTTACTTCGTATCAAGTGAGTTTTTACTAAAATGTTACTAACTTAGAACCTATAACCACGTTTGATAATTATTGTTCAACATTAGATTTACACGTTGGTGAAAGACTTAATATAATAGCATGAAAATTAACATTAGACTTGATAAAACAAGTGAACTCATCTTTAATAATAATAATAATAAGGGGAAAAATGATTGGACTGGTGTATTAGGCTATTTATTAATAAATATGTATTTAACATTTGGAAATGTTTAGTGAAAATGATTTTGTAATGGAATTGTACCCCATCAATGCATATGATTTTTTCATAAGAATCTTCGAAAACGCCTTATCTAGTATCAACAGATGACGAATATTTAGATAAAATAAATACCTTTTACGCTGAGCATAAGGTATTGCCACATTGGTTGGAAGAAGATAATAAAAGAGGCTTTGTACTTTAAGATGTTCCTATTCCTAGCGAGGGACTTAAGTCCCTCGCTAGGAATAATGGTTGTAAGTTGTTGATAGTCAAAGTGTAATAGGTAACTTGTCGTCGTAGTGTATTAAGATTACTATTCTTTTTATTCGTTCTTCGACTTAGCTTCTTTGAGATGCCATTTGGAAAATGTTAAAGAACGAAGATTTTAAATTTCGAGTAAATTATTAATAAGTCAAATAATAAATTATGGTAAACTATCTTGATTTTTATAAATCTGCAAAAGAATATTTAATTAAAATAAAAAGTGCCTCAGAACAAGATTTTAAGTCTGTAGAAGAGTCTGATATCTTAGAGATAGAAAATTTAATAGGTAAAAAAATCTCTTCCTTATTGCGCTGTTTTCTGAATATTTTTGGTAAAACAACTAAACGTATTCCAGATGGATTACCTATAAATTTAGATAAGATAAAAGATGCTTATTATAAATCAAGCGAGAAACTATCAATTTTAGAATCTACTGATTTTAAAGTGTATACTGATGGAAAAAAAATAGTTGATGGGAAAGTTGTTGAAATTGATGATACGATTGAAGGTGCACATCTAGAAGTAGTTAATTTATTAGAATTATTAGATATTGAAGATTTTCTCTTTTTAAGTATAAATGAGAATACAACATTTATTAATTCAAAAGAGGAAGACCCTATAATACATTACTTTATTGGTACTTCTGCATTAACCTCGAGTATGCTCCCTTTAAGTGCACATTTTAGAGCTATGCTTTTTAATGAAATTTTGCCTAAACTGGGATGGAATCCCAATATTTATAAGGACAAAAATGGAAATCTAAAAAACGACTTATCACCTTATTACAAAGAACTTTTTAGGAAAATTAGTTCTATTGATATTTCAAATTTACAATGGGCATCAATATACGATAAAATTTTTATGGAAGGATGGCCATATGACTCACAATTTCCTATTCATATTTTTCAAGAACGTCGTAGAGAATTTTACCACATAAACTCCATTGTTGAAAAACAAAATGGATATATACTGACAATAGATGAATTTGAATGGAAATTCATAGATTTCTTAAAACAACAAGGATATAATCTATAGAATTAATGTTAAGTAAAGAAGGGGTTATGTAGAGATTTTAAAAACTTATTAAAATGACAGGAAATGCAACACTTTTTTCACGAAGTTTTAATGTGAAAAATTTTAAAGAGATTATTGAAAAAAATAAGGGATATTTCTTTGATGAAGAGAGTTTATCTGGTGGAATCGATTCTGGAAATGGAAATATTTATTTTTATACTGCAAAAGAAAGCATAATTAATGAGCATTCAGTACATTTTGAGATTAGTAAAAAAAATAATGATAGTAATAGTATTATGTGCAAATTAATATATTCAATATACCAAGAATTTAACGAAGTTGAACTAAAAGCTAATTTCTTTTTAGTTTTCGATAGTAATAATTTTATTAAAGAGTATAATAAAGTTATTAAGTTAGAGCCAGATTATAACAAGACGATTATAATTTTTTGCGAATCAGATGTAACCCGACATGAAATAAAAAAAATAATATTAGATTCAGAAATTAATATTTCAGTTATCGATGAAAATATTAGGACAATAATAGAAACAGCATATTTTTTTGTAGAAAATATTGATAAAAAGAAGGAATATTTTACACTTATTTTAAGTACAACAATAATTGATTTGCAATTAATCAATATATTTTTAGAAATGTATAAAAAGTACAATATACTAATTGGTTTTTTAGACGATTATCAATTATCCTCAATGGAACTTGAAAGATTTGAAAATCAAATTGTAAAATTTTATTAAGATATAAGATTCAGTATTAATGTCCTTGCTGCTTCAAGCTGTATGTTATTCTACGGCTCCAAACGATTAAGAGCGTCACGCTCGCACTTTATTATCTACAATGTTTTCAAACCGTTTCCTTCATATCAAGGGAGTTTTACTAAAATGTTATTAACTTAGAAACCACAATTACATTTGATAATTATTGTTCAACATTAGACTTAATCGTTAATGAAATACTCAATATATTAGAATGAAATTTAAAACGAACCCTGAGATTTTTAAGAGAATTAATAGTATTAACCCAGTACCAGCAAATCCAGAAAAATTTAATATTTCTGAAAGATTACTTCTTTTTGAAGGTTTTAGAAGAATATATGAAATAAATGTTAAAATCAATCACATACTTCATGACGAAGGACATACACCGGGTACAATTACCAGACTCATTCCTGAAGATATACTTGAAAAAATAAGTCATATAATCAGCGAGGGAATTAAAGATAAAAAATTTTGGCCGGGAACATTAGGAATTTCAATGATATATAGGTATTTAATTTGGGAGATGTTTTGTGAAAATACTTTTGTAAGGGAGTTATATTCTATGAATCCATACCATTTCTTCATAAGAATATTAGAAAGAGGTGTACCAATCAGTAAAATAGATGGTAGATATGTAGAGATAAATCCTTATGAATCATATATATATAGTGATTTAGATTCAAAAAAAATTTATCAAGAAACTCCATATTTAGTCTCTACAGATGATGAATATCTAGATAAAATAAATGCCTATTATGCTGAGCATAATGAATTACCGCATTGGTTGGAAGAAGATAATAAAAGAGGTTTTGTACTTTAAGATGTTCCTATTCCTAGCGAGGGACTTAAGTGTCTCGCTAGGAATAATGGTTGTAAGTTGTTGATAGTCAAAGTGTAATAGGTAGTTTGTCGTCGTAGTGTTTATTACTATTCTTTTTATATGAAAGTAAAAAATAGATATTATTTCTATTTTGTCAACAAATTAGGAATATTTATACCAATTTGGATAATTTTTTATATCCTTAAAATAGAATTTATGATGGTGCTTATACCATTATAAATTCTATTGAATAGTATTTATTATTATATTTTTTGTAAAGACTTTATCATTGAAAAAGATAAAATAGCCTTACTTTCAGCCAAAGCCGAAAACTATGATTTTGATAATATTATAAAGATTGTTTTTGTAGAAAAATCTTCTCTGGTTTATGTAAGTCAAAAGATTGAATTATTTTTTTCTGATGGAAGTAAAAAAATAATTAATTGTGATGGATTAAATTCAGACGATGAGTATATCGATTCATTCTATAACAAATATAAGCATATAAAAAATGTGTTCGAAAAAACGTACTTACAGGAATCCTTTTTGAGTCCTTTAATAGAGCATAGCGTTCATTAGGAAATTTTAGACACCTATTAATCCCTCTTTCCCCCTATGGCACAGTATTTTATCTATTCTTGAAGAACACAAAACTAAATCATAAGATGATGTTATTCAGGCTACTACCTTTGTGCCATACCTCCTTCAAAAGAACTTGTTTTTTATTGATAGGGCTATCGCTGTTTATTAATTTATCAGGATTAGCTCAGAAACCTCAGCCTGCTACTTTACCTGCACCTTATGCTACCAAATCGACTATGAATTTCAGCAATGTTCATGGTTGGGAAAACGGACAAACGCCTATAGCTCCCGAAGGTTTTACTGTTACCCGATTTGCTGATCAGTTTGATAACCCTCGATGGATGTACGTAACCTCGAACGGAGATATATTGGTGGCTGAAAGCAATTCTAATCATACCTTAATCGAAAAAATAGGCGGGCGTATTATTGGGGCTAGTAAATCAAATAATTTAAGTAAAAGTGCTGATAGAATTACTTTATTACGTGATACTAATCAAGATGGTATACCTGATTTACGCACTACTTTTTTGAAAGATCTAAATCAACCTTTTGGAATGTTAGTTATCGGAAATTGGCTATATGTGGCCAATGTAGATGCCCTGTTGCGTTTCCCTTATCAAAAAGGACAAACAGAAATTACTGAGAAAGGACAAACGATAATGACATTGCCTATTGGTGAACATCCCCGACATTGGACTCGTAATTTATTAGCCAATGCCGATAATACAAAAATATATGTATCGGTTGGTTCAAATACCAATGTTGCCGAAAAAGGCATGGAACAGGAATTTAGACGGGCCGATATTCTTGAGATTAATCCAGATGGCTCGGGTGAACGGATTTATGCTAGTGGCTTAAGAAATCCTGTAGGAATGGGTTGGGCAATAGGTACAAAAACACTTTGGACAGTGGTAAATGAAAGAGATGAATTAGGCGATGATTTAGTACCTGATTATTTAACAAGTGTAAAAGACGGAGGTTTTTATGGGTGGCCATATTCTTATTTTGGTCAGCATGTTGACCCACGGGTGGAAGAAAAAAGACCAGACTTAGTAGCCAAAGCCATTGTGCCTGATGTTCCTTTAGGGTCACATACAGCATCTCTAGGATTAGCTTTTTATAATCAAAAGTCGTTTCCCAAAAAATATCATAATGGTGCATTTATTGCCCAACATGGGTCGTGGAATCGTTCGGTACTATCGGGTTATCGAGTGGTGTTTGTACCCTTTGAAAATGGAAAACCAAGTGGAAAACCACAGGATTTCTTGACTGGATTTATGGCTGATGAGAAGAAAAATGTGTATGGAAGACCCGTAGGCGTAATCGTATTGCCTGATGGCTCGCTGTTGGTGACAGATGATGTTTCTAATGTTGTATGGCATGTGAGTGTTTCAAAAAAATAAACCATTTTAATTATGGACTTTCAGAAGATTGTTGAACTATTGGGAGAAGATTCCGATAATCTATTTCATCACGATTGTACTACCTTTTCAAAGGAACTCTTATACCGCCCTTCACCCGACTATATCAGTCAGGTTTTGGTAGAGAGCAATCGTAATCCGCAAGTATTGCGCAACCTTGCTAGTATTTTTAACCACGGTCGCTTGGCAGGAACAGGCTATGTCTCTATTTTACCGATTGATCAAGATATAGAACACACCGCTGGAGGTTCGTTTGCCAAAAATCCTATTTATTTTAATCCAGAAAATATATTGAAACTTGCGATGGAAGGTTCTTCCAATGCAGTGGCTACTACCTTTGGCAATCTGGCATTGGTTGCCCGAAAATATGCCCATAAGATACCTTTTATTGTAAAAATAAATCATAATGAATTGCTAACGTATCCTACCAAATATAATCAAATCATGTTTGGGTCGGTTCGGGAAGCTTGGAACTTAGGGGCTACGGCCATTGGAGCTACCATTTATTTTGGTTCAGAGGAATCGAGCAGACAGATAATTGAGGTGTCGGAAGCCTTTGAGGAGGCGCATAGCTTAGGAATGCCCACCATACTTTGGTGTTATACCCGTAATAATGGCTTTAAAAAAGAAGGCATTAATTATGAAACAGCCGCCGATATCACGGGACAGGCGAATCATATAGGCGTAACGATTCAGGCAGATATTATCAAACAAAAAATGCCTGATATCAATGGTGGTTTTACTGCGATTGACTTTTCAAAAAGTGACCCGCTGATGTATTCAGATTTAACGACAAAGCATCCAATAGACCTTTGTCGCTATCAGGTAGCCAATTGTTATATGGGTAGAATAGGACTAATTAATTCTGGAGGGGAATCTAAAGGAGCTTCTGATTTAGTGGATTCTATCAAGAATGCCATCATCAATAAAAGAGCAGGAGGGATGGGGATGATTTTAGGGAGAAAGGCCTTTCAGCGAACATTTGCTGATGGCGTAGAACTTTTGCATGCTGTGCAGGATGTGTATTTAGCCAAAGAAATTGGCTTGGCGTAGGATGGTTGTTAAGTTTTTGTTTTGATAAGATAACCCTCAAAATAATTTTCTATTAGCTGGTGACTTATGTCCTAACCATTATCCACATCTTTTAAAAAAGTTGATTGGTTCAAATAGGCTTAAATCGTCTTTCAAACTGAGCTTTGGTCGCCTCATGTCACAGCCTGACTACGTGAAGCTCTTATCCCTAGCGAGGGACTTAAGTCCCTCGCTAGGGATAAATTCTTTGATTATCAGTTATTTATTTGCTTATGGGTAATCATTAGAACTTAAGTCACCAGCTAATAGAAAGGTGATAAGAATTTGAATATAACGAGATGGTTTATTTGCAAAATATAATTGACAAAATCATGAAAATCTCAAAACAATTATTCACATTTGCTTTTTGGGCAATATTAGTATCATGCTCGATAAGTTTGTTTGCCCAAACACAATCAGAACTAGAAGAAAAAGACTCTAAGCAAGTATCAGAACATTATACGGTTGCCTTAGAACAAATTTCGGCTGTCCAACTGGCAGAGTCTCTGACGAAAGCAGAATTGTTAGAACTTGTACAAAATGCAGGGAAAAATTTGAAAAAAGCAGAGGAGTTTTTCGCTTTGGTAGAAAAATACATCGGTAAAATAGATACGAAAAGTTCTGCCTGCTTGGCTGTTAAGCAATATAATAAAGTGGCAAACGGCTATTATTTAGCGATGGTAAAGGAACTGGAAAAGGAAAAATACAATATTAGGACTATAAAAGCCCATGCAATGAAGTTTCAAGACGCTATATCTAATGCTGAAACGGAGCATATAAAGGCTAGGATGATGTAGCAAATCTACTATTAAAATTAATCCTTCCTATTAGAGGGTGACGTAAGTCACCCTCTAATAGGAAGGATTAATTTTGTTACCCTATAATCGTCAACAAATCCTTATCTCACTAGAAATAAGGAAGACCTCTACTTACTCACATTTCTATAAGTAAAAGAATGAAAGATATGTCTTTTGGCAAATCTTGGCAATGATGGAGCATTAACAAGCTTCACATAAGTATTTTTAGGCACACCGAAATATTCGTAAACCACATTATCTTGAAAGATGATTTTTAACGTTTCGTCTTTATAATCAAAATCTTCAATGATAGAAGTTGTTGTGATACGTGTGTACTCTTCTGCATTAGCCAAATGTGTTTCTGGCGCAATACCTACTAAAAGATTATATGCCTCGATGATTACCTTACTCTTTATCGCTGCTTGTGCCTGTAATTCCTCATTATCCTGAATTTTATCAGGGTGCCACTCTTTTATTAAGTTTCTATATGTTTTTTTTAATTCGGAAAGCTCAGTTGTTTTTGTTGCACCAAATAATGTTCTATAAGAATTGATTTTTTTCATGAATTTATCAAAATGTGAATAACCGCATTAAACACCTGTTAATGCTTTTATTATTTTATTCGGGTGCAAAATTACGGATTTATATTTAATTTTTTATAGTCAATTGATTTTCTGCTGAATACATTATCAAATGATAATAAATATCAATATCTCAATATCGTATCATCTAGTTTAAAAGAGAATCTAGATTATAGACTTTTTGGAGAAATAGACTAGTTTTAAACACTATACTTGTCCGAGATTTACTTAACTACAAGTAAGAAAATAGGGTTGTAGGATTAAGGTATGTTAAATGTAAAAATAGTCTTATACCTTACTTTTTTCCCATCTTGTGTTGCAGAAGTCCACATAGGACTGGAGTAGAGTGCGTTTTTTATACCATCTTCTAACGCTGAATTATGGCTATAACGTGTTATAATCTCTACTTCAGATACACATCCATTTTTTTCTATGATAACCCAACATAGCACCATACCATTATTTTTAGAAAATGGGATTGACACCTTAATTAGATGTCTTTTGACAAACGCATTTAGAGAGTCCTTTCCTCCTGGAAATACTGCTGGATGTTCGGTAGCCATATATACTATAGTATCTGAATTTCTATTAAAAAAAGGTTCCATAAATGATTTAACATCTATAATCCTAAGGGTATCCTGCTGTTGCGAGAAAATACTATGAGTAAATAATAAAACTAAGCTAACGACCTTAAAAGGTGCAGACAATATTTTCATGTTTTTCTGTAGAGGGTTTATAAGGGGTGAAAGTTGAAAATAATTAATCTCTGATACTATAAATTATTTTCTGAAAATCCGTTTTATACTTGTCTTTATTTTCTCCTGCACACCATGATATTATTTTATAATAAGATGTTTTAGTCTCGACAATTCCAGCTAAATAATAGATTTCAGCTTTTATGTCTTCATCGTAATAGGTAATTTCAACTTCTGCAAATCTTGTTTCACCCTTTGTTGTATAGATTGGTTTTCCTATTGTTTTTTTCTTTGCTTCTTTTAGAAAAACACTCATAAAATAATCGTAAAATTCTTCTAATGAACCATAGTTTAATTCGGCAATAGCTAAGTCTTCCTTGTTGTCTTCAATTACAAAGCCATATACATCTTTAACAGCATTTTTATACTGAATAATTGATGATTCGTTTAGTCCCATTGTTTTTGTCATATAGCTAGGTAAGCTAATATAGAATACATGACCTGCTTTATATTCTTTGAGTGTTGACTGTGCAGAAGACTTTAACGTTGATAGAACTACCATAATGGTAAAGAATGTTAAGATTTTTTTCATTAGTGTTTGAATATGAGATATGAATTGGAAATTAAACACCAACAATATAATACTCTCTTTTGAAAATATTTGTATTGTGTGGAAATAAACGGGGAATTTTGGGGAATTTTGTAAATCCCAACCCTATATTCATAACCAATCATAGCCAAATCAGCTATGAACCAACAATGGAATAGTATTTTTAATACCATCAACAGTAATTAATTATCATTCAATTATTCCATTAAAGTTATGAACAAGAAAACAGGTTTATTCATTGTAGCTATTTTATTAGTGGCTAGCTTATCGAAAGCACAAAATTTATCTTTTGGCCCAATGGCTGGTGTAAATTTTTCTAATTTATCTTCAAACGATAATACCTCAACTAAAACAGGGCTCGCAGCAGGAGCATTTTTCAACTATAGTAGTAAAAATTGGTTTGGCGTAGGTGTACAGGTGTTATATAATGAATTGGGTGCGAAGGTGAAAAATGCAGACAATTCAATCAATTTGAATTACTTACAAGTGCCAGTGTTGTTTACTTATTATTTCGCAGGCGAAAACACAGCAGGCTCTTTTAGACCAAAATTATTTGTTGGGCCTCACGTAAACTTTTTATTAAATGCCAAAGACAAAAATGGTATTGATTTGAATCCAAACGGACAGAATTTTTCGAGTACTGATTTTGGTGTGACTGTAGGTGGCGGATTTAACTATGCATTAGCAGACCAAATTTGGTTGAATGTAGATGCTCGTTATGGTTTAGGCCTAACAGATGCTACAAAATCTACCACTAGCAACAGCATGAACAGAAATTTGGGTATAAATGTAGGAGTAAGCTTCCCGATAGGAAATCTCTAATTGTTTAAAACGATATAATAAAAATCTCCCTTTTACTCGATGAGAGTAGAGGGGAGATTTTGTATTTTTACAGCGTTACTTATACTAGACGAGTATCCGAATTAGTAAGAAAAATATGCATTGATAAACCAATCTCTTTTCTGTCTATATTCTTCAGAATTTTCATATCCCTCATCCCTTTGATTTGCCAATACCAGTGTTTTAATCGTTCTACCTAAATGAGTATTTTTTAGCTTTTCTAACTGTTTTTCAGTTAGTTTCAGTTCTATTAAACTTAGCACCTCTAATTCAGGAAAGTTTTTCGATTCCATGAATTTCTCAATAACTTCATACGCTAATACTGAATCTTCAGGAATTTGATTAAACTCTATATTAATATCTTGATAACTAAAATGTTTTAATTTTGGGAAACAATTAGCTACAGAAAGCCTTTCAATAAAGTTATTATTGTCATAGCCTGCTCGCACTTCTAATGTTTCAATAGGATGAAATTCCCTTTGAAAGAAATTTTCATTAGGGGCAGACACTAAATTTAAAGTTCTTAATTGTGGCATTGAATCCAAAATTTTACCACCTAGTCCCCCTTCATCGAATCCTCCATCCATCGAAGCAATTAAAGAACCATCTTTTGAATAATGTTGTGTATAAAAAAAGGCTAAGTTCGGAAACGAATTGTATGATAATAATTCACTAAAATAAAGCTCGACTGTCCCATTTGCTTGCCCGCCTTTATGAAAAAAACGTAGCTTTTTAATGATTTGTGTATATTCGGAGGTAGCAATAATTTTAAAAATAGTAGCAGCATCGTCAGCATCATTCACATAGATATGTAATTGTATGAAGTTTTCATTGGCAGGTTTTATTTCGATAAAATATCCAGCACAACCTGTTGAAAAACTTGCTAAGTCTTTTAGAAATTCATCCTTTTGTAGGTCTATATACTCTTCTTCATCTTTTTTTATTGCTGAAATTCTTTGAGCGTAGAAGGCATTTTCAATGTCAATAAATAGTTGTGAAATCATATTTTATGATTGTTTAATGGGTTGAAGAAATATTGAGTGTTTGAAATTATTACTGATGTTTTATCCTCTAAATTAAAAATCAATGATTGTTTTTATATTTGCTTTATGAGGATGACCGTAATGCTTTAATATTCTTTTTCCCGCTTTGTTTCAAATGTAATGCACTAACTTATGATAGTGCATTGCATTTTTTATTGTTCAGTGATGATAAAGCAAACGAATATTTTGGCAACCTCTGGACTTAAACTAAACTTGCTAAAAACTAACAAATATTATTAAGCCTTCGTTTTCCTACATTTAATTAAAAAGAACGGCTGACTTTCATTGATTGATAAGATTTCAAATAGTCCAACCTTGTCAAATGCTGCATGGATAGATTCCCTGTCGTAAAAAAACATCTTAACCCCTTCGAATATTTCATAGCGGTCTTTGCTAATAAACTTGCCTTTCCCATAAGTAGGCGCTTCTTTTGAGATAACTGTAAAAACTATATAACCTCCGTCAGAAAGTTGATGATAGCAGTCTGAGATGAGTTTTTGTCTTTCATGATCATCTAGCAAGTGAATCAACGCATAACAAAATATTCCGTCATATTTGCCATCGTCAAATGGCATATCAGTTACCGAACCATGATATATCGTAGTGGTTGTACCGTAATGTTTTTTTGCCAAAGCAATAGCCGTTGCTGAAATCTCAATGCCCGTTACTTCAATGCCATTCTCTATAAAAATCTGTGCATTTCGTCCATAACCAAAGCCAGGAATAAGTATATTTTTTACGGAGTGTTGAATAAAAAAATCCTTCGTCAATACAGCAGACTTTGAGGGCTCAAAACCCCACATTTCTTGTTTATCGATAAAGGCTGTTTCCCAAAACTCAGGTTTTTCATTTGTAATCATCTCCTTTATTATCGGGTTATAAATTCTTTTAATAATACATCAACTTGGAGGAGTCCCTGAGATGTCTTTGGGAACATTTTTAATACCATAAGCGGAAAATGAAAATGTGCTATTGCATTAGGTTATTTTATTGCTAAATCTGTCAATATCTGTTTAATATTTAAATGTTTTGCATCTTGAATTTTCTTAGCATGTTCCGTAACCAAATCTATCCAATCAGAAAGTTTGTTTTTTTCTATTGTCTTGATTCCCCAATATTCCGATAGTTCAAAAGCTGATGTTTGGATAATCGTTTCTACTATATTAGAAATATTGTCAAATAAGTTCAAAAATATTCTTGGTACTTTCTGATGATTTTTTTTGCCAATGATATAATCATTTTTACCTCCAGCCGTAAATAAATCACGAACATTCGGACAAACAACTGCTTCTCTAGTTACAAACCAAATTGCTAATCGGCTGAATTTATCATTACTGTTACCGAAAAGTTCAGGAAAATAGACCATTGCTCGGTTTTTCAATGCTTGCTTTTCTTGGAAGGAAAGATTATTCCAAATTCTGATAACAATATTACTTGGTTTACTGTTGTTTTCTGTATCCATCCACCAAAGCTCTTCCCCGGGTTTTAGTTTGGTTTTATAATAATCGACGATAGGCTTTATAGGATTTTCTTTCTTTCGTAAAGTATCGTAGGGTATTTGAATTTTATCAAAAATGGTTTTACCCTCTTCCAAATTCATATCAATTAAATAGCGTGGCGAATGTGTTACTACAACCTCTGATAAAACTTCTTGATAAGGACGACAGCGAAATTCTATAGGACTTGCCAATTTGGCAAATAACATAAAAATCCTTTCTACATTATCAACTCTTGTACTTTCTAAAACACTGTTTCCAGTTGTTTTCCAATGATTTTGCGTTGTAGTTTTTACTTCAATACCATAATAATTTTTAGCAACGATATCAGGAAATTTTTGTCCACCGATGAGTTCTATTGAGTTTTCAAATGATGTTCCTACTGCTAAATCTGTCATTACATCTTTTACATAGGGTTCAAGGTTTCTACCTAAAAGTGTTGATACTTTTTGGGATTTTTTTTGAGCGTGAACATTCAACTCATCAATTGTTGAGTTAAGCAAAGAATAAAATTCGCTTCTGTTTGGGTCTGCATTAATTGAAACTATCATTTTTATTTTTTGAAGTATAGGTCCCAAACTTCTTCTATTCTCTTTGCTAAATTGTATGCTAAAAGAGGCGGAACAGCATTTCCAATAATTTTATATGCTTGTGAAGGACTAACTAAATATGAACCTTTTCGACCGCTTTTATTTTCAATTACAAATTCATAATCAGGTGGAAAAGTTTGGATTAGTGCACATTCTCTTACTGTTAACCTTCTTTCTTTTAGTCCTTTGCTTAGTTCATTCTCGATTTGTCCCCCATTTTCTTTTGAAAGTCTTCTGAACTCAATATTTCCATGGTGTTCTGAGCGAATTGTAGGTGAAATACTCGAAAGCTTTATTTCAGTTTGACCTTGACAATGCTTACCCATAAATTTTGCCTTAGAATAAAACCTTTGAGATAAATCGGTTGTAATTTCGGGTTCGTCTAAATTTTTAAAAACATCTTCCAATTGTACATAATGCTTTAAATCATCTCCTTCAACTGTATAAGAATGAGTAGGGTGTGGATAAGGGTTGTAGGTTTGTGGAATAGTTTCTTTTTCTAATTCCGATAATGCAGATTTTTTAAGTGCAGATTTTTTGATACCAATGAAAATAACTCTTTGTCTCGATTGAGGAATCCCATAATCTGCTGAATGTAAAACTTGTGGGTCAAGGACAATATAACCGTTTCCGTTTGCAGAAGAAAAATCATTTTGGATTATTTCTTTTACGTTGTCAAGGTTTACTAATCCTTTCACATTTTCAGCAATGAAGATTTTAGGTTGAGTAATTTCTATCACTTCTTTCATCCACATATAGAGCTGTCCACGAGTTTCAACAGAAGCTGTTTGTTCGTTCACTAGTTCTCCTTTGTGGTTTTTATGCGAATTAAATCCATGACGTTTCCCTGCTACACTAAAATCTTGACAAGGAAAACCACCTGTTACTACATCTATATCATTAGGAAAAACATTTACCCCATTTCTATACATCTTTACGAGGTCAACGATACTTTCTTTGTGAAAATCTTCTGCATTACGTCCTCGTTTTGAAAAATAATTAACCCAAGCGTTTTTTGCATCGGTCAAAATGTCATTGGCAAAAACGGTTTTAAACTTCGTTTCTTTGAGTTGTACGAAGCCATTATTTAATTTTTTATCGATAAAATGTGGTTTCATAATTTCATTTATTGAGGACTGTAAAACAGAAAAACCACCTTCAAAACCTAAATCCATTCCACCACATCCCGAAAAGAGAGAGAGAACATTTAATGTTTCTTTCTTTTTTTCATTGTTTATTTTTAAAGCTGTTCTGGGATAATACATAATATCCAACTGTGGTTCTTCTGTTACGTCTATGATACCCGTATCAAATGTTCCTGTTTGCATAGTTTAACTTTTTATAAGGTTGGATTTTAAATACTTTACTTTTTGTTCGGCAGCTTTCAATACTTTTCCTGCACAGTCTTCATTTGCGATTTCATAAGCAATCTTTTCGCTCATAAATTGAACCCATAAATCTTCTTTGTCAAGTTTAAGAATTTCTGCAAGTTTCATTATATTTTCCTTGGTCGGCTTACGTTCGTTGCGCTCAATTTTACTTAAAATTGCTTGGTCAATGTCGAGATAAGATGCTACTTGTCGAAGTAGTAAACCTAAACTTTCTCTCTTTGCTCTTATAATTTGTCCGACCGTTTCCATATGAATAATATTATTTGACATTATTTGTCAAATATATATATTGTCATTTTAAATTTTACAAATTATAAAATTTATTTTTTCTGCCTTGATTAGAGTTATCTCTAACGATACTAGGATCAATAGCAAAAGAATAATAATTTTTTAAGTGGGTAATAATTAATAGTTTGATGATAAATAAAGTGTTAATGAGAAAAATACTTTTTAACTATCTATCGTCTCTTTCCTTTGTTAATGTATCTAACGTTTTCAATAAAGTAGGAATTCTATTCGGACCACTCATATTTTTTATTAGTTCTGTCGCTTTGTCAAGGTCAATACCGATAGATGTTATGTAAAGAGGCTTAATACTTGTCCCTCTCAAAAGTGGCCTTTTGTTTTTTTCTATGGTGGCAAAGTTTGTCTTCGCAACTCCAATAATTGGAATCGTCGAACCTAATTCCCTATATAAATGTCCGCCCAAACCAAGCTTTTGATTATCGTCCAAAAACACAAAACTATCTACTATAATTGTTTCAATATTTTCGAGTTGAATCTTTTCAAGTAAACTCATAATACAAGGTAATTCTCTTTTGTAGAATTCTCCTGATTGATATTCCTCAATACCTTCTAGTATTTCAGTAGTTACTTGATAGTTTTCATCGTTTTCCCAACTTTCAAAAGCGATACAAACCGTTTTTGCCTTATTGTCAAAATAATAAGTATCAAAGCATAAAATCATAATATTATCTATAAAAATCTTTTGGGATTATGGTATCACCTACACTCAGAGTGTAGGCGATTGTTGGATAATTGAAGTCCATATCATTATTTTCCTGCCCTCTAATTTTATAAAATGCAGTTTGTTGATTGTCATCAGCTAATGCTAATAATTCTCCATTTGAAAAATAAGGTAAGCCATCCTTAAAATGAATAAATGTTTTTGATTTCCGAAATGTAATACCTAACCATTTATTATCAGGCTCCAATATTTTCTGGTTCGTGCTTGATTCTAATACAATCTTATGGAGGAACTTAGCATTAGTTTGTAATGAAAATAAGATAACAGAATTATGCGTTAGGGGAATCTCAAATTCCTCCTGTGTTGTTTTGTCTTTGATTTTAAGCTTCCTTAAAAATTGTTCAGATAATTCATCTGGTCGTTCATAGCAAGAAAAAAGTCCAATGTAGGAGCGAGGATCCAAATCCAAACATTGGTCTGAATGATAACCCATTTTGGTATAATCTCGGTCATATATTTCTATCAAAGCATTGTTAAAATGCATTGCTGGAAAATGGTTATCTATATAATTGGTTTGAATTGTGCTATTTATCTCCTCTATTAGCATATGGTGAATAGCAGAAAAATTATGAGCAGGTATATTATATTTCGTAGTCGTTCTTACTATCGGTATGCCATCATCTCCTATATTGACTAGGTGATTTCCAATTCTACCTTTAGCGATGTCTTCAAAATCAATCGAATTAAATAATTCATTAAATAAGTCTCTTTCCAATGGAAGCGTAATCTTATAAAATCCCAAGCTATTCATTATTTGTGTACTTGTTAAGGTTAGAATATTGGTTTTTCATAATCGCCTAAATTCATGCTAAAGTGAATTTTTCCGTAATCAACGATTTTCTCTGTTTTATTTTCCTCATAATACGAATTACGCAAATTTTCCATGTCTTCAGGAATCATCAGTGCTAGTTTGACCAATGTACCATTTTCTTTGATGTAAGTTTGGTTGTTCATATACAACGATTCCAAATTTGAGCAACGTACTACATACCCCATTCTAACAGGTATCCTATCAATATTTAATACAGAAGGTCTGATTTCATGGGTATATAATCTGTTTGTAGAAAGCGGAATCAAAAAAGCAGAATTGGGATATAATGTAACGCTAAATTCTTTTTCTAAAGTATCATCATTGATAGTACTTTTTAACTTAAAATGTAGCTTAGTTAGGGCACTAGTTTTTTTATAACACCAATCATATTTATCCGTTTCCGAAGGTTTTAATTGGTCAAAGTTAGCTTTGTCATAAAAAGTACAGAACGCAATAATACCCTCTTTGGGCATATCCTTCGTTTTATCAGAATGTGCTTTGATTCTTGATTTTAATTCTTTTGTACTGTCATCTGACTTTTTGTTTTCATAAATCTGTGCTAATACATGATTCAGCCTTGTTTCTTGTTCAAAAATATATTGAACAGCATTATTTAATGTATTGATTATATGATAATCGGTATCACGAAAATTATCAGTAGGTCCTGTTAAATTACTAGAACATCTCAAAAGGCGATAATGTAGTATTTCATTGTTATCTTCAGTGTCTTCTTTCAATACTTCAGTTAAATAGATTCCTTTTCTAAAAGCCTTCGCTTCCTTGTTCGACTCTGTTAATTCCTGAAATGTATGTTCTGACTTAATCTTATTAAAATAATCACTTTCATTGAACAAATCTCTAAAATAGACTCCAGCATTACTGATGATAACAGGCACTTGACCAAGGGCTATTACATGAATGTTTTTTTTATTACTATTTTCGTAGTTACTAGAAAGTTCTCTGATGATATATAAAGTGTCATGTTCATCTGTAAGCTTGCTTATATCCCCACATACATAAATCTGTTTATTGCTTAAAGGGTGTTGAATATCAGATAATTTTTCCACAACTATACCACAAAAATTTGCTATTAGATAATCAAACTCGTCGGATTTATCTTTACTGTCTGTCAGAACGACAAGAACATTTTTGTCTTTGGAAATTTTGTTTTCAATAAGTGTTGTTGTCATTTTTGTATATGTTAAAATTCATGCGGCTACTCTCGTTTATCTTAAGATAATTGCCATAAAATTCGAGCAGTTTTATTTTTTGTCTAAGCTAAGATAGATAAAATACTAAAGCAAAAAAAAGCACCATAAAATCCATCAGATATGATTAAAGATTTTATGGTACTTTAAGCCAATATACTATTGCTTGACTCTTATATTAGTCGTGTAAATAGACATTTTAGCCATTAATTGATAATCACAGCATTCGGATTGGCTTCAATGTTTGCTAATCTTTCACGCCATTGTTCGAGATCTTCAGGGGTTAGTCTCACCCAATCGGTTACTTCACCAACAACTTTCAATGATGCTTGACTACGATAGGAGCGAGTAGGATTGCCCGGAAATTTTTTATCGGTAACATTAGGGTCATTTTCAAAACTTCCCATCGGTTCAACGATGTAAACACGTTCGAAACCATCACCTTTGGCTAACGTTGCGGCAAGCCCCGCCCCATTCACTAAAGCTGTAAAATAAATATGGTTCATGATGATTTCAGGTTTGTAATTCGACCTAAACCCTGCCGTCAGCAAATCGCCAACTTGCAAATCTGCTTTCGTTCCGTGATAAAAGGGACCATTATCTAGCACATCGGTCTTATCAAGTATGCTTGTGTTACTTTCTATCATTTTTGCGTTTTGAGGGAATAATTGACCTAAACTCGAATTACATATTATCTAGTTTAAAAATAGCAATGACTTTATATTTTTTTAGTTATCAAATCAATGGCTATCCCTATTAGTATTGCTAGGATTTCAAATGAGAAAAAACCTAATAAATAGGCAAAAAGAGCCTTTAAGTAATTTTTGAAGCCTCCACCAAAAAACTGACCAATAGCCCAAGAGATATATATCATTATAATACTAAAAATAACTATATCAAGAATAGCGTTGGTTACAAATTTGCCAACAATAGGGTGTATCGAAAGCCATAACATACCTTCGCCCATGATAAAACATAACAAAACGCCGATTTCATAAATATTGTACGAATATTTTTTGAAAAAAATCTTTGTCCAAAATGCAATAAATAACAACATCAAGATATTGGCATATCCATAATTGTTTTGAACCCAGAGCATAACGTTATTTACACTTGAAGCTCCATATTGTTTTTGAAGTTGTTCTTCACTGAATACATCAACCTCTAAGTAGCTCGTAATCAGGCTATAAATAACTGAACATAGAAACAAAAAAGTTACAGGTTTCGTACAAGCATTTCTATCTGTACTGAGATAATGATGAATTAGTTTATTGGGTCGTAGCAACAATTCACGAACAGTAAACAAAAAACCTCTCTCATAGCCAATCAGGTTAAGAAACTCCTCTGCGGCATATTTTCTATCAACTCTTTTCAATAAAGGTTCTTGTACGTTGGTATAGGTAGCCTGACCAGGATGGTCTAAATGTTCATTCTTCATACGTTTGCGCAAGTGATGCTATAGTTGAAATTTACGCTAATTGAGATTATTTCAAGTTTCGTTCTTTTAAAATATTTTCTAATTCTTTATTATCGTATTTGGAATTATTAGCCAATCTATACGCAAAAAACAAAGGGATTAAAATAAAAAATCCTAAACCATTTTTAGCAATGCTGAAAATGACAATCCCTATCAGAATCCCAATTAATAGCGCATTAATGATAGCAGTTGATTTCATTTTTTTTGCTACTTGTAATAATTCTTCGTCTGTTAATTCTGTTAGTTCTTTTTGTTTCATTTGTATGTTTTAGATTATTATATTTTATTGTTGATGTTGTTTTTCAGGATAGAGGCAAAACAATGGGGGTAAAAAAATGTATATCCATCAAGTAAAACTAAAATATTTTAAAGGGTTTTCAAATCACATTAAATAAAAAATCTCTCCTTTCACCATAGTAGATGGCAAAAGGAGAGATTTGGAAAATCTTGTATATTTATCTAATTCAGTTTAAAAGTGAATTAGGTTAGTAAGAGTAAGTTTTAGCGGATTGGAAATCCTTTTTATTGTATAGTTCGAGATGTCCTTTAGAACATCTCGAACAGCATGAATAATATAACACAAAGTCCATGTAGGTGGAGGTAGGTTTATAAGTCACCCGATTCCCAATTTGTCCAATGGTTGTTGGGTTTGAGTGTAGGTTTCCAACAAGTTATGTTTCTTGTCACTAAAACTTTTGCGATTAATTGATATGTCTCTTGGCTACTTGGTAGGGTGCTTTTGTCATTAGTACTTATAAAGTGAAATCTGTCAAGTGTCATAAGTTTCGGAATATCATGTGGAATGTGTTGTTTGATTTCGTCTTCGGTTGCACTAACTAATTCAGGGTTATTGTCGCTGAAAAATCTAATAATGTCACTATAGCCAATGAGATTTTTGGGATTATCGTAGTCCCTTGGTTTAATTCCCAATGCCAAATATTTTTTTGTGTCATGGTCAATTGCAACTTTCTGCCCGTGAATAGTCAATTCGCTTGCAGTTGGGCTAATTAATTCAAAATCTTCCTTGTTTGTTATCCTTTCATATTCCTGGGATGTTATTAAAACAATATTGCGTGCATTTGTGATGTAACTCCCTTCGGGATATTTGTCAATAGCATAGTTGATACAATTCCCAACATAGTCAAGTTCGATTTCTGCATTATTTGCACGATTTTGGTAACCACATTTTTCAAATACAATTGCCCATCTTGTAGAGTCTGCATATAAATGAATTTTGTTGCCTGCTGTTTTGCAATAACCATGCTCTAGATCAAAAAAAAAATTATACTTGATATAACCATTAGTTCCTACTGGATAATCATCAGCAGGTTGTCCATTAAATGCTAAATCAAGCTTATGCAAAATGTCTGCTTCCGTAAAATTCATTTTTTTGTTGTCAGATTTTTGACTGTCTTGTCGGAAAGAGCAGGATGTCAATATGAGTGTTATGATGATTAGGGATGTACGCATACAATTACTGCTAACGAGTATAGCTTTATGTAGATAGGGAATTAGCATTGGGTCTGCTCGTATCGGTGTTGATTATTTTAGTTTAGCTAAAGTAAGTACTAAAGCTTATTATTTAACGTCACTTCTACTATCTTGAGTAAGTTACCAAAGGTTGCCTTAAATTTTTACTCGTCATAATTTAAGTTCGTCAATAAGTTGAATGATTAAAAGCTGCGTCAAATTTAGTATAGAATTATCGTCCTTTTGTTCATAATTAATTGTTGCAATAACAAAAGCATTTTTATAAAGTCGTTCTGGAAATTTGTTCCACGTTATTTCATACCTGCTGTTTTGTAAAGGTATTGTCCCGCTACTGCTTGTATATTTATTTTGAATTAGTGTAAATGAAATTGTTGTGTCATTGTCAAACTTAACAGCAATAAGTGAGTTAGTCTTCGAAGATAATACTTTGTTAATACTTATGATCTTGCGCTTTTGAAGCGTGTCATTAATAATTTCAATTGTCCACTGTTTTTTAGGAAATGATGGAACTCTAAAAGAGTTGATGTCTAAAATTGTCAGCAATTCATCATTAGTTATCCTTTGTCCAAATGAACATAACGAAGTTGTCAAGATTAAAATAATAAGTATGTAAATTGTTTTAGGTGTCATTTTATATTACAAGTAACGGTTTGTGCTAGTGGGTAATTTTTAGCGGCCTAGAAGTCCTTTTTATCAATAGTTCGACTTGGCGTCCCCGAGATGCCCTTTAGAACATCTCGAACAGTGTGAACCCGATTTAACTACATTGTAAAATAAACCAGGAGTTGTCAAATTGTTTGTTTTTTAAATCGTTTTTTTTAATCCAAAAGTAAAGTCTTCCACAGTCACCCCACATCATTTCATTTTCCTGATTACTGTCTATTTGTAAAAGCAGTCGCCAATTTATTGCATTTGGTTCAAGTGCTTTTGCTTTTGGGTCATTATAACCTGTCTGGTCGCCACAATAAAGTCCATTAGTGACAAGTTCACATTCCAATTCCATTTCGTTTTGAATATTGTCGGCATAACCAAGCAATTTATTTAGAATTCCATCTTCATATACTTTATTGTAAAACTTGTCAATCTCATCATCAGTAAAATTTAAATCATCATATAAATTATGATTGTAAGAAGGTAAACTGATTTCTTGTTTGACATTTAACGAAGAAGGTTTAAATCTTGAATTTTTTAAATCAGCTGGGAATTCAATTCGTTTTAATGTTGTCAAGTCTCCATCGAAGTACAAAATTTTGAATTTATTTTTTTCATTGAAGTCGAACCCCCAAGCATCTTGCTCACTTGCATAGAAAAAATAAAGCATTCCATTTTGAGGTAAAAGGTTTTCAATGTCAAACTGTGCAATCTCTGATAAGTTTATTTGTGCAATAAATGAAAGTGGTTTTGTAATAATTTGTTCGGTTTCTTTTCCAAAAAACCAAAACTTCTTTTTCTTTATAGTGTTAGTTTCGGTAACCCAATAAAGACTTGAAGGCAAATCTGGTTGACCACCGATTTTAGATTGTCCTACTTGAATGTCTTCTTCGTTACAAGGTTTAGGATAAAGTCTGATTGTATTTTTAACAAAAGGCTCTAATTTGTCAAAAAAGTGATCTAGCCCGTTCGCTTTAAGCCTGTCAAAAAGTTGTTCTTTATTGTCCATAAGGTGTTTTATCGAATGCCCACCAGTGAGTATATATCCGTAATATACCCTAATAATTTAAATTCATATTGCGTTTATCCATCCTAATGACAGGATAATCGCAATATAATATTTTTACCCAAGAAAGATAAAATCCAAAAGCAAAAAAAAAAGTACCACAAAACCCCATCAAATACGATTAAAGATTTTATGGTACTTTTAATATTTAAACACTTGCTTGTGCTAGTGGGTAATTTTTAGCGGACTAGAAGTCCTTTTTATCAATAGTTCGACTTGGCGTCCCCGAGATGCCCTTTGGAACATCTCGAACAGCGTGTTGGTAAGTTTTAGCGGACTAGAAGTCCTTTTTATCAATAGTTCGAGATGCCCTTTGGAACATCTCGAACAGCGTGTAGCTTTTCTTTTATCACTTCTGCTTTACTAACCTTAAAACCCAAAACACTATTCATTAAAGCAGGTATGATGCTTTCAATATTCTCCTTTACGATTTTATCGTACTGATTACCTTCTTGTCTTGTAGATTTCTTTTCCATATTCAAAACTAAAAATATTTCAATAAATCGCAATAAAAATCTCTCATTTTACTATTATATCAACAATAGTAAAATGAGAGATTTAGGAAAGCTTAATATTTACTTACTTCAATTTCAAACTGTAGTAAAATTTAGCACAAACGATGGTTGGCTTGTCACTTGCTTGTGCTAATGAGTAGTTTTAGCGGACTAGAAGTCCTTTTTATCAATAGTTCGAGATTATCCTTTGGAACATCTCGAACAGCGTGAGTGGGAGATTCAATTTATTTACAAAATTACTTTTCAGAATTAAGTTTTTGTTGAATGTTTTTTACGAAGTCTAAAGTAACATCTGCAATCTTAGCTATTTTTTCTAAGTCAAAGTCAGTTTGAGACAAGAGGTTTTGTACAATGTGAACTTTATCAGCTAATCGTATTTCCGCAATTTTTTTATTTTCAGCTTTCACAGCCTCAGCATTACGAGCTACCACCATCTCAAATGAAGCCCTTTCATCTGGGGTCATTTTACGACTATCTAATTCATCTATGGCGACTTTTAGCCATTCTTCATTCCAAAATTGTGGAAACTGTATTGGTTGAGTAACAGTATGTATCGTTTTCATCGTATAAATCAGTTTTTCTAAATCTGTTTGACAATCAGCTTCTTGTAATTCAAATTTATTCAATTCTATTGTAACAAACGTCATTTGCTCATCAAAAAGTTCACCTAGCTCATTTCTAAGATTAGCAAGTGTATGATATTGCTTGTAAGGTAAAATTGTATTTGCCAAAATAGCAACGCAGTAAATTTTAGTAAGTGTACCATAATCAAATTTACCTTTTTTTACCATTGCATTGAATTTGTGCAAAGAGTAGAATTTCATTCGTTGGACAAAATATGGCTCTTCTCCATATTGCATTTCTACAATAAAATGATTGTCATTTTCATCAGTACAGGCTAAATCATAAACGCCACTTCTACTATCTTGAGTAAGTCCTTCGAAGGTATTTTTATCAAATTTTACTTCTTTAATAGGCGTTTCTGTTTTGATAAGTGCTTGTAGGGCTTTCCGTAGAAAAAGCGTATTAGTTTCATTCCCAAAGGTTGCCTTAAAGCCATAATCAGAAATGATTGGAATAAATATTTGGTCGTCAGTGTATAATGTATCCATACAGTAAAACTAAAGTAATTTGAAATCTTTTCAAATCACATTCAACAAAAATCTCCCATTTTACAATACCAAGATAGTAAAAAGGGAGATTTAGGAAATCTTGAATATTTATCTACATCAGTTTCAAACTGAATTAAAGTTTAGCACAAGTGACGCTTTGCTTAACACTTTCGCTAGTTAGTGCTACCTTTCTATCCAATTTGTTTTATTTTGCTAAGGAATTTTCTTGCGTGTCGTTTTTCTCTTCCATCTGACCACGCTTTATTAATGGCACATTTTCCTGTAATTGTCAAAATGCTTCCTTCAATTATTTGTTTAATTGCTTCAAGTTTTTCGAGATTATTTAATAATATATCTGCTCCAAGAGTTGTTGATATATAACCTCCAAAAAACAGTCCTATTTCCTTTATTAATTCCTTATTGAATCCTTCTAAATCATTAATGTACTTCTGTGGGTTAAAGTCACTTTCTAAGGATTCGTAAAATTTTAATAGAGATTGATTAAATGATTGTCTCAATTCTTTAATCCCACTTTCTTGTCTAAATTCAATAAATTTCTTCAAGTCAATATTTTCAATATTTTCTGGAAGTTTTTTATTTACAACTATCTTTGCGGTGTTTAATAGGGTCTCTTTTTTAGGATTTCTTGCTCTTAAATAACTTGATAGTTGGTCATATTTAGTAGAATCAGTTATTGGGTTTCCAACTTTCTCAAATGCTATCTCTTCAGCAAGAAATGTCATGTAAAGGTTAGCCAATTCTTCTGAAATTAATATTCCTCCATTACATTCTTCACCAAGTCCTTTTTCTATACATTCATATTTAAATGTTGTATTAAACTTCTCTTCGTATAGTTTAAACTTCCAGTTTTTGGAATCTTTCCAAGTTCTATTAATATTAACAGCTTGAAGTTTGTCTCGAAATTGTTCGGGATGAGATTCAATAAATTCAATTTCTTTTAATGCTTTTGTGGCTGCATTGTCTCCTTGCCACCATTCTGGCTTGTGCACTATTATAAGGTCTGTACCATTTTCAATTTTCTTAAAATCATCAGACAAGGTATTTCTTCCTCTATCTGGAATTATTGGAGAGAATTGGTCAATGTAGATAAGAGCATATTTCAACCAATCTATATCTTTTGGCTCAAAGCTCGGATAATATATCAATTTGTCCATGTTGTATTTTAAGGCTGCTAATAACAAGTATATAACCACAATATACCCTAATAATTTAAATTTTCATTCCGCTAAACAATCATAATTTTAGATTGATTAACCAAAAAAAGTACCACAAAACCCAATCAAAATACGATTAAAGATTTTATGGTACTCTTAAATATTTCAGCTTACAGCCTAAAGCTACTTATTTCACTTCTTCAAAAGGAACATCTTCTGCTTGTGAAGAAGAACCTGAATCAGCAGTTTGTTGTCCTGCATCTCCTGTTGGTTGTGCTCCCTCTGGGCTACCTTGTGCATACATTTCTTGCGAAGCTGCTGCCCAAGCGTTGTTCAATTTTTCAAGTGATGAATCAATAGAAGCTACATCACGTGAACCGTGTGCTGTTCTTAATTCACCTAAAGCATCTTCAATCGCTGATTTATTACCTGCTGATAATTTATCACCGTATTCTTTCAATTGTTTTTCTGTTTGGAAAATCAATGAATCAGCTTGGTTGATTTTTTCAATTTTTTCACGTTCAGCTTTATCTTCTGCTTCGTTAGCTTTCGCTTCTTGACGCATTTTTTCGATTTCAGCATCAGTCAAACCGCTTGATGCCTCAATACGGATATTGCTTTCTTTGCCTGTTCCTTTGTCTTTTGCAGATACGTGAAGGATACCATTGGCATCGATGTCGAAAGTAACTTCTACTTGTGGAACGCCACGTGGTGCTGGTGGAATACCGTCTAAGTGGAAACGTCCTAATGAACGGTTCTGAGTTGCTAACGGACGTTCTCCTTGCAATACGTTCAATTCTACTGAAGGTTGGTTGTCTGACGCAGTCGAGAATGTTTCAGATTTCTTCGTAGGAATCGTAGTGTTGGCTTCGATTAATTTAGTGAACACGCCACCCATTGTTTCGATACCTAACGACAAAGGAATAACGTCTAACAATAATACGTCTTTCACTTCACCTGTCAATACACCACCTTGAACTGCTGCACCAATCGCTACAGCTTCGTCAGGGTTAACACCTTTAGAAGGTTTTTTACCAAAGAATTTCTCAACTTCTTCTACTACTCTTGGAATACGCGTTGAACCACCAACCAAGATTACTTCGTCGATATCAGCGTTTGAAAAGCTCGAATTTTTCATCGCACGCTTACAAGGCTCAAGCATTCTTTGGATTAAAGAATCTGCCAATTGCTCAAATTTAGCACGAGATAAAGTACGTACTAAGTGTTTAGGCATACCGTCCACAGGGAAGATATATGGCAAGTTGATTTCAGTAGATGCACTAGATGATAATTCTACTTTTGCTTTTTCAGCTGCTTCTTTCAAACGTTGAAGTGCCATTGCATCTTTACGCAAATCAACACCTTCGTCGTTTTTAAATTCGTTTGCTAACCATTCGATGATTACTTGGTCGAAGTCGTCACCACCTAAGTGTGTATCACCGTCAGTAGATTTTACTTCAAATACGCCATCACCTAATTCTAATACTGATATATCGAAAGTACCACCACCTAAGTCGAATACAGCGATTTTCATATCTTTACCGCCTTTGTCAAGACCGTAAGCTAAGGCTGCTGCCGTTGGCTCGTTGATGATACGTTTAACTTCTAAACCTGCAATTTGTCCTGCTTCTTTAGTCGCCTGACGCTCTGCATCGTTAAAATAAGCAGGTACTGTAATAACTGCTTCTGTAACAGTCTGCCCTAAATAATCTTCGGCAGTTTGTTTCATTTTAGTCAGAATCTGAGCAGAAATTTCTTGAGGTGTGTACAAACGGTCACCGATGCGTACACGTGGCGTATCGTTTGAACCTTGTTCTACAGTGTATGCAATCGTTTTTAATTCACTACCAACTTCTGAATAACGTTTACCCATGAAACGTTTGATAGAAGAAACTGTGTTTTTAGGATTAGTGATAGCCTGACGTTTGGCAGCGTCTCCGACTTTACGTTCACCGTTACCATTATCTAAGAAGGCAACGATTGAAGGTGTAGTACGACGACCTTCTGAGTTAGCGATTACGACTGGCTCGTTACCTTCCATTACAGCTACGCAAGAGTTGGTTGTTCCTAAGTCAATACCGATAATTTTTCCCATTGTTAATATTAATTAAGTATATGAATAAGATTTTTTATTTTTACTATAAAGAGGCTTACAAGAATGTTTGCCTATTTTTGTTACTCTAAATATGTTTTGTGCTATTCAATCATTACATAAACAGATAGAGATTTCCTTACTTTCAACAATCTTAATGCCAGTACCTTTTTAACCCTTTTTTTGTGCCATAATGGCAGAACACCATTGTTGATTTGCCATACTAGCAGTTTTTTATTGGAAAACTGACAGAATACCATAAAATAACGAAGGCATACATAATGACGATTATTTAACGTTATATTTCTAGCGAGCGACTTAAGTCCTAGTCATTACCCACATCTTTTAAAAAGTTAAAATGGAAGATGTGATTATTGATAAAATTGGTTAAAATGACCTTTAAAACCAGGCTTTGAAGACCTTATCCCTAGGGAGGGACTTAAGTCCCTCCCTAGGGATAAGTATCTAATTATTAGAAATTTATAAACTTATTACTAATCAATAGGACTTAAGCTCCTCGCTAGAAATAAAAGCATATTATTAAATCAATGCCAACAAATAACTTCGTAAGCTTTGACAACTTTCAAAAGTTGTCAAAGCTTACTCAACAAAATTAGTATTTAAAAAACTGTTCCAGAAAATAGTAGGGGCGGATACCACAACAAATGAGATTTTCTTAAAAACAATCAATTCAACATGAAAATATATATTCATACCAAATTTGAAGAAAACGAAGCTTTGCTTATCAAAGAACAATTATCGGAGAAATATAAAATTGTTATAGGAGAAGAGATTCCCGCTGAAAAAAGAGAGGAGGAGTTCTTGAGTGCAAGTATTTGCTTTGGCAATGTGCCGCTGGCATGGGCTCAGAAAACTACCCAATTGAAATGGCTACAACTGCATTCTGCGGGACTAGACCCTTATCAGCAATTAACCGACCATACCTTTAAAATAACCAACCTAAAGGGCTTCTTCGGGCAGTCGGTAGCGGAAACGGCGGTGGCAGGTATTTTAGCGATGTACCGTGGTGTCAACCATTTAACCCAACTACAAATGCAGACAAAGTGGGTAGGTACGCCTTTGCGTTCTACCTTGCATCTATTAAATAATGCCAAAGTATTAGTGCTTGGGGCTGGTGCAATCGGACTAAAAGTAAGAGATTTACTGACAGGGTTTAACTGTAAAACCACCGTTTTGGACTCTAAAACGATTACACAACTAGAAGAACATTTGCCAACGACTGATATTGTAGTAGCTACTTTGCCCGAAACGCCCGAAACCATTGGTTTGTTTAACAAAGAACGTTTGCACCTACTAAAATGCACTGCTTTGTTTGTAAATGTAGGCAGAGGTTCGGCAGTGGACGAGCAGGCTTTGATAGAAATGTTATTGAATAATCAGCTTTACGGAGCTGTATTGGATGTGACAGCCACAGAGCCACTTCCAGACGACCACCTGCTTTGGCAAATGCACAATGTGTTATTAACACAGCATACCTCTGGCGGATGGGCGAATGAGAATATTGATAAAATTAAGTTTTTTCTTGAGAACCTGTCAAGGTTTGAATGTGGCGAAGCCTTAGTAAATATAGCGAATCTGGCACGGGGCTATTAACGCTATCGCTACTTAATACTCGTAGAAGTATTGGGAGAATAATCAAAAAAGAGTGTCCCAATCCTTCTTTCTATGTTTTTGATAGGAGCTGCCACTACCCAAACCTTATTGGTTTTTTGTAAAACAACGATAGAATCCTGTACAAACAACGGCGAGGCATACAGTGCCAACGCCGAAGTGTTTTCATAGTTTTTGTTGCTAGCCACCAGAATCTTCCCTTCAGTATCTACGATGTTGATATTAGAGAAATGATTCATTTGAACAATATTATGGACAAATCCATTAATCCTTTTTAAGTCCTTTTTCATCATGTTGGTTTGGATAGACCACAGCAAGGGCTTACAAAGGGTTTTTAATATTTGTTGTTCTTTCTGATTAATGTCTTTGTTGGTATCAAACACCAATATTTCCTGAGCTACTTGGTTTTGGTAATCTTTCCAGTAATAAATGCTAATAGTACTTACCAAAGCAATTATGGTGGTAGAAAACCAAAACCAAGCCCAAGAATACCCGTGAGGGGAATCCCCTTGAGGCGAATTTGAAATGACTTTTTGATGAAAGTCCTGAGTTGCTTGCATGAGATTGTTTTCAAAGAGGTATTACAAAAATCTAATTACTACTCACGGTTTCATCAGTTAATGTTTTTTCAGCTTTTGCAGGTTCCTCTTGTGGTCTGACAGACAACACTGGAATTTTGGCATGATTCAGCACCTGTTGGGCAAAAGGACCAACGAAGTAGTCTTCAATTGAATAGCTAAAATCGGCAGTGATAATCATCAAATCAATATCTAATTCATCTGATTTTCGCAAGGCCGCATGGGCTACGGAATCAGTATAAGTAAAGATAGAATAGCCTTTGATATTATCTTCAACCAGTTTTTCGTTCAAGGCCTTCAACTCTTGGTCTAAATAGTTTGATTTCTTACTGCTGTCGTCGTCTAATAAAGCTAAAATAATGAGTTCAGACTGATGTTTTGTGATGATTTTTCTAGCGAATTCATATTTATGCAAGGCATTCGGAATGGTTCTTACAGGGAACAACACTTTCTCGAAATTCTTCCATTTCTTCTCGTTTGGTATGGTAAGAACAGGACAAGAGGCTTTTTTGCTTACATCAAAAGCATTTGTTCCCATAAAAAATGATTTAAAGCCCGAAATACCATGCGTTCCCATTACAATCATATCTACGGCATGATATTCCGCTATTTTAATAATCTCGCTAACTACACTCCCCACGACACACATCGGAATCACCGTAATAGGATGTTTGGATGTAACAGATTCAGCCAATTTGGCTAATTTTCTGTTTTCTCGTTGGATAACGTTCTCTCTGGTCAAATCCAACTCTACACCATGTTCGGAAATAGTTAAATACGTATCAGGGTCAATGACGTGTAGTAGATGGATAGTAGATTCATAATCTTGACTCATGTGTACAGCATAATCTAAGGCATTTAATGATAAATTGCTGTAATCAATAGGCACTAGGATTTTTTTGATTATTAGATTTTCCATGATTTAAAAAATTAAGGTGAAAATATTAAACCGATTAATTGAATAATTTGACGATATGGTTCTTGTAGTTGTTTTGTTAAATTATCCCTAACATTTGCACAGGGTAGGGGTATTCACTGTTTTCTTCATCTTCATTAATCGACTTTACCACAAAAGCATCGGCTGGTTTGGGTCTGATAGATAAAACAGGTACTCTGGCATAATGGACTATCTGCTGAACAAAAGGACCAACGTAATAATCCTGAATGTGGTGGTCTATCGATGCGGTAATAATCAGCAAGTCAGCCATAAAATCAGTGGTTTTTTCAAGCACTTTTGCTACTACTGAATCGCAGTAATAAAAACCAGTTTGTGATTTTAGGTTATCCTCCTTTAATTTTTTATCGAGTTTGAAAGTTTCCTGACTTAGCATTTCAAAACTTGCTTTTTCGCCATTTTCCAAGAGCCCGACGACTATCAATTCGGCGTCATTTTCTCTCAATAAATTTCGTGCCATGCTATATTTTTGGATGGCTCCTTCAACAGGTCTGATAGGATAAACAATGGTTTTGAAGGCTTCAAATCGTCGATGAGACGGAACTAGCAACACGGGACAATAGGCATTTTTCAGTACATTAAAGGCATTTGAGCCCATCATGAATTCTTTAGTGCCTGATACGCCATGTTTTCCCATTACAATCAAGTCGGCATAAAAATCAACTGTGGCTCTTACTATTTCTGGACAAACCCATCCCGTTCTGATAATGGCTCGGCAATCGATAAACTCTTCATTAGTAATTTTATCAGCAAGTTTTCTAAGATTAGTTTGGTGAGTATCAAGAAGTGTTTGCAGGTTTGAGTCACTAATCATAGTGCCGTCGTCCTTGTTATTAACCAAAGGACTAATATTTACTACATGCAGTAAAATCAATTGTGCATGCTGACGTTTGGCCATTCCAATAGCGGTATGAAGCGCATTCATTGAAGATTCACTAAAGTCAATTGGAACAAGTATTTTCTGAACTGCTTGTGTATCCATAATATATGAGTTTTAGGTTGGAAAATCATCAAAACAGCGATAACGAACGGTTTGATAATTCAAAATTGAAACTCATAACTTAACCATAGCTTAATCTAATATTAGAATTTACTTAGAAAATACAACAGGTTAAGTTAATGACTATTTGGAAAAATGTAACAATGGCTTGGTTTGAATGCATGTTGTTTTATTGATAAGTTGAGATTAGTAAATAGTGATATTGTTGATAAACTACAATAATCTACTATTGATCATTGTCATCTTATTAACTGATTTTATTAAAATTTTATTATTTTTTTACATAAGATTAAACCTTTGTAGAATCAGATAGTCGAAGTGATAAAATAGGTTAAAGTAGATTACTATTTTATATTACGCATTGCACGAACGTCATGTTACTAAAAAGATTCATATGGTCATTATTACTGTTTAGTAGTGTATGGTTAATCTTAGCAAAGATGCCTACCCACCACAATGGCTTGGTATTGAAATCTGAAAAAAGTAATCGAGCAGCTGGTGCGAACCATTTACAAAATCAAAATACTTTATTAAAATCAATTCCTAATGATGGTTTAGAGGAAGGAGATAAGCTTTCTCAACACCAAGCAAATGACCTTGATAGCGGTTTGCTTTGGAGTCGTGCTAATAAATTATTATTGTTTGTTCAAAATAAAGCTACTTTAACATCCGTTTTAGATGTAAATAATCACAAATTCCCTCATTTATTTATTCTTTTTCATTCTTGGAAATACTTGTCCTTTTAAATTAAAATTTAATTCTCTTTTTCTTGAACACACGCCTGTCAGTCGTATAATATACGTTCTTGATGATACGCTATACACAGGCTTTGGAAAAGGGTTCTCAGTTTCAATTTAAAGCAAATATTTTAATCACTGAAGAAATGAAAACTAACATGATTGTTGAGGGCATTGCCACAAAAAGAATCACAAAAATCAACGGGGTTCTTTCTACAATTTTATTGATGACTACTTTACTTTTTGTAAACATCAATGCTTTTAGCCAAACCAACCAATTGGAAACAGATAAGGGATTGCAAAATTCAATCGCATCCTATAATGCAGATGTTCGTCAGGCTATTTTATTAGTTAGCCAATATCCACAAACGCTTACGCAATTACAGCAAGAAAAAAATCAGACACAGGGAGCTTTCCAAGCCTTGATTAGTGACTTTAGCCAGAAAAAACAAGGCTGGTTTTATGAACTAACCCGTTTTCCTGAATTGACCCACACGTTGGCAACATTGCCATCAGGCCAAAGCAAGGATGATATTAATAAACTGTTGCCTAACAATGATGAAAACCTACAAACAGCCGCTTGGCGTTTGTATCGTCACCATCATGATGATTTGGTTCAAGCTGATAATCTGAATCAACAAGCACAGAATAGCTTTGCAAAGGCCATTCAACCTTTGGATGTGCCAACACAAGATGCTTTTAAAAAGTTGGTGCAGTATCCAGACGTGTTGTTATTGTTGACAGACAACATCGACTTGACTACTAAACTAGGACAGCAATATGTTGCTGACAAAGACGGTTTGACTACCCAATTAGCTAGCTGGCACGATAGTTTGATGATACAGAATCAGACCCAGATGGCTACTTATAAAAAAGAGTTGGGCAATAATCCACAAGCACAGCAGGAGTTAAACCAAGCCGCTAAAGATTTTGCCAAAACCAATGGCTATATTTTGCCCAACGGACAAATAGCTTATGGCAACAACTACAATTATGGTTATGCTAATCCATATTCATATTGGTTTGGTTATCCTTATTGGTATGGTTCACCACTTTGGTATCCTAGTGCTTATTGGGGCAGTTTTGGTTTGTCTTACGGCTTTGGTGGTTTTGGCTTTAGTGCTTTTCCTACCTATGGTTTTTCAAACTGGTTTTATAACGGAGGATATTATATGAATTATCCTTATTTATATAATCACTTTGGTAATTATTATCGTTCTGTAGCAATAAATCATCCACGTTATAATAATGGTATGATGGCTGGTAGTCGTAATAACTATTTCCGCTCATACAATGGTAATAATGGGGGATACAACCGTGGAGGCGTAAGCTACAGACCAGACTATGGCGGAAATGGCGGTTTCCAAAATAGAGGTTTTAGTGGAGGCGGAATGAGAAGTTTCGGAGGCGGAGGCGGTGGAAGACGTCGTTAATCGTAAAAAGGTGGTGCAGGTTTTAGCACCCCCTTTTTTGTTTTTAGGCACTATTGTACTTTTAATACGATATGTTTGATGTTTTTACGGTTGGCAGTATAGGTGATATGTATCAATCCGTCGCTACTTTGAATAATAGCTGGATAGCTAAATTCTCCTTCTTTTTGGTCTTCTAAGGTATAAACATCATGCCAGTCGGTGCCATTTTTTGAAACCGCAACATTGAGTTTATACCGACCATTGAACCAATTTGCTCCCTTTTTTAAAGGATTATACACCAACACTTGCAATCCATTTTTGAGGGTTGTGGCATCTGTTCCCGAATTGGGGTTGGGGATTGTCGTCAAACTAAGGGGCGACCACGTTTTTCCATTATCTTCCGACCATGTTTGAACCACAGCATTTTGGCGAGAACGACAAAGTAATTGAAGTCTCTTACCAGAATATTGCAAAATACTTGGTTGAATTACCCCAAATGTATCGCAATCAATATTAATTTTCTGAAATTTACTAGCATTTTTATCCGACTTTTCAAGGTGAATATTCCATACTTTTTCATCTAAGCTTTCAGTACTTGATGGATACAGAATCTCGCCATTGGCTAATTGAAACGGTTTGTTTTTGATGGGACCTAATATACCGTTGGGTAATTTTTCGGGTTTACTCCAGTGCTTTCCATCATCGTCAGATGATATTTTCATACCCCACCATTCCCGTGGATTTTTACCAACTTTATAAAAAAGCAAGAGCTTACCAGCTTTTGTTTTGAACAACACAGGATTCCAACACGGGAATCTGAGCGTATCATTCACCACGCCATCTACCAACATCTTAGGTTGTTTCCACTGTCCTTTTTCATTGATAGCTATCCAGATACCAACGTCGGGGCTACTTTCGTATTTACCACCAAACCATGATGCCATAAAGGTATTGTTCGATAATTCAACAATCGTAGAGGCATGGCAAGCAGGCGTAGGGGGAATATCAAATACAAACTCACTTTTTATCAACTCAGCTTTAAATGCTGATTGAGCAAAAATGTTGAAGGATATAAAAAGAAGAAATATGGCAATAAATTTCATGCTTAGTATTGAATTAAAATCTGTAAAAAGACCCTTTCTTTCTATTAGCTGGTGACTTAAGTCACCAGCTAATAGAAAGAAAGGGTTAGCAGAAGCGTGAATTTAAAACCGTGATTTGTGAGCCACATAATGCGGTTTAGTTTACATTGCTAAGCTCCTTGCCTACTTATCTTATCCCTAGCGAGGGACTTAAGTCCTACTGATTACCCATAAGTATTGATGTTATATATTTCTTTAATAGTTTGAAATTTTTGGAATCCTCTCCACAGTGTAACACATCCCAAGGGTCT
>NZ_JAYFUL010000037.1:0-62680 GCF_034928825.1 Arcicella aquatica | reverse complement strand
AATGATTCACTAAAAATACGTCGTTGACGAATTTTTAAACTTGTACTTTTTTTAGAATCTGATTTCGATTTGCTCATAAATAAGTTGAAATTTATGTCAACCTATTTTAGGCAAGCACATCTAATCACTATTTACCAATCACCAATCACTAAAAAAAACTAATCACTCAAAAAAAATGACAGCCATTGCTATCGACGACGAACCAAAAGCATTAGAAGTAATAGAAATTCATGCCTCCAAAATTCCCTTTCTAGATTTGAAGGCAACTTTTACTGATGCCTTCGAAGCGATTCCATATCTACAAAACAATAAAATAGACCTTATTTTTTTAGACATCAAAATGCCCGACATATCGGGGATAGAATTTGTACACTGTTTGCAGAAAGTACCGATGGTAATATTTACCACGGCCTATTCTGAATATGCTGTTCAAGGCTTTGAGCTAGATGCTCTCGACTATCTTTTAAAGCCTTTTTCACTGGCTCGTTTTATGAAAGCCTGCAACAAAGCGCTATCTATAAAACAATTGAAAGAAGGAGAGGAGCGAGATTTTATTTTTATCAAGACGGGCTATGAAGAAGAAAAAGTGTTTTTTGACGATATACTCTACATCGAAGCCGAAGGGAATTACCTCACTTTTATGTTGAAAAATGGCAAATTGCTCAGTCGTCAAACCATGTCTGATATTTTACAAGTATTGCCAGAAAAGCTATTTGTTCGTATCCATCGTTCCTATATTATTGCTTATAGCAAAGTAGAAAAAATAGCCAGACAAACAGTTTCTATCCAAGGAATAGAAATTCCGATTGGAGCATCGTATGAAGATAACCTAGACTTGATTAAAGATAGATTAAAAGGATGAGTAGCTCGACTTTGCAAGTCGAGCCACAAACCTCAAATTTTTAACTTAACATTTATCCTACCCAGCAAAGTAGCAATACTAATAATGATAAACGAGTAAATCAATGATTTTACTAAGCCTACTATACCTGTAGTGAGGAAAGCGGGTAAGGCAATGCCTGATAAGTTAGCGATGCTATAATACCAATAAGGAATCAAATAGCAAGTCAGCGTGCTTGTACCCGCAGTTTTAATGCTTCTAAACCAATGTGCCTTTTCTTTGATGTCAACGACGTAGTAAATTAAAGCATAAAAAATAAAGGAAATACCACAGCAAAGGAAAACCCAAGTAGGCGTTGCTAAAATTTTTGAAATAATAAAATACTGTCTTAGTACAAAGCCCAGTATTAATAATACGATACCGATTACCACATAAATCCCTACCAGTTTTTGACGATTTTCAGAGCTAGCATATTGTTCTAACAACACACTAGCCATGATACCTGCAAAAGCGAAAGCAAAGAAAGCACCATTGGCTAAAATCCAATCAGAAGGACCAGTACTCCAAATTTTTTGTAACAATCCTGCATGACCAGCAATGGCGAAGAGATTAAAAAATACCGTAAAAAAAACGAGTAAAGATGTTTTTCGATAGGTAAATAAATAAATGATGGCTGCCGTGAGGTAAGTCCAGCCAATAAGCCCTAAAATTCCCCACCACTGGGGCGTCATACCTATTATATTATTGTCAGACCCCGCTTTAAAAATATACGCTAATATCAATAATAGGATTACTCCTAAAGCCTGTAGTCCCACAAATATTTTGCTTTTAGTAGCATCTGATTTTGGATATACATTCCAAATCAAAAAGAAGCCTAGCACCATTAATATCTGGAATACTTCACTACTCATTCCCGTAGCTGTTTCATTGATTTCTGGTACGTTTACCGTAAACACACCCATGATTAGTAAAGCTATCGAACGCGTAATGATATGTTTGGTTAGCTGTAGAGGAGTGTCACCTTTGGCAATACGATTTTTAATGGCAAAGGGAATAGCCATGCCAAGAATAAATAAGAAGCAAGGGAATACCGTATCGGCCAGCCCCATACCATCTTGCTCGGCTTCGGTGTGTTCTAACCAAAGAGGTATGTCTTTCAATGTCCAGAGGTCATTTACAAAAATCATTAACAGCATTGTTAATGCCCTGAATATATCGATTGAAAAAATACGTTTGATTTCCATCAGCTTATAAAGTTAGATTGTTATTTGTCAAGGCGATTTATCTCTGTAAACATTGCTCTAAAACAATTAGCAGAAGTGTTTTCTTCCGCTACTTTATTGGAATTCCTTCCATAAAATTCATCTAAAAAACTTTCAGCACTAGACCAAACCGTTTGCATTATTCCTTGGAAATGCTGTTTCATCGTTGATGTTGCCGACTGTCTGAATTTCACCATATCCTGTGTTTGAGCTACTGCAAATTTGGGCATTCTCCAAGGGCAAGTGATTACGTTTAACCCTTTTATCGCAAAATAAACAGCTGTTTGGTCGGGACGTTCATAGTGCCAATCACAGATAGTAACGTCTTTGGCAATCAAGTCAATGGCTCGGTGAGTATTGTTAAAGCTAGCTTCCCACATACCTATCCCCGTTGTTTTGCCATCAATGAGACGGTCGCCCCAAATCCAAAGTTTTCTGTTTTTTAATGCCAAATGATTTCTGATTTCATTTACTTCTCCCGCAAACAACTCCGCCTTATCTCTTCCCGAACATCGTGGACATTTATCATCGCCAATATAAAATACTTCATCCATTCCTGCATGAAATGCCTCGCTTTCAAATACCTCGCAGATTTCATCCACAAGCTCAAAAACTACTTTATGTACTCCTGGATGTAAAGGACAATAGCTTTTACAATACAATCCGTCTGGATTAGGCCAAACGTATTTTTCGGGCATTTTTACTGCGGGTGTTTCATCAAATTCTGGGTATACCTTTAATAGATTAGTAGTGGTGCTTGCCCAAGATTGATGTCCCAATAAATTGATTTGAGGAATGATACTGATATTGTTTTTCTGGCAAACCTTTACCAATTTTTTAACATCTTTTTTAGCAAGAGCCTCAGGGTCTATGAGTTCGGGGTGACTTTCAAATTGATAGTTATAATCAACTCGTAGAATCAACGTATTTACTTGTCGAGGAGCGAGTTCCTCTTGGATAAACTTAATAAAATCATCTATTTTTTGGGCTTTAGGAGCAGTAATGCAAAAACCACGTGTAGGAAGAAGGCTATCTATTTTTGATTGTGCTTTCGAGTTATTCCATAAAGCCGCACAAAAGCTAATAAGTAAGATAAGAGAAAATCTAGCCATAGTTATAAGAGCCTAATTAGATTGGATGTACTTACAAGTTGGCTAAATTCACTAAGGATAACAAGGGCTATTAAGCCTAAAAGCAGGCAAAACAGGTCAGTTTAAGGCTTATTTGATAGAAAAATATTAATGAATAAGTATTATATTGCCGTTTTGTTTTAGAAAATAACTTTTTGGCTACTATTGAAAATTATCGTAATAAGTAAAGTCCTTCGTAATCAATCCGTTTTCAATGGTGAAAATCGTGCAGATAGGTAATTTAAAAGTAGTTTTATCAGGGGCAGTGCCAGTAGATATAAATTCTACCACAATGTGGTTATCACCCGAAGGATAAATATTGACGACAGAATCTTTCAAATCAGGAAATAGTTGATTCAATTCACTATACTTTTTAAAAGTTTGTGCCCTTGTTTGTTTAACAATACCTTGCCCTAAGGAAGGGTCTTTGAAGTCGGCAGTTTCAGTGTACATATCTGCCATCTTTTGCCATTCATGTTTATTGAAATGCTCGAAATATTGTTTTACGAGAGCTTCGTTAGCATTAACCTCTGTTTTGGGTTTACAAGCAACAACTATAAAAATAGCGATAATGAAGACAACTATATTTTTCATGATTTTAACGTTTGTATAAGGTTTGATGGTGTTCAAATAAGTAGAACACATTGTTCTACTTATTTGAAATTAACAATCTTTTGTTACATTTTATCTCAAATGAAGATGCTAAATATTTGAAATTTTTCTTGTACGTTTTAAAAACATTCTTGTGTATTGTTGAATTTGTTCATGTTTAACAATTCAAGTAGAAGCAGTAGTTATACTCTCAACTTTGGTTGAATATGTAATTTATTGTACTCATTACCAAATTGATTCTGATAAGCTTCTAAAAGCTTCTTTTTATTTTTATTTAAGCCAAATGTTTTAATCCAATGTAATCCCATTTTAACTTTATCTTTATCCACTATGTATGTTCTATATAGTAAATCATATCCTGCTAGTATAGCCAAAATTGTAATCAATGACATGAGATAAAACTCAGAATATCCCTTTAATTCGATATATGACTTAATTTCAGAGTAATATCTGACAATTATAGGTGTTAATATTGAAACAAGTAAAAGGACGACTGAAGGACGAATACAATATTTTGAAGCTAATTTATATTCTAGTCGTTTGTCTTTTATATGAGATTCAATATATAATATTCTATTATGTTTCCACTTCTCTAAATCTTTAAGATACTTGTTTTCAAGTTGCTGATTTTCTAATACCCTCTCAATATTTGCTAACTTAGAGTTTAGTAAATCTATTTCATTTTTTTTGTCATTAGCATCCTTAATTGCTAATGTTTTTTCTGTCATTAAATTTTCATTTTCTTGTTTGAAATCTTTAATATTTTGTTCTGCTATTATTTTTTTTGTTTCTAGTAACTCTTTTTCTATAATTACAGATTTGATATTTTGTTTTACTTCTTCATTTTTTTTAGCCAAAAACTGATTTTCAATAGCTATATAACTTTCAATTATAGCATTTTGCTTTTCATAGTCATCGTTTACTCTATTCAATTTATCAAGTAAAACTTGATCTCGTAAAATGTTGACTTTTGTTTCAAAAGAAGTTGCGTGATAGTTATCATTTATTATTTGAAGTGCTTTAGAACGAGTAGTAGAATAATCAATCTCAAATGAACGAAATTCTGGAATTGAAAATGTATCAATGAATCTTTTATTAGCGGAATAATCATTTTCAATAAATGGTCTAATAAGTTGAAGGAAAACACTAGGGCTAACTACATAATTAATTTCCCAACTTCTTTTATAGTGTGTTCTCTCAAATTTTGCTAAAATAAAATCGGAGCTTATAAAGAAAGCATTACTTTCTAAGAATTTTGTTTTTTTGGGATTTAACGCTCTTACCTCTGTTAAGGCAATAACATCATGTTTAAAACCTGAAAATGATTTTGGTTTTCTATTTTTGACCTCATCATAAAATTTTTGATAAGCTTCAATATCACATTCAATATCAACTAATTCATTATCAGTGCTTTTACGTGGAATATATTCAATTAACCCAAGGTCTTTTAATATTAAGTCCACATGGTCATATTTTTCTAAGAAAATAGCGGGATCTATTTCATTTTCAATGTTTTGCTTATGAAATAATTCTTCTAATGGACTTAGCCCATCTACAATTATGGCAACTCTACTAGATTCTCTAGTCCATTTAGTAGCCCTAATATATAACGCTCTAGCATCAAATGCTCTTTTGAATTCAGCGAGAGTTTCAGGATGATAGGTGAGTTTAAAAGGTAAACGATTTTTTTTAACTTCTTCTAATATTTCTCTTGCTGAAGCATCTTCACTATTCTTATGTAAATCAAGTATGCCAAATATGAAATTTGTATCTAGAAAAAGGTCAAGCTTATTATATCTTTTATTTAAAAAATTAACGGTTTCTGCATCAGAGGTTAATGCAAAACTTGTAAATGTAGCATCGGCTAATTGAGAAATATAACTTGCTCTTATTTCGTTAGCATTAATTATGAATTGATTAATTGATGAGCTCAATATTTCTTTTGTAAAAGGATTTCCATTTTCTCTTAAAATTGACTCAACAATAACAACAAGACTTTTTTGGTCATCTTCGTTTATACGAATATTAGGATTCAAAAAATTTAATGTTTGCATTCCATGTTGTTCAAAGACATTGCTTAAATATAATTTTAATAAATCCCATAACTTTTCTAGACCCTCATCAGAAATATCATTTATGAATTTTTTTATTTCTTGAAACCATTCTAACCTTACGTTATTCTCTAAATTGTTAGCATCATCTAATCTTTTCTTTAACTTAATTGATATTTCAGGAGTAACAAAATATTCACTAGAGTTTCTATCTCTTATAATTTCCTTTTTGTCTAGCAACTTATCAATATTAGAAGTAATTACACTATTTCGGATTGAAATTCCATAAATTTCCTTTATCTTATTTTCTACATCTACTTCATTTTTGGGATTCTTTTCACAAATATTAGTGAGAGTATGAGTTATTAAATTTTGTACTATTTGATCAAATTTTTCATCGTGAGATAATGCTTTTATGTGACTTAATTTTGAGAAAACTTTTTTATAGTCGAGTTGTTTCATATTTAATATTGATGTTTTATTAATTATACATTTACAATGTTGATTCTTAATAACTTTACTATTTATTAGTTGTTATTTAACCCATAACCTTTAGATTTTAGACTAATATGCACAATATTTGAGTTCTTCTTTAGATTCCTAAAGTAAACATTTATTTATAAATCAGAAACTCAAACTTGTTTTAGTTGATAAAAGAGGATTATATGGCATATAAGATGTATAATGTGTTTTTATTCATTCAAATACATTTACCATTAATCTATAATTTCAAAATTATTCAACCTAAAATATTTTTCTTCATTAACATTTTTACTTTCAGAATAAAAAAAGGCATCAAGAAAACACATTCCTGATGCCTTTATAAAGTTGGTTTATTAGCTTTGATAAAATATCTATTTAATTATTCACCTTTAGCAATTCAAGCTTTTTGTTTAACAGGTATCCAAATTTCCTCTTCAGAATTCGGGTCATCATTAATATATTTATCGCCCAATATTTCAAAATGGACTCTGTCGTCTAAATCATACTCAGAATTTGGTAACCAAGTTCCGAAAATGTATTGAAAAGTTTGTGGACCAGTTGCAGCAGCTCCTTTGTGGATAAATACAGCGTACAACCCACCTTTCAGCGTAAAGGTTTCCATGCCTTCTGGGATGTTATCAAAATCACTTACTTCCATCGCTGCCCATTTTTCAAAAACTGCGGTTGGATTGAAATTGATAAAATCATGAGATGACGTATAGACTTGCAAACAATATAAATCGTTGCCTAAAGCATTGTGTATTTCCTTTCTTCTTGGCATAAAACTTTGCCATAATATCCTTGTTTTATTATCAGCAAAAGACATTTGGATGCCTTTCCCAACTAATTTCTTTTCTAATAAGGTCTCTATTCTTGGAGTCATATTCTATACTTTAGGGTTTACTTTTCAACCTATAAATAAACCAATATTTGTTTTGTGGAAGACAAATCAGTACCAATGTCTTCTAAACTTTTTAAGATTGCTTCTTTGATTGTCATCTTTTTGGAAGGTGATTACTGATTTTTTGCTTAAGCAAACTACCCAAATTCTTGAACAATGCCAAAAGTACTTTTGAAATAGGATTAAAATTTAAGTATTGGGTAGAATCATATCCTAAAAAATAATACCGAACTCACAGTTCGCCCAGAGGGCTTATGCGAATAGATGTCACTCGGTAAAAACCAAGCGGCTGCACTACAAAAAAATGCCCCAATCTTTCGACTGAGGCATTTACAAGGAGTTTTATCAAAATAGCATTATGCAATTACTACTGCAATGCCTTTTTCTACATCTTGTTCTACTGTTTTGTATTTGATGTTCTCTTTGATTGAACCATCACGATATTGAACAGTCACTCTTTGGTTACGGTCAGCAATTTTTACTGCTTGACGTGGAGCAACTTTTTCAACTACCTGAGCACTTGGGTCATGATAATCATTTTCGTCACCTCTGCCACCTGCTAAACCACCCAATAAAGATGAAATAGCTTCATCTTTTTGTACTTGTAGTTTAGGCTGTGGAGCCTGACGACGTTGCGGTGCTGGTGCTTCAGCTTCTTGAGCTTCTGGCATATCTGCTTTCATCAAGAAACTTACTGTATCTAAGTTGATTCTGCTCAAGAAACGTTCAAACAACTTAACAGCTTCAAATTTATACACTAACAATGGGTCTTTCTGCTCGTAGCTTGCGTTTTGAACCGATTGTTTCAAATCGTCCATATCACGTAAATGTTCTTTCCATTCTTGGTCAATCAAACTTAAAGCAATTGATTTTTCCATTTCCTGAATCAATTTACGACCGTTGGTATCGATAGTTTCTTGAGCATCAGCAAATAATTGCGACATCATCGTGCCACTCATCAAAGGTACTTGCATCCCAGCATAACCATGCGTGATGGCTTCATTAGCAAAAGCAACTACTTTTTCAGCCAGACCTTTGTTTTTAATATGATAATGCTTCTCAGCAGCATCGTACAAACGTGTAGTTCGTTGTTGTGTATTTAATCTGCCGATTTCTTCACGTGTAAACGGAGGTTCAATGCCTAAAATTTCGATACAACGTAATTCTAATTCGTCATAACTAATGTTGTTTTGAATGATTTCAGAACATACATCATACGTATTATTGGCAATATCCAACGCCAAACGCTCACCGAAAAGAGCATTCTGACGACGCTTATAAATAGCATTACGTTGATAGTTCATTACGTCATCATATTCTAATAGACGCTTACGAATACCAAAGTTGTTTTCTTCTACTTTTTTCTGAGCTCTTTCTACTGAAGAAGTAATCATCGAGTGCTGAATTACCTCGCCTTCTTCCATACCCATTCTGTCCATCACTTTTGCGATACGGTCTGAACCGAACTTACGCATTAAGTCATCTTCTAATGAAAGGAAGAACTGAGAAGAACCTACGTCACCTTGACGACCCGCACGACCTCTCAACTGTCTGTCAACTCTTCGTGACTCATGTCTTTCAGTACCTACAATCGCCAAACCACCTGCTGCCTTAGCTTCTGGTGATAATTTAATATCCGTACCACGACCCGCCATGTTGGTAGCAATGGTTACTTTACTAGCCTGACCAGCTTCTGCAACGATGTCTGCTTCACGAGCGTGCTGTTTGGCATTCAATACATTGTGTTGAATTTTACGAATCGTAAGCATACGGCTTAATAATTCAGAGTTATCAACAGACGTTGTACCTACCAACACAGGGCGACCAGCATTTACTAATTCTTGAATTTCATCAGCAACGGCATTGTATTTTTCACGAACGGTTTTGTAAACTTTATCTTCGTGGTCGAAACGAGAAATCTTGCGGTTTGTCGGAATCGTAACAACGTCTAATTTATAAATCGTCCAGAATTCACCTGCTTCCGTTTCGGCAGTACCCGTCATACCACAAAGTTTGTGGTACATTCTAAAGAAGTTCTGTAAAGTAATCGTTGCATAAGTTTGTGTAGCATCTTCGATGTTTACACCTTCTTTGGCTTCAATGGCTTGGTGCAAACCGTCTGAATAACGACGACCTTCCATAATACGACCTGTAGATTCATCTACAATTTTTACTTTACCTTCATCCAATACATATTCTACATCTTTTTCAAATAATGTAAAGGCTTTTAGTAATTGGCTAACCGTATGGATACGCTGCGTTTTAGCAGAATAATCACGAATTAAAGCTTCTTTCTTAATCAAACGTTCTTGTTCTGTAATACCTAACGCTTGCTCAATTTGATTCAAATCAACTGATAAGTCAGGAATAACGAAGAAATCAGGGTTTTCAACCATGCGTGTCATGAAGTTCAGACCTTTTTCAGTCATCTCCACTTGGTTGTTTTTTTCCTCAATCGTAAACATCAACGGAGCATCTGCTTCTGGCATCAATTTCTGATTTTCTGCCAAATAGATGTTCTCTGTTTCTTGTAAGATTTGCTTGATACCAGTTTCAGACAAATATTTAATCACTGGACGAGATTTTGGTAAACCTCTAAAAGCACGGAATAAGGCTAAACCACCTTCTTTTTTATTACCAGCAGCAATTAATTTTTTAGCTTCTACCAAGAAATCTTGTACCAATTTCTTTTGTTGGTCTACCATACGAGCCACCAAAGGATTGAAGGCATCAAACTCTTGCTCATCACCACGGGCCATCGGCCCACTGATAATCAAAGGCGTACGCGCATCATCAATCAATACTGAATCGACCTCATCGACCATGGCAAAATGGTGCTTGCGTTGTACTTGCTCTTCTGGAGTACGTGACATATTGTCACGTAGATAATCAAAACCAAATTCGTTGTTAGTTCCGTAAGTAATATCTGCCAAATAAGCCTGACGACGTTCCTCTGTATTAGGGTCGTGTTTGTCGATACAGTCAACTTTTAACCCGTGGAACTCAAATAAAGGAGCATTCCACTCAGAGTCACGTTTAGCTAAGTAATCATTTACAGTTACTAAGTGTACACCCTGCCCAGCTAAAGCATTTAGATAACAAGGTAAAGTAGAAACTAATGTTTTACCTTCACCCGTTGCCATTTCCGCGATTTTACCTTGGTGAAGTACCACGCCACCAATTAGCTGAACATCGTAGTGAATCATGTTCCACTCGATTTCATTACCAGCCGCAAGCCATTTGTTATGCCAGATGGCCGTTTCACCGACAATCTCAACGTTTTTCTTTTTAGCAGCAATAAATTTATCGTGAACCGTAGCGGTTACTTCCAGTTTCTTATTCTCGGTAAACCTTCGGGCGGTTTCCTTCACTACGGCAAAAGCCTTCGGAAGAATATCGAGCAATACTACCTCTAGTTGTTTATCACGATCAAGCTGTAATTTATCAATTTGATTGAAAATTGTTTCTTTAGCATCAACAGACATCTCTTGGTTAGCTTCTACTTCTAATTTTAAATCAGAAATTTCGGCATCAATTTTTGCAAGGTTTTTCTGTATAATAGCCTTTAGGTCAGCGGTTTGTTGACGGAGCTGTTCGTCTGAAAGATTGCGAAGAGTAGCAAATTCTGCATTGGTTTTAATCACGTAAGGCATCAATTCCTTGATGTCCCTATCTGATTTTGTACCAAACAGTTTTGTTACTGCTTTTGTGATTGAATTTATCATTGTATTGGGTTTTAATCATTTAGAAGTAATGATTGAATTAATTTTCTCAATCATTTGTATTACAAACTAAAAATAGAATACTTACAAATTTAGTTCATTCAACGCTTTTAAAAACAATTTCTGTATAATAATATTGCAGATTGGTACTTTATAAAGTCTTAAAAGCATATCCCTCAAAAATAATGCCTTTATAATCAGTGTTTTACAAAAACTATGTTTAGCGGTTATACAATAAGCTAAAGGGAGCTTTATTTATTTAATATTTTTTGCTCATTAAAATAATGAACTAAAAATATAGTTTTTAGGATATATTATCTATATTTAACCTTTGATATTAAACAACAGCAAATAATGGAACAAGCATCTCCACGTCGTCGTCCACCTCGCCCAAAATTAAAAATGCCTTTAATTGGCAATATGCTTGGCGGATCAAGTAATTCTTCTGCCAAAGATCCGAGTTTTTTATCAAGTAAATTAACCCCTTTGATTGTGGGTGTGGTAATCATTATTTATGCGATAGACTACGTTAGAAGTAAAAACGATACACACAGAGTATATCAAGGTGTTTCTGATATAAAAGAGATGGCTTGGGATGGGAAAGTTGCCAAAAAATGGGTCAATATTATTCCTCCAGATAATGAGATTCACTATATGTTTCAAATAATTGATGCCAAAGGAGAAGTAAAAACGGTAGATTTGGGAGACGAGAAGGCTGGGCTAGGGGATTTGATGATGCCGAAAAATACGTTAATTAAAAAAGCGGGAAGCTTCGACGTGACGGTAAAAAGATATTTTAAGAATGATACTACGATTGTGTTGAAGTATTAGAAAAGCTATGAGCCGTGAGCAATGAGCTTTGAGTTTTTGCATTAATTAAAAATATAAAAACTCAAGGCTGATAGCTCAAAGCTCATAGCTAAAAAACTAATCAAGGTACACTTCCTTATCAGGATTATCTTTGTACTCAAACATCATTTCAATTTGTGAAAGCACATTTCTAGGTTCTGAAAGGAGAGGGAGGTTCTCGATACCGAAATATTGAATATCTGAAGTTTCCATTGTATTGATTAAAATCTCACCACCTATTTTCTCACAAAGAATAAATAGCTTATATACATACCAAGCTTCCTGTGGATGTGGATGGTTTTTCTTATCCATTACGGCTAATAAACGAACAGCTTTTACATCCAATCCAGTTTCCTCGCGTACTTCTTTTACTGCTACTTCCGAAGGAGTATAACCAACATCAGCCCAGCCCCCTGGCAAAGCCCAACGGTCGTCTACTCTTTCTTTTACCATCAGAATTTCGCCCTTTTCATTAAAGACTACTGCTCTTATATCTACTTTAGGTGTTTGGTATCCATCTCGTTCTTCCGTAAACAAAGCCCCAAATTTTTCGATAGGCTCATCTGTCAAATTTTCTAAAATTTGCACACTGAGGTCAGATAATTCTTGGTAACGGTCTTTATCATAAGGACTTTCTGTATAAAATAATCCAGCCTGAGCAATTGCCTGAATTCTTTTAGCCATTGCTAGCCAATCTGTGTTTTGCATAATAAAGTAAGGGTTTGTTTTGGGCTATTAAATTAATATCAGAAAAAGCAATGTGCAAAAATTGCACATACTGAAATTTCGTCATTATAAATTTACTAAAATGTATAAAAAAGGGTCAACCAATCGGCTAACCCTTTTTTATACATTTTTAATTCGGCTTAGGAGCCTTATAATTCAGTGGCTTCCAAGTATTGTTTTTTGAATTGAAATCTGGGAAAACGTGGTCGGGGTCTATTGTTACCGATTTTAGTGGTAAGTTGGTAGTTGTTTTAAAAGTCCAAGTACCGCCTCTCTGCCAAATTTCTACTGGTAGTGTAACTCGTTCCTTTGTTCCACCTACCATTTCCATTTCAACTACGGCAGGCATTGCTAATTTCTCTAAGTTTTCAATAACGATAATTGCACCGTTTTTAGGGTCTTGCTCTATATACTGTACATCTTTTACAGACTGGTCTAGTTTCCAAGTTTCATAGAACCAACCTCTCCAGAACCAAGATAAATCTTCGCCAGCAGCATCTTCAATCGTCTTAAAGAAATCATAAGGAGTTGGGTGCTTAAACGCCCAACGTTTGATATATTCACGGAAAGCATAGTCAAAACGTTCTTGTCCGAGTATTTGCTCACGCAATAGTTTCAGCCCAATAGCAGGTTTGTAATAAGCTTCATAGCCTAATCCGTTTGGTTGAATAACATCAGGAATATTCATGATAGGCTCAGCAGTTTCTCTGAAAAGCTGTTTCGACATTTGGTGCATATCTATTTTATTGCCTTTGTATTCTCCGTTATTGAAATTGTCAGTCGAATAAAAATTGATAAAAGTATTAAAACCTTCGTCCATCCAAGCAAACTTGCGTTCGTTAGTGCCTACAATCATCGGGAACCAGTTATGTCCAAATTCGTGGTCTGTTACACCCCAAAGACTTTCGGTTTGGTCGCGCATTCCGCAGAATACAATACCCGGATACTCCATACCACTAATAGACCCTGCTACATTGGTTGCTACTGGGTAAGTATATTCATAAAGCCATTTAGAATAATATTCAATACAACCTTTTACATATTCAGTAGAGCGTGCCCATGCTTTATCGCCTGCTGATTCAACTGGATAAGCAGACATTGCTAATGATTTTTTACCACTTGGCAAATTGATTTTAGCGGCATCAATGATAAATGATTTTGAACTAGCAAAGGCTACGTCACGCGCATTCGTGCAACGGAATTTCCAAGTAATTTTTCCTTCTTTTTTCGGGCGAGATGTGCTTGTTCCTACTTCATCTTTGCCCAAAATTGTTACAGTTTTATCACTATTAGATGCTTCTGCAAAACGCTTGATTTGTTCAGCAGTCCAGCATTCATTTGGATTAGTCAACTCGCCAGAGCCCACTACTATATGCGAAGCAGGTACTGTTACAGCATATTCAAAATTGCCATATTCCAAATAGAACTCGCCAGCACCTAAGTATGGCAATACGTTCCAGCCTTCAATATCATCGTAAACAGACATCCTCGGATACCACTGAGCCATTTCGTAAATAGTCCCGTTTTTTACTTCTTGGGTTCCCATACGGTCTGAGCCATATTTGGGGATAGGGAAAGAATATGAGATTTTAATTTTAGTAAGACCTGTACGTTCAACCAGTGGCGATGCCAATTTGATTTGCATACGGGTATCGTTTACTAAAAAGTCAGCAGGTTTGCCATCAATAGTTACCGACTTTATTTGATAACCTCCTTCAAAACTTGTGTTACCAAAACGACCACCATTGATAGGCGTAGTAAGTCCTCCGCGTGATTTAGTATTGAATTGGTTTTGGTCTAATTGTAACCACAAGAAATTCAATTTATCAGGCGAAGCATTTTTGTAGGTAATCTCTACATCGCCTTCAACTATATTTTTTTCGTCGTCTAAAGCTATATTGATTTTATAATCAGCAGAGTTTTGCCAGTATGTAGTCCCAGGTGCCCCTGTTCCACTTCTAGTGGGAGTAGAGAGCGTATAATTGAACAAAGGGTTGAACAAATCGTACTGACTATAGTTTGATTTTTGTTGTGAAAACAAACTTTCTGACCCAAAGAGTAAGCAAGCTGCTAAAAGTAGTTTTTTCATTTGTAAAGGAATTTATGGTAATCTATATAATATTCAACGCTCAATATAAAAACTATGTTATATGCTGTGCAAGATATTCATTAAAAATAGAAAACTGCAAAAGTTTATAATGAATAGCGCATAAATAATCATGGTTGTGTATTATCTGACAATTAATTGGTCAAATGTTGGTTCATAATGATAATTGATAGGTTAATAAATTATTATTTTATCTTCTTTCCTAGCATCTCATTTGTTGTTTTGAAATGTTTATCGTAATATTGCGATAAATAAATAAGAAACATGGGAGCGACCAAAACTGACCACTTCACGGAACGTCAAAACCAATTAGCAATGCTTGCTAAAGCTATCGCACATCCTGCAAGGATTGCCATTCTGGACTATCTAATAAAGGTAGATTCATGTATTTGCGGAGATATCGTAAACGAATTGCCTTTGGCACAAGCAACCATATCACAACATTTAAAGGAGTTAAAGAATGCTGGATTAATTAAAGGCGATATCGAAGGAAATGCCATTTGTTATTGTATCGACGAGAACACATGGAAGAAATTTCAAGATATTTTGAATGCCCTTTTCGATGGTTATACTCCCAAAACCCAATCTTGCTGTTAATAGCTTAGTGCTTTGTTAATAGCTTAAAATTTTTGAAATAATGTATCCTCCAATCAAAAATCTATGCGATGAATTAGTTAATTCATTCGATACTATTCCTGAACAAAGACAAACTTTGTTGCTAAAAATTAGTAAATACATTCAAGCTAAGAAAGATGCTAACCAGCCTATCCAATTGGTTTATGTATGTACTCATAATTCAAGAAGAAGTCATTTCGGGCAAATTTGGGCAGCCGTTTCGGCATCCTATTATGGTGTGCAAAATGTGAAAACCTATTCTGGTGGCACAGAAGCCACGGCTTTTAATATCAATGCTATTAATGCACTGAAAAGAACAGGCTTTTTAATTGAAAGTAGTGACAATACTAACAATCCTGTTTATACCGTGCGGTTTAGTGAAAATGAAAGCACTACTTGTTTTTCAAAAGTATATAATGATGCCGTAAATCCACAAGAACATTTTGCTGCCATCATGACTTGCTCGGATGCAGAAGAAAACTGTCCTTTTATCCATGGCGTAGAACTGCGAATAGGTACAACCTATGATGACCCCAAGGCTTTTGATAATACACCACTTCAAGAGGCTAAATATGAAGAACGGTCGCGTCAGATTGCCCAAGAAACTCTTTTTGTCTTTTCAAATATTCAATAAATATGTCTGCCAATCATTGTGCTCCCGTAGCTGAACGTAAAAAATTGAGCTTTTTAGATAGTTATCTCACCTTTTGGATATTCTTAGCAATGGGGATAGGCGTAGGCTTGGGCTATTTTTTTCCATCAACAGCAACTTTTATTAACTCGTTCTCTCATGGCACGACCAATATACCCTTGGCAATTGGCTTGATACTGATGATGTATCCACCTTTGGCCAAAGTAAAATACGAAAACATGGGCGAAGTCTTCAAAAATACCAAAGTGCTAACAGCTTCTTTGATATTAAATTGGCTTGTTGGACCAATCTTGATGTTTTTATTAGCCATTACTTTTCTAAGAGAACACCCTGCCTATATGATTGGCTTAATCCTGATAGGGCTGGCTCGATGCATAGCCATGGTGGTGGTCTGGAACGAATTAGCGGAAGGAAACCGAGAATATGCCGCAGGTCTAATAGCCCTCAATAGTATTTTCCAAGTACTTTTATACAGTGTGTATGCGTATGTGTTTATTACTATTCTGCCCCCGTATTTTGGTTTAACGGGACTTGAAGTAAATATTACCATTGGGCAAATTGCCGAAAGCGTAGCTATTTATTTGGGGATTCCCTTTGCGACAGGCTTTATTAGTCGATATGTTTTGATAAAAATCAAAGGAGAGGAATGGTTTCAAACAAAGTATGTGCCTTTTATTTCACCCATTACCTTGATAGCCTTACTTTTTACAATAGTAATAATGTTTAGCTTAAAAGGCGAATTAATCGTGAAAATCCCTTTTGATGTTGTGTTAATAGCCATTCCTTTAGTGATTTACTTTGTCATCATGTTTGTCCTAAGCTTTTTTGTGGGTAAAACATTTGGGGCAGATTATTCCAAAAGTACCTCTATCGCTTTTACAGCTACAGGCAATAATTTTGAATTGGCTATTGCCGTAGCCATTGGTATTTTTGGGATTAACAGTGGTGAGGCTTTTACAGGAGTAATAGGTCCTTTGGTAGAAGTTCCCGCACTGATTGCCTTGGTAAATTTAGCCTTTTGGTTTAGGAAAAAATATTATTCAACGGAAGCTCAACTACAATCATAAACGTATGAAAATTGCCTTATTCAGTGATATACATGCCAATGTGCTTGCCTTAGATGCTTTTTTTGCTGATGTAGAACAGCAAAAGCCTGATACCATTTATTGCTTGGGCGATTTGGTAGGATACCATATTTGGCCAAACGAAGTAATTGAAGCCATTAAATCAAGAAGAATTGCTACGCTAGCGGGCAATCATGACATAAAAGTTACGCTACCTTTTGAATCTGAAAGTGAAATAACGGCTAGCAAGTATGCCTATGATATCATAGAAAAACAGCATCGTGAATATCTATTGTCATTACCACATCATATCCGACTGTCGTTCTTTATTCAAGGCACAGAAAAACAAATGCTGATGGTACATGCTAGTCCGAGAAGTATTACGGAGTATATCTTGCCAGATATGGATGAAGATGATGTAGACGCCATCATGGTAGAAGCCAAGGCCGATATTTTATGTTTTGGGCATTCGCATAAACCGTATCATCGGGTAATAGAGCGAGATGGTAAGAAGAAGCATATTATCAACATTGGTTCTTTAGGCAAACCCAAAGATGGAGATATCAGGGGGTGTTATGTACTATTAACAATCCATCCCGATTCATCAGAGATTGAAGTTGCTTTTAAGCGTGTGGAATATGACGTAGAAAAAGCTGCGGAGGCACTTATACAAAGCCCATTGCCTAATGAACTGGCAGATAGATTACGGGGAGCTTTTTGAGCTTTCCGTATCAATACATCATAAAACACAAAATTTGTGTAAATTTGATTTTGGGCTTTATTGAAATACTGAGTTTTAAAATCGATTGAACAAAATGCTTTTTAATTGGATTGGCTTTGGGAGTGTTTTCTTTTTGCTGGGCTTGGCTGTTTTCTTTCTGAAAAACCGACATAACAATGCGGAAAGTAATCTTTATTTAGGCCTACTTTTTTTATTGCAAGCCATAAGCAATTTGCATTTTTTTGCCTTCCGACTGTCTGATATTATTAATCATATTCCTTACTTTATTCATTTTAGCGCAGGGTTTCGGTTTCTTTGGGGTGTATTATTATACTTTTTTGTAAAGACTTATACAGGCAAAACAATAAAATACCAAGGCACTACTTATCTACATTTTGTACCTGCTATTGTCGCTACTATTTTCTTTTATGGTAAACTGTTTTTTATCCCTTCTAACGAAATTCATCAGTATGTAGCACTGATCAAGCTTGATAAACATCCTGTCAATAGACCTTACCATTTACTGTTATATCTTTCAAATGTTGCTTATTTGGTAGCTAGTTTGGTAGCAGTATTGAAATACCGATTGGCGTTAACTACTTACTTCTCGAATATCGAAAAACTAAGACTGGTTTGGCTGTTTAATATTTTACTTTTTTTGATGATTTTCCACTTCGTATTGCCCTTGGGATATGGCTTGATAAGTATCAAGTTTTTTCCTTATGTGCCACTGATGCAATTACCAATTTTAAGTTTTGTTGCTTGGAAAGCATATGCTCATCCAGAGCTGTTTACTACATTAGAAACTTTTTCAGAAGAAATACATCAAAAAGGAATTCCAAAATTGGATGAAACAAAAGTCGTTGTAGCCATGCCAACGCTCGACGATAGTTTTATCAATACTTTGCTCCAGTTTATGGAGGTTAATAAACCTTATCTGAATCCTGAACTTACTATTAAGATACTCTCAGACGATTTAGGGATTCCTAGCTATCAATTATCTAAAATCTTGAATCAGCACTTTCAAAAAAACTTCTTCGATTTTGTGAATACTTATCGTGTAGAAGAAGCCAAAAAGAAATTGATAATATCTGAATATACACACCTTACTTTGGAAGGAATAGGTTATGAATGTGGTTTCAATTCAAAGTCATCTTTTTATGCAGTGTTTAAAAAATACGCAAGCCAAACCCCAGCGGAATACCGTAAAGAAAGACGGGTGTAAGTTAGTGAGTTAGTGAATGAGTGAGTTGTGAGTTAGTGAATTAGTGAGTTATTATAATTATGGATTAGTGATTTTTAGTAGGTAATGTTTTTGATTATTATCTACTAGTTTTATTTAATTTATTCCCACCCCAATAACTCACAATTCGCTAACTCACAACTCACTCATTCACTAACTCACTCAATAAATAAGTGCAGATTTATAAGTTTGGACTCTTTTATTTTTTTGTTATTACACCCAATTTCTACCTTTGCCCCAGATGCTAGTGATATTCCACTTCTATAAATCCTAAATATCGATCCTTTACACAAATCCGCCCCCTGTTCTAGATAACTCAATTACTAATCCGCACGTTTTTTGATAAATACAATAAAGTAGATGAAAGAATAAAAAATAATTGGATTACACCTGTCACCTAAAGATATTTTTTATCGTACTAGTGAAGAAGCGATAATACAGATAAACGCTTTATGGTTTCTGTATAAATAGAAAACTATCAGACACTTCTAATGGATAATACAGACGAGGATAGTCAAAGAGAAATAGGACTAGTAAAAGTTAATAAAGACAATAGAAAAGTAGCATCAACTACAATCTAGGGCAAAAAGAAATCGCTCAAATTAAGATTAGCGTCTTTAAATGCTCAGTAAAATTTTAAATATTTAGTGGTTAGGTTTCTAAAACTCTCGTTCACTTGAGCGGGAGTTTTTTGTTTTTTTAGGAAAATATTATGGTTGCTTGAAATTAAACTAGCAATGATATTTCTGATGGAGAAGGACTTATATTATATTCTCAAAATTCATTTTCTATTAGCTGGTGACTTAAGTCACCAGCTAATAGAAAATGAAGAATCGAAAATTTTAAGGGAAATATATTTAAAATACCCCTACTTCTTCAACAAACACTTCTCAAAAAAAGAACCATTCTTCAAAGAGTATTCCAAAACAGCCGTGCTATCGCCATACATTACGGCTTGAAAAGACAACATATTATGTAGCTGATGATAGTCCGCTTTTACGATAGTTGTTTGTGGTTTTGAAGGCAACATACTTTTGTAAACTTGATGTAAAGTAGGCAAGGTATTAATCAAAAAGAACACAAGGCCCAGCCAATAAAATATTTTAGGACTACGGTGATGCACAAAAACATAAGCAATAGCAACCGTAAGAATGAGCATAGCAGGAATAGAAGCCCTAATGTTTAAATCGTTAGCAATACCGATTTGATACAAGGGAATAATGATGAGAAACAACAATGAAACCCCTACCATCTTTTTGAAAGGATGCTCGAATTGTCTTAGGAAAAAATACCACGTCAAGAAATTGAAAACGATGTAAAAGAGATAACACCAATACCATTGATTAATCCCCGCTTGCCACATAAATAAGGTATTACCATGATTTACACCTTGTGTACTTAGAAAGTAAATCATTAGTGGGCTAAAAGCTATTACTAACATTATCTTCAGTAAAATGCTTTTCCATTGAAAGAATACAGACCAATTACTTAAATAATAGTACAGCACAAAAGGGAAAATGCCAATGCTTGCTAACGGACTCCAATACATGGTGGCTAATAACATCAATAAGATTTCATCTAAATTTACTTTCTTTACAAAGTTGGCTTCTAACATAAAACAAGCTCCCAAACAAGCAGGCAAAATATGTTGTGGTGCTAAAGAAAATCCATCCCAAAAAGGCGGACGCATTAGCCAGAAAGCATTTAGTTTTACATGATAGGGGGGATATATATAAGATTGAAAATCTAGCCAATAAATGACTTTATAACATAGCCAAGCATTTGAAAAAAAGACGATTACAGCAATAGCCATAATTCTATATTTATCTAGAAAAGTACTTACCCACGCAAATACCAAGAAAGTACCAATGGTACTCCATATTAAAGAAATATACCGACAATATTCTAATCCAACGATTTTGCCCAAGCCTGCTGTAGGTAAATAATAGCCCAGATAATAGCACATATAAACCTTAAATGTTGGATAATACAAAGGCCATTGGTTTTGGACAAGGTCGCGGTATTTTAGGTTATTCGCCATGAAATCAATCGATTGCTCTCTGAATTCACCGATACCCACCAATAAATTAACAAGCAAAGCAAGGATAAAAGCCCCAAAAACCGTAAGCCAAGAGAGTGGATTTTTCAGGGTACGAAAATCATAAGATTGAAGATTTTTAAGATACAGAAAACCAAAGACACTAATTATTAAGCAAGCAGTGATACCAACTTCAAGCTTTACCCATGTCAGTAAAAAGAGGTAAGTAGGAATCAATAAATAAACCAGCGAGCTAATTTTTAAGAGTTTTATGATTTTCATAATGATTCAGAGGGTAATACTACAGCTATTGAATTTTCCTTAAAATTAAGACATGTAATAGTTTTTTTAGCATTACGCCTGACTTTTCTATTGTCATCCATTATTTGGATAAATTTAAAACTGTTGGCTCCCTTGCGATTGCCGACAAATAAAAACGGTAACCGAAAGGGCTACCGTTATAAATATATTGATGTTGGACAGGTTTCGCATCAGTAAATAAAGCCTATATTACCTGCCCCATAGCTGGGTCGGTATAGCTTTCTTTCCCAGTTTCAATGTGTCCTGCATAACGTTGCTCAAAAGTTGGGTTTCCTTCAATTTTTACTGAAATGTCATACCATGCATGGCTTTTTGCTAAATCTAAAGGAACAGATACCGTTTTGCCTTTGGCTACTTCTACTACTTTTTTGCCTGTCTTGTAGCTCATATCCTCAATGACAAAACGAAGCGTTTGTGCGTCAGTATTTTTTATTGTCAAGACAACATTTCCTGTCAAACTTGGTTTAGTACCTTGATACGTTAGTGTCGTTTCAACCTTAGGAGTTGTCGCATTCCCTTTAAAACATCTAAAGAAACCATTCGGGCCGTAGACCTCTATATGATATTGATTATCACCAAAATCACTTAATTGCCAACTATCCTTTAATATATCGCCAGCCTTTACAGCGTAATTGCGTGTATGTAATTCATCTTTTTGGGATAACGATTGGCGAGCATAAACTATAAAGGCAGCCCCCGCTGATTTTGTACCAAATACTTTATTATCAGCCGAAAAAGTAATCTCAAAGGATTTTTTATCAGCGCTCAAACTACCTTCTACGTATAATTCATAAGGCAAAGCACAAGCTTTACGAATACCTTTTTCTTGTTTAGGCATTAAGTCAGATGCAGTGCCTTTTGTATTAGCTTCGCTGATTTCTGTAGCCGATAAAGCCTTGAAATTAGATGGTACATTCTTGAATTTAGCTTTATGTACGCTTTGAATAAAAGGTTCTTTTTCAACAAAAGTAGGGAGCGCTATTTTCTCGCCATTGTAAGGTTTAAACACCGAGGTTAAATCTCCACAGATGGTTCTTCTCCATTCCGAAATGTTTTCTTCCTTGATATTTTTCTTCGTTTTTTTACTCAGAAATTTCTCTAAAAACTGTAGTATAGAAGTATGGTCGAATATCTCAGAGCATACATTGCCTCCTCTGCTCCAAGGCGAAGCGATTACTAAAGGTACTCTAAAACCTAAACCGATAGCACCATCACGTGTTTCGGTTTCTGGATTTTTATAACCACGCTTTTTCTCATCATTAATATTTACTTGTTCTACCGACACATCAATGCCCGAAGATACTTTGCCAGTATTAGCTATTTTATGATGTGGAGGAAGGAAAGGAGGAATATGGTCGAAATAACCATCGTTTTCATCATAGCATAAAATGAAAATGGTTTTCTTCCAAACCTCAGGATTTTGCGTAAGAATATCCATCACTTCTGATAAATACCACGCACCATACCACGGAGCACCAGGGTGGTCAGAGAAGTTTTCAGGAGCAACTAGCCAAGTGACAGCCGGTAATTGGTTCTTAGTTACATCTTGTCGGAACTGATGCAATACATCTCCTTTAGGAACTTCTAGCTTTCGGGCTGTACCATTATCAGTATATTCTAATGACGTAAGCTCGTGAAAATGTGGGTCGTTGCGGTTATTAGTAAATGCTTTCTGGTGAATGTTTTTCTGGAAAGCAGAAAGCTTTGCAAAATTCTCTGGTGTATAATTAACAATATCTTCCTGAGCAATTTTTAAGTACATTTTCTTCTGTGCCAAAGTCCTTTCAGCTTTTTTCAAAGCATCGCTACCCACAGCAAGCGTAGGGATTTCGCTAGTCAGTTTTTCAATTTCTTTTGGTAAAAACTTCACTACCTCCTGAATATAGCGATAGTATTCTGGCGAAAATTTTACTTGATATTGCTCAAACCATTCAATAGGATTATCCGTAAAATTAGCTAACCAAGCATCGCCTTCACCCTCTAGGCCCGTAGGCAAACTGATTTCATTTTGATATATTTTCCACGAGATACCGTTTTCTTCCAAGCGTTCAGGGAACGTTTTCCATTTAGCCCATTTGCCGTAATCAACGTCCTCATTTTTAACGTTTGCCTTTGAAGAAAAATCTTGTTGCTCACGAATCGTACCCGTCCATAAGTATAAACGATTAGGCGTTGTCCCTGTTAACGAAGAACAGAAATTTTGATCACATACCGTAAAAGCATCTGCCAAAGCATAATAAAAAGGAATATCCTCACGATTATAATAACCCAGTGTCAGGGGTAAATCTTTATATTCTTTATGTCCAGATTGTTTTACATGAAGCCATTTGTCATTTTTACCACCGTTCAGAGCATCCACTTGGTTTTCCCAAGAGTGTGGTAATGAACTCATCCAAGTGGCATTAGAATCTCGCAGGTTTAAGCGAAAAGGAGCAAAGGTTTCACCTTTTTCGTTTTGTTGTAACCATACTTTATTTTTACTAGGGAGAGTGATAGCACGTGGGTCGTTAAAACCACGGACTCCTTGTAAAGTACCAAAACAATGGTCGAACGAACGGTTTTCTTGCATCAAAATCACGACATGCTCGGCATCCCAGAAAGTACTTCCTTCGGCAGGGTTAATGGCCATAGCTTTTTGAATAGAAGCAGGTAACATCCCTAGAAAACTTGCTCCACTGGCTAATACTGACGCTTTTTTGATAAACTCTCTTCTTGATTCCATGTGTTGATTTTGTTATTGACTATCAGAATTCGTATGTCGGGAATCTGAAAAGATTCACCAAACCGCTTCTGTTAAATAGATAAGTTGATATGGCTACAAAGATAAAGTAGAGACGAGGATTAAACTGTACTGGTATATTATTGCTTTGTTAAGGAAATAGAAAACCCTTTAAAATGCAAACGGTAACCGCAAGGGCTACCGCTACATATTATAAATAATTGATTTTGGTTGATAAAAGAATAATCTCTACACCAAAGCCTCAAACAAAATCTCAACGGCATGTTTAGCCGTTCTGCCAGTACCATCATGAATTTGGTGACGGCAACTTGTACCAGAAGCCGCAATGATTACATCCTCACCTTGCTGACGAATGGTTGGGAAAAGTACTAGTTCACCTACTTGGTTTGATAATTCAAAATGTTCTTTCTCATAACCAAAAGAACCCGCCATACCACAACATCCCGAAGGAATAATTTGTACTTCATAGTTTTCTGGCAACGAAAGGGTTTTCTTCGCTGGCACTAAACTAGACAATGCTTTTTGCTGACAATGCCCATGTAGTTTAATCAAACGTTTTTCGGTAGTAAATACCTTTTTAGAAATACGCTTTGCATCAATTTCTTTGGCTAAAAACTCTTCAATCATAAAAACATTTTTGGCTAAAGCTTTTGCTGAATCCACTAAATCATCATCGACTAAATCAGGATATTCATCACGGAAAGTTAGAATTGCCGACGGTTCAATACCTATCAAAGGAGTTTCTGCCGTAATGACATCTTTTAAAAGGCTAACGTTTTTATTCGCCAATTTCTTAGCATCATCTAACAAGCCTTTTGATAACTGAGGACGGCCAGACTCTGCATGGTTAGGAATAATTACTTCATAACCCAAACGATTTAACAATTTTACAGCTGTAATACCGATTTCAACATCATTATAATTAGTGAATTCATCGATAAAGAGGTAAACAGTTTTTAACCTCACCCCCGCCCCCTCTCCTTCAGAGAGGGGAGTTTTTATCGAAGAGTTTCCCCCCCTCTCTGAAGGAGAGGGGGCAGGGGGGGTGAGGTTCTTCTCAGCCCATTTCTTCAAAGTAGTATTTGCCAACAAAGGCATCGTTCTGTCAGGGTGAAAACCCACTACAGTGTTCGCAATTTTACGAAGAGCAGGCGTATCAAAAATAAAATTATAAGCCCATGGTACATAAGATGCCACCTTTGAAAGCGATGAGAAATTCGCCACTAAGCGACTACGAATAGGTACACCATTTTCTTTATAATATTGGTGCAAAAATTCCATTTTCAATTTCGCTACATCCACATTTGATGGACATTCGCCTTTACAGCCTTTACAAGCCAAACATAAATCAAATACTTCCTTGATTTCTTCGTGATTGAAACGGTTGGCTTTGTCCGAATGCGTTAAAAACTCACGAAGAATGTTGGCTCTAGCACGGGTAGTTTCTTTTTCATTACGTGTTGCCATGTATGAAGGACACATCGTTCCGCCCGAAGCAGGCGTTTTTCTACAATCGCCTGAGCCATTACATTGCTCTGCATGTTGTAAAATATTTTGGTCTTGAAAACGGAAGGTAGTTTTAAACTCAGGTGTTTGTTGCCCCGGAGTATAGCGTAAAAAAGTATCCATGGGCGGTGTATCCACAATTTTGTTGGGGTTAAACACATTGTATGGATCCCAAGTACGCTTTACTTCCTTCATCAACTCGTAGTTATGTTCACCCACCATTTGGCGGATAAATTCACCACGCAAACGTCCGTCGCCATGTTCGCCCGAAAGCGAACCTTTGTATTTTTTTACCAAAGTAGCAATTTGCTCAGCTATTAAACGAAATTGCTTGTTCCCTTCAACAGTCTTTAAATTGATAATCGGACGTAAGTGAATTTCGCCAGAACCTGCATGGGCATAATGTACCGAATACATATTATTAGCAGTCAGAATCTCATTGAATTCACGGATAAAATCTGGCAAATCGTTTACATCAACCGCAGTATCTTCAATGACAGCGACGGCTTTTTCGTCCCCTGGAAGGTTAGACAATAAGCCCAATCCCGCTTTTCTAAGATTCCATACCTTTTTGGTATCTTCGCCATATATTACAGGGAAATGATAACCCAAACCAGCCGCACGCATTTCTGCTTCCATCGCTTTAGCTTGTTGTTCAATTTCCTCTTTATTATCCGAACGCAATTCTACTACCAATAAAGCCCCTGGGTCGCCTTGAACAAAAAATCTGTTTTGACTATGCTCTACACTCGCTTTAGTACATTCCAGAATATAATGGTCAATCAATTCCGAAGCTGAAGGTTTGTATTTTAAGGCAATCAAATTAGCTCTTAAAGACTCCTCCACATTATTGAAATGCACACAAACCAACCCTATTTCTTTAGGAGGTAAATCGTTTACATGCAATTTGATTTCTGTCAAAAAACAAAGTGTACCCTCTGACCCAGCAATCAATTCACAGAAATTGAAAGGTTTGCCTCCTTCAGTATAAGGCTCGCAATTCAATAACATATCTAAGGCGTAGCCTGTATTTCTTCTTTCAATGGTTGGTTTCGGAAATTCATTCTTGATTTCCGCCTGATTTTTTTCATCTGAAAGTACCTGATTGGTTTTCAAATAAATTTTATCCACCAAAGTAGCCGACCCATTTTTACTTCGTGCTGACTCCACAAGAGCATTAAACTCGTTTAAGCTATCACTTTTAAAAACCACATCAGTTCCATCCGCTAAAATAGCTTTTACTTCCATTAAATGCTCGCGGGTAGAACCATACACTACCGAGTTTGACCCACAAGAGTTATTACCCACCATCCCGCCAATCATGGCACGGTTGGCAGTGGATGTTTCTGGTCCAAAAAACAGACCATGTTTTTTAAGTTCTATATTCAGTACATCGCGTACTACCCCTGGTTGTACTCTTACCCAATGTTCATCCTTGTTGACTTCCAGTATCTTAGTGAAATTCTTAGAGACGTCTACAACGATGCCGTTTCCAACTACTTGGCCCGCCAACGAAGTACCAGCTGTTCGTGGAATAATGGAGGTCTTATTGTCACGAGCGAAATTTATTAATTTTCTAATATCTTCAATCGTTTTCGGAAGTGCCACAGCTTGGGGCATTTCTCTATAGGCCGAAGCATCAGTTGCGTAGAGTGTACGCATGACGGTATCGAAATAGAGTTCACCTTCTAATTGACTGGCAAGTTGAGTAAGAATGTTTGGATTGGTCATTTTTGGATTTTACAAAGAATAATATAGTTTTTCTAAGTTCTTTTTTCAGACTTCAAATTTACCAATAAAATCAATTTGAAACTTAGAAAAATATTTTATTAAGATATTTGTATTGAAAAAGTACAAAAATACATTAATAGAATGTCAATTGAAAATTTAACATTTTTTAACAAAAGAGCCTTTAAGCACTTTATTTGAACAGTTTTGTCAAGAACAATGATATTGGTTGAGTTTTTTAAATAGGTATAAGTACAATTTTATGATGAAAATTAAAAAACAGATAATTAAATTTTTTCCTAAAAAAATTGAATTATAGAAACTTTTTCCTCTACTTTGCAGTGATTTATTAGAGCAATTTTACATTTTTTATTGCGAAAATACCAAAGTTTCATATTTTACATCCATTCTTTTTGAAACTTAATTAACTCGGTAGCATTCCTTTCGTTCGTCATAAAACTATGTGAAGTTTCTCTTGATTTCATTAACCATTTTCAAATCTTAACAAAACCTTATGAATAATCATTTTTACAGATGGTTCTGTCGCTCTGTGCGACAAGGTGCAGCATCAAACTCGCTAGTTAAAGTAGTTATGATGGCTGTTGCTATGTTTGTATCTATGGGCGTAAATGCTCAAGATAGGACTATAACTGGTAAAGTAACAGAATCAGGAGACGGTTCAGGATTGCCAGGTGTATCAGTTGCAGTAAAAGGTACAAGTAGAGGTACTCAAACAGATGTTAACGGAGCTTATAAAATTTCTGTGCCTAGCAATGCAACATTGGTATTTACATTTGTTGGTTTCGCAAAGCAAGAAATTGCAGTAGGAAGCCAATCTGAAGTGAACGTAAAATTAGTTTCTGAAACGAAAGCTTTAGACGAAGTAGTGGTAGTAGGTTATGGTACAACTACTAAAAAGGATGCAACAGGTGGTGTTGTAGCTTTAACTTCTAAAGATTTCAACAAAGGTGTTATCGCTTCTCCAGAACAATTATTACAAGGTCGTGCTGCGGGTGTTCAAATGACACCAAACAGTGGTGAACCAGGTACTGGTATTAACATCCGTATTCGTGGTACCACTTCAATCCGTTCTGGTAATGGTCCATTATATGTTGTAGATGGTATTCCTTTGGATGGTTCAAGTACAACTGATGGTGCTGACGGTAGTGCTGGTTTCGGTAATGCAGCCGCTAAAAACCCATTGAACTTTATCAACCCTAACGATATTGAAAATATCTCAGTATTGAAAGATGCTTCTGCGGCAGCTATTTATGGTTCTAGAGGTGCAAACGGTGTTGTATTGATTACAACTAAAAAAGGAAAGTCTGGACAAAGTAATTTGAACTTCTCGGCAAATACTTCTATTTCAAATAATTACAAGAATTATGATGTAATGTCACCAACTGATTTCTTGAAAAATGCTACAGCTGCTGGCTTAGATGTTTCTAGTAAATTGATTAATGGTGGTGCTACTACAGACTGGCAAAAAGAAGTTTATCGTACAGCTATCACACAAAACTATAACTTGAGTTATGGTGGTGGAAACGATAATACTAACTATTTCTTCTCTTTAGGTTATAACGACCAGCAAGGTACAGTAAAAGGAACAGCAATGAACAAGCTTACTGCTCGTATCAATGCTACTCACAAATTGTTTGATAACAAAGTGGTTTTAGCAGTAGCAATGACTACTTCAAGAATCAAAGATAAAAGTGCTGCGATTGGTGGTGACATCGGTTTTGAAGGTAACGTAATCAGTAGAGCGATTCAAACAAACCCTACGTATCCTATCTACAATGCTGACGGTTCATTCTTTACAAATGGTACGCCTGCTTTCCGTAACCCAGTTGCTTTATTGAATCAAATCAGCATTGGTGCTAATACAGGAAGAACTTTGATGAACTTCAGTGGAACATGGAACATTACTAAAGATTTATTTTACAAAGCTAACTTTGGTTTAGATAATTCAGATGCAGTAAGTAGAACAGCGGTTCTACCAGGTGCTATAGGTTTTGCAAACAGTATTGCTGGTAACCAAGGTTATGCTAGAATTGCTAACCGTTATGTCACTACTACTACTATCGAGCATACTTTAAATTACAAAACTGTATTAGGAAAATCTAAATTGGATGCTCTTGCTGGTTTCTCATATCAGAAATTCGAAAACCAAAGCAATTATGTACAAGCAAATTACTTTATTGCTGTTCCTGGTAGTGATTTAACAAATAATATTGGCTTTGTTGATAATAGTGGAACAAATAAGGCATATACAGGAGGTTCAGGTAAAGGACAAAGTGAGTTACAGTCTTATTTTGGACGTGTAAATTACACATACAACGACAAATATTTGTTAACAGCTACCCTTCGTGTGGATGGTTCATCTAAATTTGGTATCAATAACAAATACGGTTATTTCCCATCTTTTGGTGCTGCTTGGCGTTTATCTAACGAATCATTTATTCCAAAAGAGATTTTCTCTGATTTAAAATTAAGAACAGGTTATGGTATTACTGGTAACCAAGAGTTCCCAACTAATACTTCTGTGGCTACTTATGCTCCTAATTCTGGAGGAGGAAATGTATCTAAAGAAAATGTTCCTAACCCAAATATTAAATGGGAAACAACTACTGCTTATGGGGTAGGTCTTGACTTTGCTTTATTGAAGGGTAAATTATCGGGTACGGTTGATTATTTCAATAAAAGTACTGATAATCTATTGTTCCCTTTTGCCGCAGCTCAGCCTGAAACAGCTACAACCAGATGGGATAACATTCCTGCTGATATTAGAAACACAGGTGTTGAATTTAGTTTGAATTACCAAATCTTATCAGGTAAGAAATTGGATTGGGAAGTAATGGTTAACAGTACTTTCTTGAAAAATGAAGTAGCTAAATTGAGTGCTACAACAATACAAACAGGTAATTTATACGGACAAGGTTTGTCAGGTGCTTATATTCAACCAATTACTCAAGGGTATCCATTATATGGTTTCTTCTTACAGGATTTTAAAGGATATGATGCTAATGGTAATACTATTTTAGGTGCTGAGAAAACATACAAAGGAAGTCCATTCCCTACTATGACTTGGGGTTTAACTAACAACTTTACTTATGGTGCATGGAATGCAAGTATCTTCATCAACGGTCAGTCGGGTGGATATATTTACAACAATACTGCCAACGCTGTATTGAACAGAGCTTCATTGAAACAAGGGAATAACGTAACATATCAGACAGTTTCAAGTACGACAGGTCAAGCTTATGGAGATGCTCCAGTGCCTTCTACGTTTTTTCTAGAAAAATCTGATTTTATTCGTGTATCTAACTTGTCAATAGGATATACTGTGAAATTGCCAGCAAATAGCTATGCTAAATCGCTTAATATTTCATTAACAGGACAAAACTTACTGTTAATCTCTAACTATACTGGTTTAGATCCTGAAATTACGAACCCAGCGGCTACTAGAAATGGAGTTCCTACTTTAGGTATTGATTATATATCATATCCAAAAGCAAGAGCATTTACTATTGGTCTTAGTGCTAATTTCTAAGAATATTTTAGTGTTAATTTGCAATAAAAGAGTTTTGTTAATTATTGCAATAGTACTATTATTTTATAATCTGAAATACAAAAATGAAAAATATAAGAAAAATATTAATCCCTTCATTAATCACTGTATTAATGACTGGAACGATTGGGTGTAGTTCATTAGATGATGCAGTGCTTGATCGTACTGATAGATCGAATACTGCAGTTGACTTATTACTTAAAGCAACTTATCAAAGTTTAGGAACGTTCACTGACCAAGCTGCAATCTATGCTTTGACAGAACATCCATCTGATGAGATGCAAGGCCCAACTAGAGGAGCTGACTGGGATGATAATGGTAGATGGCGAAATCTTCATACGCATACTTGGACAAACCAAAGTGATGATGTATTGAATGCTTGGAATAATTTAAACAAAGGTCATGCCTTAGCTAATGAAGTTATTGCTGATACTAGATCAACTAAAAAACAAGTTGCTGAAGCTAAATACTTACGTGCTTTCTATATGTTTTATACAGTAGATATCTTTGGTAAAGTAGCATTTAAAGATTTAGCTAAGCCAAATGATTTACCATTAGCATTAACACGTACTCAAGCGACTGATCAAATTATTGCTGATTTAAAAGCCGTAATTGGTGATTTGGATAATGCTTCTGCAACAAATACAGGTTTAGCAACTAAAGAGGCAGTTTCATTCCTTTTGGCTAAAGTATATTTGAACAAAGCTGTATTTGCACAAGATCCAACTAAGCCAGCTGGTCCGTTTACTTTTGCTAAAGCTGATATGGATGCTGTGGTTACGTATGCTGATGCTATAATCAATTCAGGAAAATACAGTTTGACTGCGAACTACTTTGACAATTTCCACCCAGACAATAGTACAAAATCAAAAGAATTGATTTTCGTGATTCCGAATGAAAAAGGAGCTAGTCTTTTGAATAACTCTTCTGTAAGAAACCGTTATTATATGACGTCTCACTATAGTACTATTCCTAGTGGATGGAATGGTTTTACTACTTTAGCTGATTTCTATAACAGTTTTGACCAGAAAGATAGCCGTGCAGGTGCAGCGATTCCAGGCTTAACTGATAAAGGCGGTGTTCGTGCTGGGTTCTTGGTTGGACAACAATATGGATTAAATGGTGTTACATTATTGGATAGAGAAGGTAAACCATTGGTTTTCACGCCTGAAGTTGACCTTAAAAATGCCAATGAAAGAGCAGGTATTCGTGTAATTAAATACACACCAGATATCACTGATATAGATTCACCAGCCAATGATTATGTATTCTTCCGTTATGCAGATGTTTTATTAATGAAAGCTGAAGCTTTGTTTAGAGGTGGAAATACTTCGGGAGCTTTAACAATTGTTAATAGCTTGAGAACTACTCGTGGCGTTGATCCATTAGCTACTTTAACAGAAGCATCTTTATTAGCAGAACGTGGACGTGAAATGTACTGGGAAGGCTGGAGAAGAAATGACCAAATTCGTTTTGGTAAATTCTTAGCACCAGTTGATAACCGTACAGCTACTTCACCTGATTACCGTGTTGTATTTCCAATTCCACAAAGAGAATTGGAAGTTAACCCTAACTTGACGCAAAACTTTGGTTACTAGAAGATTTGAATTTTAATGCAATAAAAAAATGCTCGTACATACGAGCATTTTTTTATTAATCTCATCTGTCAATAAATTTTTAAAATAGCATGATTAAACGTATTCATTTATTATCTAAAGTATTTATAGTATTCATTCCTTGCTTTTTTTTAATGGCTTGCTCTGCTGATAAAAGAGAAGAAGAAATTTATCAATCATTAAAGAATAATCAATCTAAGTTTATCTTTAAATTAAATGGAGCAAATTTCTATCAAGCTGAAAGTGTCTTTACTGGACATTTAGAAATTGTCGAACGCTCTTTTACAATCAATTTCTTTGATCAATTTGAAGGAAATACGATGATACATTTTAGTGGGATAGACTGGTATAAAGGCAGACCCATTAAAATACCTATAAAACTAGCCAGTAGTTACTCTAACGTAATGTTTGGTAGAATAAAGGATAAAGCAAATAAGCTTGGCGAAGGCTATTTGATGTCAGAAGGAACAATTACTTTTAAATCACTTACCAAAGAAAAAATAATAATAAAAATTGAGGGCAAAGCAAAGAAGTACCCTAAAATTGATATTGATAGCCCAACTTATGATGTTCAAGGGTTGGTAGTTTGTAAACAACCTAAAATCGATTTCTTGGATATTGATGAGAAAAAAGCATTCTACAGTAACTACTAAAATGATTATAACTTTTCATCGTCAAGCATATTAAATATTGTTTTAGACATGATTTTAGCAAAGCCTAATAAGTTTATTGTTTTGTTGATATTTATACTTTTCTCAAGTACGCTACTAGCACAACAAAGAAAAGTATATTCATTAAAAGGAAATGTAACAGATGCACTAACAGGTAAGCCTTTGGTAGGCGCTATTATTTCGATAGATTTTAAGAAATCAGGTATTTTAACGGACTCACTGGGTAATTATTTTCTTCGTATTCCTGAAGACGAATATGTATTGAAGGTATCATATCTGGGCTATAAACCTTTTAGGTTATATGTTAAGTTCAATAAAAATACAGTAGTTGATATACAACTTCAAGATGTTACTAAGGAATTAGAAGAAGTTATTGTCTCTAGTATTGCCACCCGAAAAAATATCCTTACGCCTTCGTTGGGGGTTTCTTTACTCAGCATGAAAGGTATCAAGAAAATTCCTGCTATGATGGGCGAAGTAGATATTCTGCGTAGCCTTCAAACCTTGCCAGGGGTGTCGTCGGTAGGGGAAGGCGCAAATGGTTTGAACGTGCGTGGTGGAGCTGTTGACCAAAATTTGATTTTCATTGATGATACTCCCATTTTCAACCCAACCCATCTTTTTGGATTGTTTTCAATTTTTGCTTCAGATGGTATCCGAGAATTAGAACTATACAAGGGCGGAGTACCTGCTCGTTTTGGGGGGAGAACAGCCTCAGTGTTGGATATTAAAATGCTTGACCCAAGCCTAGATAAATTTAAAATCGAAGGCGGAATAGGACCAATATCTAATAGATTATTGTTAGATGTACCCATCGTAAAAAACAAATTGTCTATCTTAGCTGTAGGACGGGTGTCTTATAATGACTTTTGGTTCAAAGTATTTGCCCCTGATAACATCAAAAATACCAGAGCCAATTTTTATGACATAGCTACTAAGGTGTTTTATAAGCCTAATAAAAACAATACCATCTCGTTGATGACTTACCTAAGTCATGATTATTATCGAGTAGATTCATTATTTAGTTTAGAAAACGTAATTGCCAAAGAATCACAATTTAGGTATGGGCATCAGAATGCATCTTTGAAGTGGAATCATTACATCAGTCCTAAAGCAAGTTTTGAACTGATAGCTGCTTTTAGTCACTATAAAACAACTACAGAGTCACCCGATTCACTTAACCGAATAGATTTAAAGAATAGTATCCAGTACCAAAACTTCAAAGCTAACCTCGATTACGCCTTTACTGAAAAACACAAAGCTAATTTTGGCTTTAGTGCTGTTAGATATGATTTAAGCCCGGGGAGCTTGAACAGAGACATTGTATCGAAAATCTCAAAAGTTGAATTAGAAAAAGAACAAGCATTAGAATTGGCCATTTTTGCCGATGATGAATATAAATTGAATGATAAATTAACCATTCAGTATGGCCTGCGTTATACCCAATTTTTGAATATAGGGCCTATTGAAGTAAGGAAGTATTTGGAAGGCGAACCAAAATCTACCGTGTCGCTGATTTCGACAGAACTAAAAAGTGGTGTTGCCAAAAGCTACGGAGGCTTTGAACCAAGATTAACGATGCTGTATGTGTTTAACCCTACTACTAGCCTCAAGTTTGGATATAATAGAATGCAACAGTTTTTACATTTAATTTCTAATAATACCACTCCTTTACCAACTTCTCGCTGGAAAATTTCAGATGAAAACGTATTACCACAAATAAGCGATTTTGCTTCTATTGGATACTTCAAAACATGGAATGATAATGTTTGGGAAGCATCTTTAGAAACTTATTTCCGTAACATTAACAATGTAGTAGATTATGTGTCGGGGGCGAATTTACAGTTGAACCAAACCTTGGAAACACAACTACTGAAAGGTAAAGGGCGTTCGTATGGTGCGGAATTGATGATTACTAAAAAGAAAGGAGAGGTAACAGGGTGGATTAGTTATACTTATGCGAGGTCGTTTATACAAACTACAGGGCAATATCCAGAACAGCGAATTAATGGAGGTAATTGGTATCCTGCTAATTATGATAAGCCCCATACTGTTAATATTGTGTTTAATGCCACGCCTGATAAACACAATAGTTTCTCGTTTATTTTTGCCTATAATACTGGTCGACCGTTTTCGTCGCCAGCAGGTACTTATACACTCGACGGTCAACAGTTGCCTTTGTATTTGAGTAGAAATAATGATAGAATTCCTGATTATCATCGCCTAGATTTTTCTTGGACGATTACCAACCCAAGTATGAAAGAGAAACGGTGGGAGGGAAGTTGGATTTTTACAATATATAATATTTACGGACGTTCGAACCCTTATTCCGTATTTTTTACCAACGGTAAAGATGGAACAAAGGTATATCAGCTAAGTGTTTTTGCAAGTCCTTTGGTTTCTTTAGCTTATAATTTCAAATTCAAATGATGGCTATGAAGCGTTTTATCATATATTTTTTACTATTTTCAGTGGGTTTTTGGTCTTGTATTACTGAAATACGAGACTTTGAACAGATAGATAGTGCCGCTTTTCTGACGGTAGAGGCTACGCTGTCGAACCAAAAAGGACCACATAAAGTAGTACTTTCTTTTTCGTCGCCTAGCATTAAGATTAATGTGGATAATGTGCCTGTAAAAAATGCACAAGTATTTATTACTGACGATAAAGGAGGACGAGAGACACTTAGCGAAACCGATAATGGTATTTATGTCACTTCGGCTACTTATCAGGGAGTTGTGGGCAATGCTTATACCTTACACATTAATTTGTCCAATGGGAAAAAATATGAATCTAGTCCTGAAATATTAAAAGCTGCACCAGCCATTGATACCGTTAAGTATCAATTTAGCGTAAAAGATAATTACCCATTAACGGATTCCCGCAGTGTAGGATTCGATGTAACGCTTGATTTCAAGGATTCGCCCGAAGCTGATAATTATTATCAGTGGAAATGGACGCATTATGAACGTACCGTCTTTTGTGCCAGTTGCGAACGTGGTTATGACTATTCTCTTAAGAAATGTAGTATAGAACAGAATTTTCCACAAGGGCAAACTTTTCCAGAGTTGATAAATTATGGATGTAATGAAACCTGTTTTGATATTTCGTTCAATGAAACGTATAATATATTGTCGGATAAACTAATGAATGGACAGCAGGTAACCAATTATCCGATTGCACGTGTGCCATACAACAATAAAAGTATCTATTATCTGAAAATAGAACAACGAGCTATTTCTGAAAAGATGTTTCGGTATTTTAGGAGTATCAAAGATGTTACCCAAGGTTCTGGAACACTTTTTGACGTACCAGCCGAAACACAATTTAGTCCGAATATGGTTTCCTTGAGCGACCCTAACGAGAAAATTCTTGGTGCTTTTCAGGTGTTTGGTTCACAAGAAAAGATTATTTATGTGGATAGACAAATAGGCACTTTAAATTACTCGCCTGTATTGGTTGTTTATCAGGGAAGAGTATTGCCTCCTCCACCAGGTGCTATCAGTGGTCCCAAGGCTTACTGTGTAGAAGGAAAATACAGAACCAAGACTGAGCCAGAGGCTTTTAAAGAATAACTAAGTAGCTATTGCTTTGAGTCATTAGCAATCAGTTCTGTTGAAAACAACAGTGCTGATAAACAAATACTTGACATTTTATATGAACAAAAAAAAGAATATATATTCCTTTACGATAGGGTGTTTATGTCTACTATTTTTTAGTGCTTGTAAAAAAGATAAAACACTTTTTGAACAAGTAAATGCTGAAGAAATTGGCATACAATTCGCTAATAATGTTCAAGAATCTGAGAAGGAAAATATCTTGAATTACGAATATTTTTATAATGGTGGTGGGGTAGCTGCTGGAGATTTTAATAATGATGGATTAACGGATTTGTATTTTACGGGCAATCAAGTTGACAATAAATTATACCTCAACACAACTAAAGATAATAAGCTGAGTTTTCAAGACATTACGACCAAAGCGGGCGTAACGGGAAGAAAGGGAGGTTGGAAAACAGGCGTAAGTATTGTTGATATTAATGCCGATGGTTGGCTAGATATTTACGTGTGTTACTCTGGACTTAGAGATACTGATTTACGTAAAAACCAACTTTTTATTAATAACCATAACCTTACTTTTACGGAAAAAGCGGAGGAATATGGGTTAGCCGATTCTGGCTATTCAACGCAGGCTACTTTTTTGGACTATGATTTGGATGGTGATTTAGATTGCTTTCTTATCAATCATAATTTAGGAGGGTATCAACGCAAAGAGGCCGCTGTAATGCGGAATGCACGAGATGAAAACGCAGGAGATAAATTATTCAGAAATGATACTAAACTAGGGGAAGCACCCCGTTTTACAGATGTTTCTATCCAAACAGGTATCAAGGGCAACCCTTTGGGATTTGGTTTAGGCGTTTCTGTGGCGGATGTGAATCAAGATGGTTATCCAGATATTTATGTGACCAACGATTATGTAGAAGATGATTACCTATACATCAATCAGAAAGATGGAACATTCAAAGATGAATTGAGAGATAGAATTGAGCATACTGCCTATTCTGCGATGGGCGTTGATATTGCTGATGTGAACAATGATGAATTGCCAGATATTTTTACACTGGATATGTTGCCAGAAGACAATGCCCGCCAAAAATTATTATTATGGTCGGATAGTTGGAATACCTACGATGCACAGTTGAGAAATGGCTTTTGGCATGAGAATATGCGCAATATGTTGCAAATGAATTTGGGAAATGGAGCATTCGCTGAAATTGGACAATTATCAGGCGTATCGAATACAGATTGGAGTTGGGGAACGCTCTTGGCAGATTTTGATTTAGACGGCTACAAAGATATTTTCGTGAGCAATGGGCTGGGGAAAGACTATACCAATGCCGATTTTATTAAATACTTTAGCGAACAAGAAGAAAATGGTGTTAAAAAGCCTATGCTAGAGCATTTAAAACAAATGCCCACGAGCCAAACGAAGAACTATATTTTTAGGAATAATCATGACCTCACTTTTTCTAACGAGCAAAAAAACTGGGGCTTCGATACGCCCACAGTAGCAAGCGGGGCAATTTATGCAGATTTAGATAACGATGGTGATTTAGAAATCATTACGAATAACCTAAATGAAATAGCCCATATCTACAACAACAGAAGGATTGAAGAAAATACTAATGCTAAATTCTTGAAAATTCACTTAAAAGGGAATGTGCTAAATCCTTTTGGCATTGGCGCTAAAGTAAGTATCCGTTCAGGTGAAAATGTACAGGTTCAAGAAGTCACAGCGACCCATGGGTTTCAGTCAAGTGTGATAACGGATTTGCTTTTTGGCATAGCCGAAACAACAAAGCCTTTAGAAGTAATCATTGTGTGGAGTAATGGCAAATCACAGAAAATTACAAATCCTGTAGTAAATCAAACGTTGGTAGTGGAGGAGAAAAATGCTGTAACGGCATCTAAACCAGTATCAAAAACAGAAGATGTTTTATTCACTGCGACTGAATCGCCAGTATTTTTCCCAGAGATAAATCCGATTAATAATTTTGATAGACAGGTAATGTTGCCCACTCATTATTCATACACTGGGCCAAGAATGGCAGTAGGAGATGTGAATGCAGATGGGAAAAAGGATATATTTATCTGTGGTACAAAACTACAGGCTGGAGCATTTTTCTTACAAAATACTAACGGCAGTTTTACTAAAAAAGAATTGCCGAATCTTGCCCCAAAGTTTAATCAGGATGCCGTAATCGCAGATTTTAACGGAGATAAATTTCCAGATTTGTACATTACGAATGGCAATTACGGGAATGCTCAGTATGAAGAACAAAACGACGAGCTGTGGATAAATGATGGGAAAGGTAATTTTCAGAAGAGTATCTCTTTTGAAGACCAAGCCAATAGCTCATGTGTAAAAGCCGCTGATTTTGATAAAGATGGTGACATCGATTTATTTGTAGGTGGGCATATCAAACCCAATAGATTTCCAACGGAGGAAGAAAGTTTCTTATTGAAAAATGATGGGAAGGCGCATTTTACCAAAGTGTCTTTAGGCATTTTAGGATTGGTGACAGATGCTACTATCATAGATACAGACAAAGATGGTTTTGATGAAATAATTGTAGTAGGAGAGTGGATGTCGCCAGTATTATTAAAGAATAACAAGAACTTTCGTTTTACTCAGGTAAGTTTGGGCATACCTTCTGGTTGGAACTACAGAATCGAAAAGGCAGATTTAGACAACGATGGTGATGAAGATTTGGTGTTGGGAAATCTTGGAACAAATACCCAAATAAGGGCATCTCAAGCGGAACCAGCCTTTTTAATATATGATGATTTTGACCAGAATGGAACAATGGATTTCTTCTTGAATTATTATATTCAAGGGCAACCGTATCCAGCCTGTTCAAGAGATGAAATGGCGGAGCAGATTCCAGCCTTGAAGAAGAAGTTTCCTAATTATCAGGTTTTCTCGGAAGCTAAAATGGAGGATTTCTTTGATGCTAATCAGTTAGCAAAAGCAAATAAGAAGGAAATCGTTAATTTAAAAACCATCGTCCTTGAAAACAATAAAGGTACGTTTGTTGCTCATGAATTACCGCTTCAAGCACAATATGCACCCGTATACGCTATTTCGATAGAAGATATTGACCATGATGGAAAGAAAGATTTATTGTTGGCAGGAAACAACAGTAAATTTAGATTGAGAATTGGTAAGGTAGATGCCAATTATGGCGTAGTTTTGTTGAACAAAGGCAATTTTAGCTTTACAACCCTGCCCGTTACAAAATCAGGTTTGTACTTACGAGGCGATGTTAGAGAAACCAAAGCTGTAGATAAATTTCTGTTTGTTGGCGTAAACAACGATAAGTTGAGAGTATTTAAGCTTTAAAGCTATAAGCAGTAGGCTATAAGCTTTAGGCTTTTTGCGCGTTACGGCTATAACGACATAAATAATTAAATTACAATTGCTTACAGCTTACAGCCTATCGCATAAAGCAAAAAAAGTTAACCATTTTTATCAATAATAAAATTATATTCAATGAAGTATTTAGGCACATTTCTGATGGTGCTTTGCGTCTCGTTTATAGGCTTAGCACAAAAAACAATCGAAGTAAATTCGCCCGATAGTCGCCTTAGACTAAATGTTACGCTTCAGCAAAACGGAGAAGTTACATACAGTGTTCTCCTTAAAAATAATGCTATTATAAAACCTTCTTCACTAGGTTTTAGGCTAAGCAAACCTGCTTTATTACTCAATCATTTCAAGATTGTTTCTGTAGATACCTCCACCCATTATGATACGTGGACACCCGTTTGGGGCGAAGTCAAAACCATTACTAATCATTACAAAGAAGTAAAATTGAATCTGAAATCGGTCAATGCAGGTAACGTACTTGTGCAAATTGTGTTCAGACTGTTTAATGATGGCGTAGGGTTTAGCTATGAATTTCCTGAACAAGCTAACTTTAAACATTTTGTGGTTGATGAAGAATTAACACAGTTTAATTTGGCAGGAAACAACAAAACCTTCTGGATTCCGGGAGACTATGATACCAATGAATATTTGTATAATACCACCAAGTTTAGTGATATACACGCACTTGCGGCAGCACATAAGGAAAAAGATATAGCCCTACAGTCATTAATAGCGGATAATGCTATCCAAACGCCTTTGATGATGAAAACGCCAGAAGGAATTTATGTAAACATACACGAGGCCGCTTTGGTGAATTATCCAGTAATGCATCTACTGGCTGATAGAAAGAATTTTAAACTCACTACGCATCTTACTCCTGATGCAGTAGGTAACAAAGCGTATTTGCAAACGCCTGCCAAAACCCCTTGGCGAACCATCATTATCAGCGATAAGGCTACAGATATTTTGGCATCCAAAACGATTTTGAATCTGAACGAGCCTTCTAAAATCGAAAATACATCTTGGATAAAGCCACAGAAATTTATTGGTATGTGGTGGGAAATGCACGTAGGAAAAGCGACTTGGGAAAAATCCAGTGGAAAACATGGTGCTAATACAGCTAATGTGAAGAAATATATTGACTTTGCATCAGAAAACGGCTTTGATGGCGTTTTGGTAGAAGGCTGGAATGAAGGTTGGGAAGACTGGTTTGGGAATTGGAAAGAAGAAGTATTTGATTTTGTAACGCCATACGCTGATTATAACCTAGACGAATTGCTAGCCTATGCTAAACAAAAGGGTGTAAAACTAATTATGCATCATGAAACATCAGGTTCGGCTACTAACTATGAACGAAGAATTGACAAAGCCTTTCAGTTGATGAACGAAAAGGGCATCAATACCGTAAAAACAGGCTATGTAGGTAAAATTATTCCGAGAGGTGAACACCATGACAGTCAGTGGATGGTGAATCATTATAACAGAGTAGCGGACAAAGCGATAGATTATAAAATCATGTTAGAGGCACACGAGTCTGTGCGTCCTACGGGTTTGCATAGAACATATCCAAACTGGTTAGCGAATGAAGCTGCCCGTGGAAACGAGTTTAACAATGCCCCAACCTTAGGCTTAGTACCCGAACACGAAACCATTTTGCCATTTACCAGACTGATGGGTGGCCCGATGGATTATACACCAGGGTTTTTCAGAATGCACTTGAATCAGTTTGTACCCGAACGCAAAACTAGGGTAAGAACGACTATCGCCAAACAATTGGCGTTGTATGTAACCATGTATAGTCCTTTGCAAATGGCGGGCGATTTACCTGAGAATTTCAATGTTCATCCTGATTTATTACAATTTATTAAAGATGTACCTGTGGATTGGGACGATACTAAAATTCTGGAGGCAGAACCAGGGGATTATATCACGATTGCGCGTAAACAAAAAGGGAAAGACAATTGGTTTGTAGGAGCTGTAAGTGATGAAAATACCCATAAAGCAACTATCAACTTCAATTTCCTTGACAAAGGAACGAAGTATCAAGCCATTATTTATCGTGATGCACCCAATGCCGACTGGAACACCAATCCAGAGGCTTATATCATCGAAAAAGTAATGGTAGATAGCAATAGTATATTAAGCATTAATTTAGCAAAAGGCGGAGGCTGTGCAATCAGTATATTCAAATAAGTTTGACGTTTAACCATCTAACATATCCAAAAACATTATTATCAATGAAAATTTTTCAAAGATTATTTTTTATAACTTTTTTATACATATGCCTTGCTTGTTCAAGCAAAGACAAAAATACTTTGTTCGAGCTGATGGATGAGAAAGACACAGGAATTGGCTTTAATAACAAGATTGAAAATACCGAAGAATTCAACATTTTCAATTATCGAAATTTCTATAACGGTGGAGGGGTAGCCGTGGGCGACATCAATAATGATGGACTGCAAGATGTATTTTTTACTTCGAACATGGGGAGTAATAAATTATACCTCAACAAGGGAGGGTTTAAATTTGAAGATATTTCTGCCAAAGCAGGAATTGAAGAAGCCGACAAATGGAATACGGGTGTGGTAATGGTGGATATTAACCATGATGGTCTGTTAGATATTTATGTATGTAATGCTGGGGTAAAAAAGTTTGTGAAACAGCAAAAAAATGCACTTTTTATCAACAATGGAAACCTGACCTTTACAGAATCGGCGGCTAAATATGGCTTAGATGAAGGCGGATATACTACCCATGCGGCCTTTTTTGATTATGATATGGATGGCGACCTTGACTGTTATATTCTTAACAACAGTTTTATTCCTGTAAATACCCTCAATTATGCCAACAACCGCGATATGCGTGCGGAAGATTGGCCAGTAAAAGATTTCTTGAAAGGCGGAGGAGACAAGCTGATGCGTAATGATGATGGACATTTTCATGATGTTTCAAAAGATGCAGGTATTTATAGTAGTTTAATTGGCTTTGGTCTGGGAGTAACCATTGGCGATGCTAACAATGATAATTACCCTGATATTTATGTATCAAATGATTTTTATGAGAAAGACTACCTTTATATCAATCAACATGACGGTACTTTTAAAGAAGAAATAGAGCAACGGATGAAACACATTAGCTTGGCATCGATGGGTGCAGATATGGCTGATGTAAACAATGATGGTTTCTCGGAAATTGTTACCACAGATATGCTTCCAAGAGAAGAATACCGTTTGAAAACGACTTCTTCTTTTGATAATCATTATGTGTTTAAACTGAAAAAAGACAGAGGATTTTATAATCAGTTTCAGCAGAATAGTCTTCAATTGAATAATCAAGACGGTACTTTTAGCGAAATCGCTAATTATGCGGGCGTAGCAGGGAGCGATTGGAGTTGGGGTGCTTTGATGTTTGATGCTGATAATGATGGTTACAACGATATTTATGTATGCAACGGAATTTATAATGATGTAATAGACCAAGATTTTATCGATTTCTTTGCCAACGAATTGATTCAAGGAATGGAAGCTAGTGGCGTGAAGAAAAATATTAATACCATCATAGAAAAAATTCCTTCAGTGCCTATTCCCAATAATTTCTTTCATAATACCAAAACCTTGAAGTTTGAAGAAAAAGGCGAAGAGTTTGGTTTGGCTGAACCTTCATTTTCAAATGGAGCTACCTATGCAGATTTGGATAATGACGGCGACTTAGATCTAGTAGTGAACAATGTAAATATGCCTTGTTTTGTCTATAGAAATAATGCTGACAAAAAAGTTGAAAAAAGCCATTACCTAAAACTTAATTTTAAAGGAGAAGGGAAAAATACTTTTGCGATAGGTACTAAAGCAGATGTATATACCAAAGGGATGGTGCAAACTCGCTCAGTGATTCCTTCAAGAGGATTTCAATCAAGTACGGAATATAACTTAACCTTTGGGTTGGGGAACATTACTAAAATAGATTCTATCAAAATCACTTGGCCAGATTTACGAGTAAGTACTGTGAAAAACCCTAAGGTTGATCAACTGCTTACCTGTTCTATCAAAAATGCTAAACTTGAAAAAACGAAAGCTAAAGCGGTTACTCCTGCGGGATATTTTGAGGCGGTCAATTCAAGCTTTGATAAACATCAGGAAGATGAATACGTAGATTTTTATCAAGAAAAAAACTTACCAGCCTTATTATCTAAAGAAGGCCCCAAAGCAGCTATTGGAGACGTAAATGGCGATGGCTTAGAAGATGTATATATCTGTGGAGCTAAAGACCAAGCAGGTCAGTTATATCTTCAAACATCTGCTGGTTTCAAGAAATCTCCTCAAAAAGTGTTTAACAATTTTGCCTATTTTGAAGAAACAGCTGTATTGTTCTTTGATGCTGATAAAGACGGCGATTTAGATTTATATGTTGGAAGTGGAGGAAACGAAGTACATTTTGGCGAAAGAGAATTGATTGACAAACTTTATGTAAACGACGGCAAAGGGAATTTTACTTTCAATTCCAGAGCGATTCCTCATAATACTACCAATACTGCTATAATTGCTCCTTATGATTTTGATGGCGATGGTGATGTTGATTTGTTTGTAGGAAGTAGAAGTTACCCAATGGAATATGGTAAAAACCCTCCGAGTTTCTTCTATGAAAATAATGGAAAAGGAGAGTTTAAAAACATTGCTCAGGCAGTCAATCCTGAATTGACGGAATTAGGAATGATTCGAGATGCTTATTGGGAAGATGTCAATGGAGATAAAAAGAAAGAACTAATCGTAGTAGGCGACTGGATGTCTCCACTGATTTTTACCTTGAAAGGAAAAAAGCTAGAGAAATTAGCAACAGGACTAGAAGAATACACAGGTTTCTGGGGAGCTTTAAAAGTGACAGATATTGATAATGATGGTGATAATGATTTGATATTGGGGAATATGGGCGAGAATTTCACCCTAAAAGCTTCGCTAGATGCTCCGCTGAAAATTTGGGTAAAAGATTTTGATAACAATGGTACAGTCGATAAAATCATGACGAAGACTATTGAAGGAAAAGATAAGCCCGTGTTTCTAAAAAGAGAAATGGCAGAGCAATTCCCAGCCTTGAAAAAACAAATTTTGAGACACTCAGAATATGCCAAAAAGGCTATTACAGATTTATTCCCAAGCGATGTATTGGAAAATGCCTTGGTGAAAACAGTAAAGTATTGTAAATCGGTAGTGGCGATTAATGATGGTAAGGGGAAATTTACGTTGGTAGAATTGCCAGAGGTAGTACAGTTATCTTGCATAAATGCCATTGAGTGCTATGATATCAACCATGATGGTTTGCAAGATATTATGCTAGGAGGTAATTACACAGGTTTTATTCCGCAATTAGGGATGATTGATGCTAGTCGTGGTAATGTATTATTGAACAAAGGCAAAGGACAATTCAAGGCATTAACAAACCAACAAAGCGGTTTCGTGATGAATGGGGAAGTAAAACAAATCAGTCCTATCAAGATTCAGGGTAAAGTAAATTTCTTGACGTTGTTGAATAATGATGTGCCGAAGATTTTTAAATTTAAGTAATCCGCTACCCTGTTATAAATCCAAGAATGATGATAAAACGTAATAATAAACAAATATATTTTTTTACATTTCTATCAAAGCTAATAAAGAACCTTAATTGTAGTCTTTCTTCTTCGGAGAGTAGAGGTGTTAAGTTCAAATTCTTATCACTAGCGAGGGACTTAAGTCCCTCGCTAGTGATAAAGACTGGCGAAATAACATTATTAAAAAAGCTATTTTATAAAAATATCATTTCATTTTTAGCATCGCCATTACGGATTAAATTAATCGCATTCCTATTACTCCTAACCATCGTCTCTTCCTGCACCAAAAAAGAGCCTTATGCTTTTGAATTATTGGAAGCTGAAAAAACAGGAATAGATTTTTCAAATGATCTTACGCCTACTAAAGACCTAAACATATTTACCTACATGTATTTCTATAATGGCGGAGGCGTTGGGGCTGGGGACTTTAATAATGACGGATTGGTGGATTTATGCTTCACAGCCAACTTGAAAGACAATAAAATCTACCTGAATAGAGGAGGAATGAAGTTTGAAGACATTACTGAAAAAGCAAATTTTAAAGGTGATAAAGGTTGGTCGAATGGAGTATCTGTCGTAGATATTAATCAAGATGGTAAATTGGATATTTACGTGAGTCAGGTGGGAGATTTCGAGAGCTTACAGGGGCATAATTTACTGTTTGTTTGTAAAGAAATCACTAAAGAAGGTATTCCAGTTTATGAAGAAAAAGCGGAAGAATATGGCTTAGATTTAGTGGGTTTTGGCACACAAGCTGCCTTTTTTGATAATGATTTGGATGGCGATTTGGATATGTTCCAACTCAATCATTCTGTCCATCAAAATGGTACTTTTGGTGTTAGAAAGGCTTTTCAAGGTACTTACCATCCTTTGGCAGGTGATAAATTCTTTAGAAATGACGATGGTAAATTTGTAGAAGTAGCGGAAAAAGTAGGCGTAAAAAGAGATGCCCTAGGCTATGGCTTGGGTATAGGCTTGGGCGATGTCAATTTTGATGGTTATCCAGATATGTATGTCGGCAACGATTTTCATGAAAATGATTATTTATACATCAATCAGAAAAATGGTACTTTTCTGGAAAGCATAGAAAGTTCGATGATGCACACCAGTCAGTTTTCGATGGGGGTTGATTTAGCCGATATCAACAATGATCATTACTCAGATATTATTTCGTTAGATATGCTTCCGTATGACCGTGAGATTTTGAAGCGGTCGGAGGGAGAGGATTCTTATAATACCTTTCGTTATAAACTGAGTTATGGCTATAACTACCAGTTTTCTAAAAACAATTTGCAGTTGAATAATGGCAATGGCACATTTTCAGAAATAGGATTATTTTCAGGAGTCTATGCTACAGACTGGTCTTGGTCGCCTTTGTTCGTCGATTTTGACAACGATGGACAAAAAGATTTATTCGTTTCCAATGGTATTCCTAAGCGGATGAATGATATTGATTACATCAACTTTATTTCGAATGAAGAAATTCAACGCAAGATGGAATTAAAAACGTTAGATGAAAACGATATTTTGTTGACTGATAAATTACCCGAAATCAAAATTCCGAACAAGTTTTTTATCAATAATAAATCCTTAGAATATCGTGATGCCGAGGCCATGATTGGCAATAATCAAAACTCCTATTCAAACGGAGCGTTATATGCAGATTTAGATAATGATGGCGATTTGGATATTGTTACTAATAATATCAATCAAAAGGCTTTTATCTACGAAAACAAAGCCAATGAATATGCTCCAAATAATGCTCATGTACGTGTCTACTTGAAAGGTTCGGAGAAAAACCTGAATGCTATCGGAGCAAAAGTATTAGTTTTCAAAAAAGGAGGAGAGACCATAGCTTACGAGAAATTTCCTGTTAGGGCTTTCCAAGCGAGCATGGAAATCCCGTTGAATATCGGGTTAGGAAACAAAGCTGATATAGATTCTACGTATCTGATTTGGCCAGATAGAACCTATCAGAAAATTAACCTTAATTCTGAAAAGGATTCTTTATCGATTACTTATCGGAAAAATCTGCCAGTATTTGATTACGAACATTTTAAACGTAAATCATCTCAAACCTCCACGTTTTCCGATATAGCCCATGACCTGAATTTAGATGTAAAACATCAAGAAAACGAGTTTAATGAATTTGAACGTGAAGCCCTAATTCCGCATAAAATGTCGGCAGAAGGCCCTGCTTTGGCCGTAGCAGATATTAATCATGATGGTTTAGAGGATATATTTATAGGTTCTGCTAGAAATTCATTACCTCATTTATTCTTACAAAATACTAATGGGAAATTCAGAGAAAGTATTCAGCCAGCCTTCCAAAAAGATAGTGTTTATGAAGAAGTAGATGCTATTTGGACAGATGTAAACAATGATACACATCTGGATTTGGTAGTGGCCGAAGGTGGAAATGAGTTTGATGGTAAATCTAATTTCTTGTTTCCTAGAATTTATCTGAACGATGGCAAAGGCAATTTATCCATAAAAGAAGATGCTTTTAGTAAAGATATTGCCCTATCGGCTTCAGTAGTTACTCCGCTTGATTTTAACAAAGATGGTAAAATAGATTTGTTTATAGGTGCTAGGTCGGTGCCGTTTTCGTATGGGAAAATTCCCGAATCGTACCTTTTGCAAAACGATGGCACAGGAAAATTTACAGATGTAACTGATAAATATGCGAAAGAATTGAAGACCATAGGTTTGGTGAAAAATGCAGTGGTACAAGATTTAGACAAGGATGGTGACCCAGATTTACTATTAGCCTTGGAATGGGACGGAATCTGTGAGATGGAAAACCAACAAGGAAAATTTGTCAAGAAAATGCTGACTACTGAAAAAGGGTGGTGGAATTTTGTGATGCCTTTTGATTTTGATAATGATGGAGATTTGGATATTCTGGCAGGCAATCTCGGACGTAACAGTCGATTAAAGGCAAGTGTTGATGAGCCTATAAGAATGTATGTGAGTGATTTTGATAAAAATGGCACGACCGACCAAGTATTGAGCTATTATTTGGGAGGTACAGAAGTAATGTTTGCCAATAAGTCCGAAACTCAGAAGCAATTTCCGTTTACAAAAAAGAAATTCCTATTAGCCAAAGATTTTGCTAAAGCCAGCATTGCAGATATTGTAGGACAAAGTGAACTAGCTTCGGCTAAGGTTTTTGAAGCCAATTATTTTGATAATGCCATTTTGGTAAATGATGGCAAAGGAAATTTTAGTTTACAGTCGCTTCCTGCGAAAGCACAGTATGCCCCTTTTTACGCAGCGCAAATCATTGATGCCAATGGCGATAAATTGCCAGATGTATTGATGCTTGGGAATTTCTATGATTGTAATATCCAGATGGGTAGATGTGATGCCGATTATGGAACGGTTTTGATTAACAAAGGCAATTGTAAATTTGAGGCTGAACAACTGAACGGCATCCAAATAAAAGGGCAAGTAAAACGCATCAGAAGTATTAAGGTAGGTAAAGAAAAGGTGTTTTTAGTGGTAAGGAATAATGAAAAAATGATGGTATTGTCTTCTGGAGTGATTAGTAAATAGTGATTGGTGATTAGAATTTTAAATATAAACATGAGTCATCCCGAATTTCAAAATCATAAAAAAGCGGTCGAAAAACTAATTTCGACCGCTTTTTTATGATTGATGAACAACGAATTCCTACTGTTTGAGCGATAGCGAGTTTAGGAATTCTTGATTTTTTTGTTACTTTTTGCATCAAGGCAAAAAGTAAGGTCGAGTATAAATCCAAAAATCTCTGAAATCTTTTAAAATTTACTGATTTATGAGAAAATTCGGGATGACTCATGTTTTTGTGTTATTATTATTGATTTGTTATAATCCTATCATCCCTTCGGAATTTATGGTAACTACATTAATTCACTAACTCACAATTAAAAACTCTAATCACTAATCACTAACTAAAAACTACTCAAACATCAAATACAAAGTAACACTATGAGCATTCAATCCTTGGATGTCTCTTGCATAGTTATTCACACTTGGTGGAATAAACAGATTGGTTAATCCATGCGAGAATCTGAGTTCAGGCGTAAATTTAAAGTACTTAAAAAACTGCTCGAAGCCAATACCATATTCTAGCGAAAGGTCGGCTGTTCTAGTATCCAGTTTTCTGGTTGAGTTAGCATTTTTTCTGACGTTGGTTTCCATCCCAATTTTTACCCCAGCATCTACATACATCCTAGAGTTCCCCCTCCGCATCGATTTATATTTCAATAAAATCGGTACTTCCAGCCAAGTAGATTCTCGTAATTCTGGTGGAAAATCAGGAGAATTGGTAAAACGATAATTCAACTGACGACCATACAACGCAATATTAATTCCCGATTTTAAATCAAATCGGTCATTCAATTTAAGGTTTACTAATCCCCCAACTTGAAAAGAAAAGTTGCCAGGCGAAACAATCGTTACAGCACTATCACCTGGGGCCTTAAAATTTGCGCTATGGGATATATTGAATCTGGATGAACCAAAACCAAATAAAAAGCCGAAGTGTACGGCTTTATCATCGTAAAATTCATCGTAAACACGCTTGTAGTCATAACGTTGTGCCTGTGCTTTGTTGATAGTGCTCAACGTAGCTACACAGGCAATTACTACAAAAAGTATTACTTTCTGCCGATATAAATAGTACTTATTCCGAAAGTGAGTGGTAAGCATTGGGTTCTGTTAAAACCTGCACGTTGGAATACTTGGATAAAATCGTTTCCATCTGGAAATGCTTGTACTGAATCATGCAGATATGTATAAGCAGAGGTATCTTTTGAAATGATTTTACCAACTACGGGCAAGATATATTTAAAGTAAAAATTATATAGCTGTTTAAATGGAAAAGCAGATGGCTTCGAAAATTCAAGGACAATACAAGTGCCATCTTTTTTCATAACGCGACACATATCTGTAAGACCTTTTTCAAGATTCTCGAAATTACGCACACCAAAACTAACGATAACGGCATCAAAAGTATTGTCTTCAAAGTTTAATCTTTCAGAATCCCCTTTTTGTAATTCGATGATATTATCAACACCAAGTTTCTTTATTTTTTCACGTCCCACACTTAGCATTCCTTCTGAAATATCTACACCCACAATTTTTTCAGGTTTTAGTGCCAATGCTTCAATGGCAAAATCGCCTGTCCCTGTGGCAATATCCAGAATAGTTTTAGGGGCTGATTTTTTCAATAATTTAATGGCTTTTTTACGCCATAAAATATCAATACCACCGCTCAACAAATGATTTAAGAAATCATATTTGGGTGAAACATTATCAAACATCTGAGCTACCTGCTCTTTTTTGCTTGCACTTTGCTCTTTGTAAGGAACTACGCTCATTATGTTGCTATGCGGACAGCCTTGTCCGTCGGATTGATTCTATCTTAATAATTTTACAAAATTACCATACTATCCTGAAATAACATCTTGTTTGAAAATATTGTTTCTAATATATCACAAACCTTGTCGGAATAATGAGTATTATTACGATGAAACTGTTTAAGCTTTCCCTTTCGGTTAAACTAAGTCTTTTAGAATAGCTTGTTCCAAAATTTACTCAACGTAGCGATGCTATGCTTCGTAAATGTTGAAAAAATCAATTCAAAAACACAATACTTTCACCTAAGAAACGGAAAGTTTAAACAGCTTCTAAAACAAAAACCAGATGATACAGCAAATAGGCCTTTACCTGATGTCCTTCCTTTATACCCTTGCAGGCATCAATCATTTTATCAAACCCAAAATGTATTTAGCCATTATGCCACCATACATTCCTGCACATGGATTGATGGTGATGCTGAGTGGTATTGCCGAAATAATGTTGGGATTAGGGTTGCTTTCTCCTGTTACTCGTCCGTGGGCAGCTTGGGGTATTATATTACTGTTAATCGCTATTTTTCCTGCCAATGTGTATATGCTGACTTCGGGGAAATTTTCAAAAATCGCTGAATGGCTTCTTTGGCTTCGTCTTCCCTTACAGTTCTTTTTGATTTGGTGGGCTTATTTATACACCAAAGGATAAGTTAATATTACTTGTTTTGAGGAATGTAGAAGAGGAGTATTAACGCTAAAAAAAATAATATTTCTAAAGAACGACTTTCACGATTAAATCATTGAATTCCATTTGGTTATAAAAATAAAAAAACTTATATTTAAGTGATATTATTTCATCGACTCGATAAGTATATTTATAGAATAACTCTATTTTATTATAGCAAACTGACCAAGCAATCATCAATAATTGCTCAACAATAAGAAATTTAAACCGATAAATCCGTTTAACTTTTTAGAGTTGCCTCGTAAGACAGGCAACTTTTTTTATGCCTTAAATTAAAACAGTATGCTTGCATAATAATTTTAATATTATTATTTTTACATTTTATTGTATGCAAGCATAATAACAAGCCAAACCATTAGCCATGACTCAGCAATATTCTCGTCGGAACCTTGATTTTATGTTAAAAGAAGTACTGCAAATAGCAGAACTTACTAAATATCCTTTCTTTCAAGACTATACCCCCGATATGTTCGATATGGTTTTGGATACTTCTGAAGAAATTGCTGAGAAAATCCTTCGAAATGCCTATAGTGATGCCGATAGAAATCAGCCTCAATTAGTAAACGGGCAAGTAAAAGTACATCCCGCCGTAAAAGACTATATAAAGGCCATGGGCGATGCTGGCATGATTGGAGCGACTTTCTCTTATGAAAATGGTGGACAACAATTGCCTACCATGGTAGAAGCCGCAACCGAAATGATTCGGGGTGCCGCCAACAACGCATTCGTCATGTTTACAGGACTGACCGCAGGTTCGGCTAATTTGATTTTTACTTTTGGGTCGGCTGAATTAAAAGAAAAGTTTGCTTCAAGAATGATTACAGGGGAATGGACAGGCTCTATGTGCTTGACAGAACCTCAGGCTGGTAGTTCATTATCAGATGTGATTACTACTGCCAAGCCACAAAGTGATGGTACTTTTAAAATCAAAGGACAAAAAGTATTCATCTCTGCTGGCGACCATGACATTGCCGATAATATTATTCACCTTGTACTTGCCCGAATAGAAGGTGCACCACTTGGCACAAAAGGCATTTCATTATTTGTAGTGCCAAAGTTTAGAGAGGAAAACGGTAGCTTCACAGTGGATAACGATGTGATTTCTACAGGAATCTATCATAAAATGGGACAAAAAGCTACGCCCGCTATGCACTTGACCTTTGGGGATAAAGACAATACCATCGGATATTTAGTGGGGGAGGCTAACAAAGGGCTGAACTATATGTTTCAGTTGATGAACGAAGCCCGTTTGGGTGTAGGTATGGGAGGGACTTACATCGCTTCTGCTGCCTATTATGCTTCATTAGAATATGCCAAAGAACGACCACAAGGACGAAAATTGAAAAATAAAAATTTAGAAGAAGAACAGACGTACATCATTAACCATCCAGACGTAAAACGTATGCTATTGTTTCAAAAAGCCGTTGTTGAAGGCTCTTTGGGACTGCTATTAGAATGTTATCATTGGCAAGATATGATTCATGCCTTGGGGAAAACCTCGGAAGAGTCCAAACCTTATCAGTTAATGCTTGATTTGATGACGACCGTGGCCAAAACCTATCCCGCCGAAATGGGCATCAAAGCAGTAAATGAAGGGTTACAAGTATTTGGTGGTTATGGCTACACCGAAGATTTCCCTTTAGAACAAATGGCGCGCGATGTCAGGATTATGTCAATCTACGAAGGAACTACGGGGATTCATTCCTTGAATCTTTTGGGTAGAGGTATTACGATGAATAATGGCAAAGCCCCGCAGTTGCTTTTTAATGAAATAACGCAAACTATTCAGCAAGCAAATACTTATGATGACCTAAAACCCTATGCCGAAAAGCTAGAAAAAGAATTAGGGCGTTTACAAAAAGTAACGATGTATCTATTAAGCAACGCTGCCAAAGGTGATAACGAAGTATTCTTGGCTGATGCAAACCTTTACATGGAGTTCTTTGGCATCGTCAGCGTAGCATGGGTATGGCTCAAACAAGGTATCGTAGCTAAAAAGGCATTAATTACGCAAAATCACGAAGGGAGTGAATTGGCATTTTATGAATCTAAAATTCATACGATGAAATTCTTCTATCATTATGAACTAATAAAAACATTAACCCTAGCTACTCGTTTGACAGATCCAACATTATTGACTGTCGATTCAGAAAAGCAACAAGTTTTTCAATAGTATCAAATTACACATACATCAAAACAAACTCATATCCCTGCTTTTTAAGTGGGGATTTTTTTGTGGAATGTGATTTGAGATATATTTGAAAAAAATCAGTGTCCAAACCCCGAAGGGGTGTTAGGATTATAGGAAAAATTAAAAACAAAATTATTAAACCCCGAAGGGGTGACATAAATAGGTCGGTGCGAATCCTGTCACCCCTTCGGGGTTTGTATGTTGACATTTTTTAATTTTTTCTATAATCCTAACACCCCTTTGGGGTTGTATTCCTTTTTTTTAATTTTTTCTATAATCCTGTCATCCCTTCGGGATTTTACTATATTTAATAATTTATTAAATTCAATCTAATAAAACATGGTTCAAACCTAAATCAAAATATGGCTGGCACGTTCTCACAAATGTATATTCAAATTGTTTTTGCTGTAAAGGGTAGAGAGAATTTGATTGATAAAACTTGGAAATGTGATTTGTATAAATACATTGCTGGAATCATCAAAGTAAAAATCAAAAGCCAATCATCGTCAATGGCATGCCCGATCATATACATATTTTTATTGGCTTAAAACCTTCAATGGCAATCTCTGACTTGGTTCGTGATATAAAAAACAATTCCTCCAACTATATTAATGAACGTAGATTAGTAAGAGGCAAATTCTCATGGCAAGAAGGATATGGAGCATTTACATATTCTCATTCACACGTTTCTGCGGTATATGATTACATTCTCAATCAAGATGCGCACCATAAAAAACAAACATTTAAAGAAGAGTATTATAATTTTTTGAAAAAATTTGAAGTTGAATTTGAGGATAAATATCTGTTCGACTGGCTTGACTAATAAATTTAGAGAATTCTATAATTGAGGGAGATTATAATTTCCCTTACAAATTAACAAATACAGCTTTAACCACTGACTTCCTCAAGAATCTGAGATAGTAGATATATTCGATATAAAAGCCAATGTCTCTACATCCTCTCCCCAGCCTTCAATGCCACATTTAAAAAATTCTCTGCTGGTGGCACAGGGCAAGTATAAGTAGGATTATAGGCACAATAAGGCTGATAACAAAGGTTGAAATCAATTTTAATCGTTTTGTCTTTAATATCTTCCAGCTTCAAATCAATATATCTGCCAGCCCCATAAGTCTCTTTATTGGTAGTCAAATCACGAAAAGGTAAAAACAAGTTTCCCTCTGGCGTTTTAAATAGCTTCAAGGCACATTTCTTCCCGTCTATCTCAAATTTAACATTGGCAAAGGCTTCATATTCTTCTGTTTCACCACCCGTCATGTTGATTTTTATATTTTGTCCGCTCGTTAGCATATCCATTGTTGCCACTACTTTATAAGCTGGATTTACCTCAAAATAATGTAATCCCTTAAATTCTGCCTTTTTTTCAATAGGCGACTCTTTTTCCTCTTTAAAAGCTTGGTCTTTTTCAAGTCTTATTTGCTGAATAGTTTTTGCATAATTATCGTCACTTTTCGGAAGCTCCGCAGGTTTTTCTTGCGAATCTACAAACGAATAAATAATGATAGCTACTAGAATTACACTGGTAAAAACAAGGAAGAATTTATTTTTGAACATTTTCTGAGGAATTTTAATAGGAACATACCTGTTCTTGATAGAGAAGCAAATTTAGTAAATTAACTTGCGAAATCGATAGAAGTTATCGGCTATCAGCTTTCGGTCATCGATTTTTAGTTATTTAATACATATTATTATTACTTGTTGTAAATATAAAATATTAGTGGCTGAGCTAGGTGTCAAAAAAGAATCATCATCTGAAGACAGAAAGCCGACATCCGAAAGCCAAAATAAAACTTTTCCACAATTTATCAATACAAAAATGTTCACAGGAATTATCGAAGCCATTGGCGAAGTAAAAGAACTCAGTAGCCAAGGAACAAACATTACATTTACCCTTACTTGTCCATTTACAAACGAATTAAAAATAGATCAAAGTCTTTCACACAATGGCGTGTGCTTAACAGTAATAGCGATTGATGGAGAGCAATATTCCGTCACAGCTATCGACGAAACTTTGAAGAAAACCAATTTGGGTGCTTTACAGATAGGCTCTAAAGTAAACCTTGAAAGATGCATGCCAGCGAACGGTCGTTTTGATGGTCACATTGTTCAAGGACACGTAGATCAAACAGGAATAGTGACCAACATCATCGAACAAAATGGTTCTTGGTTATACGACTTTGAGTATAGTAGTGATGGTCAAAATGTAACGGTAGAAAAAGGCTCTATTTGTATCAATGGAACTAGCCTAACGGTGTTTAATTCAGGCATAAATACCTTCAGAGTTGCCATTATTCCTTACACTTACGAGCATACTATTTTCCATACTTTACAGGTCGGGGATGTGGTAAATTTAGAGTTTGACATCGTTGGAAAATACATCAAAAAGATGATAAATATTTGAGGAAACGTAGCGTATTTATACCCTATTTTGTTGTATTTTTACCCATTTTTTCGTATATTTATAGTAGTGGAAGGAGTAAGTTTGTACATTTGAAACTTATACTACACCACGATTAACAATTTAAATAATTTATAAAAAAATGGCGGGAAAACTAACCAACCCAGAATCTGAAAACATTAAACAACAAATTGCCAATTATCAAGAGAAAAACGATGTTCATGCACACCACCTAAGTGTGTCCGTATTACAAAAGTTAATTGAAGAGAATCCAGACATTGTAGGGCTAAAGATTGAACATGCCTATGATGAAAACAATGTTCATAGTTTAGTAATTAGTGGAGTAAACAAGGATAGAGAGATAGTATCTAGTACATGTGTTACAGACGTTCCTCCTTGTCCACCTAACTGTAAAGTTGATTTTGAGTAATCTATAAAATGCTGACCATTAAATCTTTATCATATATTTCTTCTTTTTCTGTATTTTTTCCTTTGGTTATATGCATCCTTAGGAGGAAATATATAAAAGATGAATTGCAAATCGTGTTCTTATATATAATAGCCTCTTTGACTATCGAGATTTTCGCAAGTATTTGGGCTCATATATTGCACAGACCTAATCATTATATGATTAATATCTTTGCTGTAACGGAGTGTGTATTAATTAGTTTGATGTATCGAAAAGTTTTTATTGGAAAGGTTTTAAAAGCATTCTCACTAATTGCAATTAGTATTTTTGTACTAATTGCAATTGCAATTTTTACGGAGATATTAAGTATTCAAAAGTTTAATAGTACTGTCAATACAATATCGTGTATTTTAATAATTATTGGGGTTTTTATTTACTTTTATCAGTTACTCCAAACGCTTGAAAGTATTAAACTTTCTACCTTACCTCTATTCTGGATTAGTGTAGCTTGTTTATTGTATTTTTCGGGGACTTTGTTTTTATTTCTCTATGGAGAAACAATTCTTTTTCAGAAAGATGCTATACTTTTTAAACAACTTTGGATTATATATGATATTCTATTGGTTGTTTTTAGAGTTCTTTTAGCCGTAGGCTTATGGTTTAGTAAACCATCTTTGCAGTTAAGTAATTCTAAAAAAGTGGCTTAAATGCTTATACTTTTAATTAAATGAAGATTAGAGATGTTATTTATACTAGGATAATTAATCATATTGTCTCTCAACTTGAAATGAGGTAGTGATGATAAAGATAAATGTTCTATCATGATTGAAATGATATTGCTAAGATATAGTCTTATTGTATATTTTTCTTCATTGATATTAATACTACCTTTAATAATTGGAGGTATTAATATCAAAGAGGTTAAGCTGTCCCCGTTAAAAGTTATTTATACGTACTGTATCCTACATAGTATTTATGATATATTAGCTTGGGTATATGCTTTAAATGGTTGGAGGAACCATTTTATTAGTAATACAATTTCCTACACAGATATTATTTTTTGGGGATATTATTTTTATAAAATCATAGAGGTTAAATCACTAAGATATGCATTAATAGGTTTGGTAAGTATAGCATTAATTTTAGTTACGTTGTCGCACATAGGAGCTGATTATAATAAAATAAATTCTTCTGCTCAAAGTATTACTAATATTACCTTAATTACGATAGCACTAATGTTTTTCTATCAATTATTGAATAATTTAGAAATAGGCAATTTATTTATTTATCCTCAGTTTTGGATAGCAGTGGCAGTTTTGATTTATTTTTCTGGTATTTTCTTTATCAATATTTTTGCTGAATACATTACTTTTAATAAAGACAGAACTATATCCATTTACTGGGATATTAAAGACTATTTAACTTTTATTCATCGAGTTCTGTTAGCAGTAGGTTTATGGTATGGTAAGCCATCTATACAAATACCTTAGGCATTAAATTAAGAATAAATAGTTGACCTTTAATAAAGCAAATGAAGATAGACAATATACTTATTTATACGTCTTCTTCTGCTGTATTGTTTCCTTTGATAATCTGTATTCTTAGGAAAAAATACCTGACGAAAGATTTAAAAATACTTTTTTTGTACGTAATAGCTTCAATTAGTTGTGAGGTTTTAGGCACTTTTTGTGGAAGGGTACTACATTACCCTAATCATTTTATATTGAATACCTTTGCTTTGTCTGAAGGTCTTTTAATCAGTTTTATTTTTAGAGAGGCTTTTATAGATAGAAAATTAAAGACATTTGTGTTAGTTCTAATGAGCATCTATACAATAGTCGGTATATATCTATTTATGATGCCAGATGGTTTTTTTAAGTTTAATAGTACGGTTAATACCATCTCTTGTCTTTTAATAATTACATGGGTTTTAATATATTTTTATCAATTGTTGCAAACCCTTCAATTAATTAAACTCTACACATTACCTTTATTTTGGATAAGTGTAGGATGTTTGTTGTATTTTTCTGGAACACTCTTTATATTTCTTTATAGTGATACAATTCTTTTTCAAAAAGAGCCAGTATTATATTTTCAACTCTGGAGTATTTATTATATATTACTTTTTGTTTTTAGAGTTCTTTTAGCCGTAGGTTTATGGTTTAGTAAAACAGCTTTTCAGTTAAGTAAATCATTCTCAAATTAAATTGGATAAGGATGAGCTGTTTAGTCAATTTTTTAAGGTACCTCTTTATATTTCTTTACAGTGACGTGATTATTTTCAAAAAGAACTAAAGTTTTACAAACAACTCTGGAATAAAATATATTACGTTTTACTTTTCATCTTTAGAATCCTTTTAGGAATAGGTTTATGTTTCAGCAAGACCCCTCTACAATTAAAGCCATTATCGAAATAGGAACGACGATTATGCTTACATTTGCTACTAGTATTATTGTTTTAGTGTATGTGTTACACGAACGCCTCATTAAACAAAAATATGGTAGCTTATAAATATGCATAATTGAATGAGTGAGGTTAAAATCGTTATACTTGGTACAATAGCCATGCTTTTGCCTGTTTCGGCAATTATATTTTTTGTTATACTCTATTACCGACGCCAACGTATACAACGAGCTGCCCACGAAGAAGCCCTTCATGAAGCAATGCTCGAAGCCAGTGTGGTTTCACAAGAAGTAGTACGTCGTCAAATCGGTGGTGACCTTCACGATGAAATTGGGGCGTTGCTTTCTGCTACTAGAATGAGCCTTTCGCAAATGAATAAGTTTGCTGATAATGAATCTAAACGAAAGGTACTTTTAGTCAGAACCGAAGAACTACTCAACGAAGCCCTCTTTAATGTTAGAAGAATTTCTAAAGACTTAATGCCCAGTACTTTAGATGAATTTTGGTTGATTGAAGCCCTGAAAGACTTCTCACAAAAAATGACCCTCCATACCAATCTTCCTATTCAATTCTGCCACGATAATCTCAATAAAAGGTACGACCCCAAAATAGAGTTATCCTTATACCGCTCTACCCAAGAATTAGTCAACAATGCCATCAAGCATGCGGAGGCGAAAGAAATCAAAATTTCCTTGAAAGAAGATAAAAACCTACTTATTCTGCAAGTGAGTGATGATGGAAAAGGGTTTGATTTAGTGGCTATTAATCAACCTAGCAGGGGTATTGGAATAAAAAATATTGAAAGTCGTATGAGTCTTATCAAAGGACGTATTAAATTTGATGTAGAAATTGGCCGAGGCTCTACTTTTATTATCAATGTACCGATTTAAATAGGGATTGATTCAAGTTTAATGGCGATTTCTAGCATTAATTTTATATATAAATCTAACCATTAATGAGTAATACAACTAAAATTAGAATTGCCGTCACCGACGACCATGCTCTTTTTCGTCGTGGTATAGTGTCTTTATTAAGTCACAATGATGATTTTGAAGTAGTACTTGAAGCATCAAACGGACAAGAGTTGATTGATAATATTCCCCAATCACTTCCCAATGTCGTTTTAATGGATTTGAATATGCCTGTATTGGATGGTATCAGAGCCACTGAAAGGATAAAAATACAGTTTCCTAAAGTGAAAATAATCGTGATTTCAATGCACGACGAAGACAAATTTGTTTCACATCTGATGTCTATTGGTGCCAACGGTTATTTATTAAAGGATGCACATCCCGATGAAGTAGAAAATGCCATTTATACTGTTTTTAATGAAGACTACTATTATGGACCTTTTCTGGTTAAAGTAATGCATAATAGGCTCATCAATAAGCCTGAGAAAAAGAATCCAACTCCTTTAAGTTTACAAGCAGGTATTTCAGAACGAGAACTAGAAGTACTAGAACACATTTGTCAGGGCATCACTACCCAGAACATTGCAGATATGCTATGTTTGAGTGCTAGAACCGTGGAGGGACATAGGAATAGAATAATGGAAAAAACAGGTACAAAAAATGTGGCAGGATTAGTAGCATGGGCTGTTCGCAATGGCGTTTGTTAAGAAAATACTTTAAACCACCACCTTCCTTTATTGATAATTATCTTACTATAACTTTCCCTACATGGCAGGAATCCCAGCCTGACAAGTGAAATATCAATATACAATCTCTAACTTTGCGTAAAATTATTAGAGAGACTACTTATTAATCAAGAAATGAAAACCAATTTTATAGAGGAACTTCGTTGGCGTGGAATGCTTCAGGATGCAATGCCTGGAACAGAAGAGCAACTTCAAAAAGAAATGACAGCCGCTTATATCGGCTTTGACCCTACAGCAGCATCATTACATATCGGTAATTTAGCAACGATTATGTTGTTAAAACATTTTCAATTGTGTGGACATAAACCAATAGCATTAGTAGGAGGAGCCACAGGGATGATTGGTGATCCATCTTTCAAAGCATCAGAAAGATCATTTCTTTCCGAAGAAACTCTACGATTTAACCAAGAAGGTATTCGTGCACAATTATCTAAATTCTTAGATTTTGATTGTGGCGAAAATTCAGCAGAGCTTGTTAATAACTACGATTGGTTCAAAGATTTTAGTTTTCTAGGATTCCTTCGCGAAGCAGGGAAATACCTTTCGGTAAATTACATGATGTCTAAAGACTCAGTAAAGAAACGCCTTGAAACAGGAATTTCATTTACCGAATTCTCGTATCAGTTATTACAAGGCTACGATTTTTACTGGCTGTACAAAAATAAAAACGTTCGTTTGCAAATGGGAGGCTCTGACCAATGGGGGAACATCACCACGGGTACAGAAATAATCAGACGTAAAGAAGGAGGTGCCGATGAAATTGAGCACAAAGCTTATGCCCTTACTACTCCCTTAGTTACTAAAGCCGATGGAACAAAATTTGGTAAGTCTGAATCAGGCAATGTTTGGTTAGATAGAACCATGACAACGCCCTACCAATTCTACCAGTTTTGGTTGAATGCCACTGATGCCGATTGTAGCCGTTTGCTAAGAGTATTTACCTTGCTTAGCAAAGAGGAAATAGAAAAGCTAGAGGCCGACCATGCCGAAGCACCGCACCTGCGTATTATGCAAAAAGCATTGGCGAAAGATGTAACAACCAGAGTACACTCTGAAAAAGATTATGATATTGCCGTGAAAGCCTCTGAAATCCTTTTTGGAAAAGGTACGCTAGAAGTACTTCAAGGAATGAGCGATGCAGATATATTAGCAGTGTTCGATGGCGTACCCCAAACAACTATTAGCACAACTGACTTTGAAAGCAGTGCTACTGTGACAGATTTAGTATCAGTTGTAACCAATGCTGAAATTTATCCTTCAAAAGGTGAAGCCAGAAGAGCGATACAAGGAAACGCATTAAGCATTAATAAAACTAGAATAGCGGATCCAAATCACTCAGCTAATTTTGAATTATTGAATGGAAAGTACCTATTAGTAGGCAAAGGGAAGAAAAATCACTTGATAACGGTGGCTTAAATCTACTGAAATACATAGTAACTCAGCCCTGAAAGGTAATTTCAGGGCTATTTTTTTGTAAAGTGATTGTTGATTTCTGAAGGGTAAAGTATTGGTTGAATAAATTCTTTAAAATTTTTTAATTTTTTTTCGTCTTTTAAGTTCCTGAAAAACAGTACAGTTGCGGATTATTTTTCAAAAACTTCAAAAAAAGTTTTGATTAAGGTATTGTTATTAAAAAAAAAGCTTGCATCTTTGCACTCCCAAACGACGCCAACGGGCTGAGAAAAGGGAAAGAGTTAGAGTAATTAGGAAGATAATTACTAGCGAGATTTAAGGGTTACAACGGTAATTTTTAGGTTAAAGAGTTCTTTGATGTATTGATAGAAATGATTAATAGAATTAGCTTTTAATAGACAGGTTGTTTTTTGTTATTGATTCTTTAT
>NZ_JAYFUL010000036.1:0-63560 GCF_034928825.1 Arcicella aquatica | reverse complement strand
AAGTCTATTAAAATATTTAGAATTCTTCAAATTCGACTTTAGAAAATTAGGAATGGAAAATTATAGCGTTCTATAAAATTGACCATTAAAAAGAGGCTATCCTTTTGGGACAGCCTCTTCTGTATTTTACAAATAGCTTTCTCTTACCCCACCATCCCATTAATAAACGTCTCCACAAAATCCAGAATACGTTATAAAATTCTGTCTCCTAATTTCTTGCGTTGTAGTAGGCTTGGTTTGTCTCCGTCAATGAATTCTATAATCTCATCTCATAGCGGTTCTCTTTCCGCAATAAGATAGTCTTCGATGAGTTTTTCGGTCTTGGGTGCGAATAGGTTTTCTTCAGCTACGATGTCGGCAAAAGCCTTTTTCTGTTCTTCGCTTCAATAATCATCAAATTCTTGTTGAATTTCTCCAGTGTCGGTGATGTCTGGCAGATTTTCTTTGATGAGTTTTTTAATCAATTCTCGTTTACTCCGCCAGGTGGTTTCCGTGCCCATTAACGTCAAACCTAATGTTGAACTAAACCTCAGGTAGCTTTTGCTTCTCAAGGTTCTATCTTTGCATAAATTACAAACTATTTTTAAGATGACAAAAAAAGAATGTTGATGAATTACGAGTTGATAAAATCATTCATCGTGCTAAAGTAGAAGTTGCTGATTTTGAAGCTCTTCTTTATCGTTTCGAGCATAATATTTCTATTTTAGGTAGAAGTAAAAGTCCCTTTGAGAATTACGCTCGCCATGTTGCCACCATCGCCCTTCACTACCGAACTAGTCTTATGCGAGCCTAAGACCTAAAACAAGGAAGAACATCACACTCGAAAGGGCTTATTGAATATATTAAAATGTTGCAAGGTAAAAAGAATATTTATCCCTGATACATTGCACGAGCGTGACGCTCTTTAACATTTTGCGTCGTAGGAAACAACCTACGACTAGTTTGAGGAATTTGTTTGAAATGTCTGTCCACCAACCAAAAGTTAAAGCAATAACTGCTGTTGCCGAAATACTAACTGTCAAATAGATGATAAAAATGTAACGAATTTTAAGTCTGTTTAGTCGCCAAGCAATTATGATAGGGCTTAAAACAAGTCAAATGAACAGTGTTAATAACACTTTATCAAATAGTATTTCCATTAATCGTTTTCAGTCGTGTTAGTTGATTGTCTGTCTGCACTAGTTTTTTCAATAAAAGTCAGCGAAGGATTGTCCGCCCGCACAAAATTGCCAACGAAGTACTAATTATTTGAATTACTAATAAGTCCAATCAAAAGATGGTCAGCGAACAGTTCAACCCTGACTTTACAAATTGTCGTGATTATGCTGTCGTGTGTTGGGTTTAATGGCTGACTATTCGGCGGCATGGTCGTAAGCCTATGTTGTAGACTTATTGATTTCCTACTTAAACGGTTCTTTTCTCCTATAAACTTAACAATTTATCTATATCATCCTTTTGGGTATTTAGACGTTTCGTTACAAATTGCTTTCCTATATCTGTTATCTCTAAATATATTGTTCTAATTCCTGTCGAGGATGATTCGGATTTTCTTTCTATTACATACGCTGAGTTAATTGCCTTTAATTCATTCATATCAGGTTTGTAAAATTCACTATAATATTCAAAACTATCTAATGCTTTTATTTTCCATGCTTTTGCATTTTCAAATTCGCCAAGTTCTTTGTAAAATAGAGAAATCATTGCAGCAATGTTAGTCACTAATAATGTTGTTTTATTTTCTCTGTAGGGGAAATCATTATATGTCCAAAAAATTAATAACCGCTTTTCAACAGACCTTCTAATTGCTGTATAATATATGTTGTAGGAGTCTCTCAAATGATTAATCCCAAGTCTAATTTCAGTATTGGGGTCATTGCTGTTGTAATAAGCCTTAAATGATTGTTCAGCAGACTTAAAATGTGAATCAGCCATATTAATGTATACACTGCCAAGTTCATCATATGCGTCATTGATAAGAAGTTGTACAACCTTATAGACTGTCATACCTGCTTTGATTGAATGTATTACGTTTATCATTTATTAACCATTTTTATTGTTTTGATTTTTTCTCATGTCTACAACATTGCTGGTAACTCGTAAATAACGCATGTTAGCGTTTTTTTTTCTAAAAATAATTAATTGTTATAAACAAAGCAATTATTAGCTTTTCATAATTAATATGTGACCACTATTTAAAATACACATCCACCATCCTACTCCCTAAACTTCCATCATTTAATAAAATAGGTCTTTTCATTGATTTTAGGACTCCTTTAGAAACAGCATATCTGAGCCCTTTTGAGAGTTCGTCTTGCTGAAATTCCCTATTCAATTCTTCTCTACAATAATTCGTAATCTCTTTTAAGTATTTGTAGTGTTCATTTAAAAAACCAGAATTCAGTAAAACTTCATTAATAAATGAATCAATGCTTCGTTTAGATTTAGCACTTAAAAAATATTCAACATTCTTTTTGTTGTCATTTTTGAATCTTATAAGAGCTTCCGATTTATTAACTAATAATGGGGAATATTAGAATTTAGGTTGAATATTTTCATTGCGTCAAACCTTAATTTATCACCGTATCGGAATTTGTGTGTCTAATAAATCGGGAACAACTCTTTAAATCCTCTCCCCCCCCCCAAAAAAAAAGCAGGCAAAACCTGCTCTTCCCAATATCTTCAAGTCGAACGACAACTCCATAAAAGAAATTAACTAAGCCGCCCGCTACCAGAGATTAAGTTCAACTAAGCCTTCATCGCATGGCTTGCAGCCACGACGAAGGCTTAGTTATTGGTGGCAGGCGTTTTTTGCCCGTTTAGTTATCAATTACGCTTCTTATACCGTTTGCAACTTCAACACATAATTTGTCCTGCTCTTTTTCTGGGGCATTAAAAATAAATTTGGCATCTCGTGGTAAGCCTTGTATTTTTGCGTAGGGTGTGTCTTTAAAATCACATTCTCTTGCAAAAATTGGAATCACGACACATTCTTTTTTATTGTGCCTTTTAATTGCATTTTCTAACTCAACATTCCAAATGTAGTCTGATTTGTTAAAATTAGCACTAACCAAAAGTAAAATAATATCTGCTTCTTCTAATTGGGTTTTGATAGTATTGTCCCAATCCATGCCAGCTTGTATTTTTCGGTCATTCCATGATTTAATTTTTTTTGAACGTTTTAAGGAAATTAATGAATCGTCAATTAACTCTTTCAGAGCCTCATCTTTATGGGAATATGAGAAAAATATTTTTTTCATTTTTTTGGGTTGTTTAAAAGTGGTGTCTAACAGTAAATTTGGGTTAATATTGTCGAAACTAATTTGGCATTGAATTTCTTTTGATAATTCTCTTGCTTTTAATAATGTCAAATAATCGAAAAAATGCTTGTCAGTTTGCTTGGCACAGATTATACAATTACAAGGAATAAGTTTTTTTACTCTAACGTTACTGTTAAAACTATTGTGAATGGCATCTAAACTGTCTATTATTTTGCTTATTAATAATTGTGTTTCTGCACCCCAAACTGTTATATTAATTATTCTTTCTGCATACAATTCTTTAATAATTGCAATAGTATTTCTATCTTCTAACACTACACCTGTCGCCCAAACTAAATTTTGTGATTTTATACGATGGTGCATTCTTACAATAAAACGAGGAATAATACCTTTTGGCATAAAATCATAATCATATTTAATTGAAATTTGTTTTTCAATAGGGGCAATGATTATTCCATTTTCAATTAAGTCAGGTTCATTTTTTGGTAAACATTTTGGTACTATATATCTTTTAGATTTTTCAATTTGATAGCAAAGTTCAAATTTTTTCATTAACGCTACCAATTCAGTATGTTTATCAATATAAATTGAATCATTCCATATTTTTATCCAATCTGTCTGATTGAACTCGCCACTATTTTTAGTATTTAAGTAATCCAATACTCGATAAACGGCATCAGTAGCCCAAAGATTATTTAAAACAACAAGATTGTCTAAGCCTTCTTCATTCTGAAAATGAAGTATTACGCCCAAGTCATGTAAATATTGGCTTAGAAATAACTGCCTTTCACGTTCTTTTATAGAATTGTTTTTGCATATCTCAAAAAAATGTTCTTTGCTTATATAGTTTTTAACTTTTGATTCATTTTCTATTACTCTTCTTATTTTTACCCATTGTTTTGGTAATTCTTCTCCTACGTGCTTTAAATTTTGGATTTGAAATTGAATATTTTTAATTAGCTTTTCTGTGTTAGTTTTGTCATTCTTTAAATCAACACTACAAAAATCTATTAAATTTGTGAATCTACTTTTTATTCCTCGCTCATCAAACTGAATATTTCTACCTTGATGAATGTTTTGTAAAATAATGACAGGACTACTTTCTGAAAATAATTCAATTGTTTGAAGCCAATAATCAAAATTATGATTTTCAGTTCTTGTATCCATCAATAAAATATAAAGAGATTTTTTTGTTAAGAAGAACTGATGTGTAGAATGGTATATTTGTTGTCCTCCAAAATCCCAAATATTCATTCTAAATTTTTTTGTTTCATCATTTTCTCTAAAATCAAATAAGAAAGGCTCTATATCAATGCCTCTGGTGGTCAAGTCAGAAGCTGGCAAAATCGAATTTATATCCTTTATTTTGTGCGATAATGACGTTTTACCAACCCCGCCCTCGCCTACAATAAGAAGTTTGGCTTCATATATTTTCTCAACACCCTGTATTTTTTTCTCAACCCAAAATTGAACAATAGAATTATTACCTCTATTAACTATATCAATCGGGGGATTATTGATAGGATTGTCAAATAGGTGTATTCCTTTACGGTGGATATTGGAAACTAACTTTATAGGAACACCGCCCATAATTAAATCTCTTAATGGAGAAATGTCTTTTATTAAATTTTTTTCAAGAGATAGTATTTGAAGGTTATTTAAGTCTTCAAGTGGTGAAATATCAACTATTTTATTGTTAATTAAAGAAAGGGTTTTTAACGCCTTTAAATTTTTTAATACCGAAATATCAGAGATTGAATTATTGTCAAGATTTAAGAATTCTAACTCAGGAAAATTTAGTAAAAAACGAATATCTGAAATATCCTGGTTACTACAATCTAATGCTTTCGTATTCTGTTGAGCCGCTTTTATCTTGACCTTAAAATCGTCGCTTATGCCTTTGTTGAAATAATTAGTTTCTTTGTTTTTGGAGAATATACGTATTAGATTCATTTGCTCTATTTATTTTTTTCAAAGTCAAAATGAGAGAGTTAATCTCTTAGGGGTGGGTTTTTACGCTTGCCACCAACTCTGTAATATGCTAAAGTTTTGTCGTACTTTTTGTATTGTTTGGTACTTTGTTGATTTTTCGTTAAACTCATCTTGTCGTACAATTTTTTGTAGTACTTTTGTATTGCTAAAATTTGACAGCACTTCTACCAATAAATCTAATAATTTATTTTGTAATTCCTAAAGTTTTACTCAAAATTTTATTAAGCGGTAAAATCTGTTAATTCATTATAGTTATTTGATCAGTTAGTAAATTAGAAGAGTTATTTAGTATCAAAAGAATTTTAATGCCCGACAACTCGTGAATCCGTTTTAAAGCAATCTATACTGCTTTAAACAGTTTTTACACCTTGTCCGACAAGCAACAATCCAGTTTTAAAGGAGATTAATCTCTGTTTAAAGAAGTTTTACCTTTGTCGGCTAATTATTCGTACTGACTTAGACAGTATTAATATGCTTTTAAACAGTCACCTGACGGGTCGGACAGATTCTTAAAAGTATTACACGCTTTGATGAAAGTCCGTCAGAAACACAAATTCGTTTAAAAGAAAAAGCACGACACTTAAAGTATCAGGCTTGTAAATTTAAATTGTCCCGTCCTGAAATAGGTTGTCCCCCAACTAACTTAAAAAGAAACACAAGACGTATAAAAAACAAACCCTGATAATCAAGAGAATTATCAGGGTTTTGTTTTGGTCAACAATCAAAAACGATTAAACATATAATGGAAATGCTTCCATCCATTTGTTTACTTCTGTTTTCACTGAACCTAAATATGTATCGTTATCGTGGTTCATCAATACGCTATCGATTAATTCTACGATATGTAACATTTCTGCTTCTTTCATACCACGAGTAGTCATCGCCGCAGTACCAACACGCATCCCTGATGTAACAAATGGAGATTTGTCATCAAATGGAACCATGTTTTTGTTGATAGTAATATCAGCTTTAATCAACGTGTTTTCAGCCAATTTACCTGTCAATCCTTTTGGACGTAAGTCGATAAGCATTAAATGGTTATCTGTACCGCCAGAAATAATTTTATATCCTTTATCAACAAATGCTTGTGCCATTACTTTGGCATTTTTCTGCAATTGTTCAGCATAAATTTGGAAATCGTCTGTAAGGGCTTCTCCGAAAGCAATGGCTTTAGCAGCGATTACGTGTTCTAATGGACCGCCTTGTGTACCTGGGAAAACACCGCCATCTAATAAAGCTGACATTGTTTTCAATTCGCCTTTCAATGTTTTTAAACCGAATGGGTTTTCAAAATCTTGACCCATCATAATCAAACCACCACGAGGACCTCTTAACGTCTTGTGTGTAGTTGTCGTTACGATATGGCAGTGTTGCATTGGGTTGTTCAATAAACCTTTAGCAATCAAAGCCGATGGGTGAGAAATATCTGCTAATAAAATAGCACCTACTTGGTCTGCAATAGCACGTAAGCGTACATAATCCCAATCACGAGAGTAAGCCGAAGCACCACAGATAATCAATTTTGGTTGTTCTTTCAAAGCAGTAGCTTCTACTTTATCCCAATCAATCAAACCTGTTTCTTGTTCTACACCGTAGAAAAATGCTTGGAAATATTTTCCAGAGAAGTTTACTGGAGAACCATGCGAAAGGTGACCCCCATGTGAAAGGTTGAAACCTAAAATTTTATCGCCTGGATTCAAGAAAGATAAGAAAACCGCAGCGTTTGCTTGTGCACCAGAGTGCGGTTGAACGTTTGCCCAAGTGGCACCGAACAATGCTTTAGCACGCTCGATTGCAATTGTTTCTACTTGATCAACTACCTCGCAACCGCCATAATAGCGTTTCCCTGGTAGTCCTTCTGCATACTTGTTTGTCAAAACTGAGCCTTGCGCTTCCATTACTTGCTTTGAAGTAAAGTTTTCTGAAGCAATCAATTCGATACCGTACTCCTGACGGTGAGCTTCTTGATTAATCAAGTTGAAAATTTCGGTATCTCTTTCGAGCGTGAAAGTTGCTGTTGCCATTTTATTAGAAGATTGCACGGGTTAAAATGCCGTACATGGTTGGTTCTGTTAAAGAAAATCAACAAATTGTTATAAATTTATCAACAATGTGATAATTTATGGGTAAAAATACTGCTTAAAAATGGATTGTAAAAACATTTTTGTAAATGTCGGCATGCTTACCTTCCAAGAAAGTAAAATCTTTGAAATTTGTGGCTAAAATTTAACTAAAATCAACAGAATAAATGAAAAAGTTATTAACAATTCTGCTAACAATCAGTGTATTATCAGTTTTTGCTCAAGATGGCCCAACAGCATTAAAAATTGGGGATAAAGCCCCCGATTTTACAGCGAAAGATCATGCAGGAAATATCGTTAGTTTAAAAGAATTAACAAAAAAAGAAAAGGTAGTCGTGATGTTCTATCGCGGAGCTTGGTGTCCGTATTGTAATAAATACATGAGTCAGATTGAAGAAGCCTTACCCAATTTTTCTGCCAAAAATGCTACGGTAGTGGCTATAACGCCCGAACCAGAAGAATCTATCAGCAAAGCCGTTGAAAAAACGAAAGCCACCTTTTCGATTATTTATGATAAAGACAGAGCAATCATGAAACAGTGGAAGGTAGCGTATGAGATGTCGCCCGAGTTACAAACTAAGTATAAAGGCTATGGTTTAGATTTGCAAAAACAACAAGGAGATTGGATGTTGCCAGTACCTGCCACTTATGTAATTGGCAAGGATGGTAAAATAGAATTCGTTCACTTCGACGAAAACTATCAGAAAAGAGCAGAAATTAAAGATATTTTGATGAAGCTGTAGTCAGTTGGAGTGATTGGTGATTAGTAATTTGTGATTAGAAATTTATCAAAGACAGAGAAAAAGTTTAAACGTCTGGAACCTATTTTTGATAAGTCCGATTTCACACTAATCACTAATCACTAATCACTAATCACTAATCACTAATCACTAATCACTAATCACTAATCACTAAAGTTATATCCCTCTCTTAATCGCCTGATAAATCGCTTCGTTGATATTTGTGCGTACATTCAAATCAGAAAGTTTAGAATTGTTTCTGGTTGGATACACTCTATTACAAAGGAAAACATATACCAATTGATGTTCAGGGTCTACCCAAGTATAGGTACCTGTAAAGCCAGAGTGCCCAAAACTAGCCGCACTAGCACTGGCTGCCGCACTTATACCAGCACGTTTGCGGTCGGGTTTATCAAAACCTACTCCTCTCCTACTATTTTCTTCTATTGAAAAAGGATAAGCCGTCCATTCTTTCATGGTAGATTCTTTGATAAATTGTTTGCCTCCATAATATCCATTTTGAAGATACATCTGCATCAATTTAGCCAAATCTTGTGCTGTACCAAAAAGCCCTGCGTGTCCAGAAATACCATTTAACATAGAAGCCCCTTCGTCGTGTACACGTCCATGAATAAGCGTTTTGCGGTACAGTGAATCATATTCAGAAGGAACAATTCTCGACAATGGAAAATGTTCACGCGCATTATAAGTCAGCGTAGTAGCCCCCAAAGGTTTATAGAAAGTATCTTTCAAGAATGATTCAAAATCTTTTCCCGTAAGGCGAGGAATAATTTTTGGATACATATAATAAGATAAATCTGAATAAACGTATTCCTTTTTCTCTCTCAGCGGCGAATCCTCAATGGCTTTATAAATTGTTTTGTTGTAGTCTTTATGCAACCACAAATTATCGGCTACTTGTACAGAATAATCGCCCGATTTGGTGTAAGAGAACGTCTTTGGTTTCCAAATGGTTGGGTCTTTTACTAAATTGATACAATCTTTCCAAAGTGCCTTATCGGTTTGGATAATTTGGCACATTCTAGCTAACGCCTTTTTACGACGGAACAATTTATCCCAGAAAGTAATAGCGTATTTATCAGCATATTTTTCTTTATAAATCTTACTGGCTAATACCATTTTGGTAGAATCCAGACAGTCCATCCAAAAAGGAATCCATGCTTTTAAACGTGCCTGATGCGTAAAGACATCTTTATAAATCAAAGGAGCTTTGTTCGAACTCGCCCATTCTGGAATCAACTCACCCATGGTAGTATTCAACGTAAATTTCCCTTCGTCTTCCATTTTCATCATCGAAGGCACAGACGTACTGATTTTGGTAATAGAAGCTAAATCGTATAAATCGTTGGTTGTAACTGCTGCACCACCATAAATTTGGTTTCCGTAGGCTTTGTGCAAAATTACTTTTCCATTTTTTGCCACAAATACTACGCCTCCGGGTGTTGCTTTTTGTCTGATAGCTTCATTAATAATAGAATCTACCTTGCTTGTTAAGAATTTCGTATCAATGCCTACTGCTTCTGGCACAGCATACTGAAAACGCTTGAGTGCTTCCGTTTTAATACCATCATTATACCTGAACGCCATGCTTACACCTACTGGCAATTTGCCTTTAGCACCAATGGCACCAAAAATCAATTCAGCGATTGCTACAGACTCGTGCATTTGTGGACTTTCCTGATAGGTAATCATTAAGGCTTTGGCTTTATCAAGGTTTTCAAATTTGGATAAAGTATAAGCATTTGAGAAAAGCGAAACAATGGTTTTAGGCGAATTGGCAAACTCCTTTACCAATTCCTGTATTTTAGGATGAATACTATAGTTTTTGGCAGGACGAACCGATTGCCCATTGATAGCCATCAATACCAAATTATAGTTTTTCAAAGAATCTCTAACAGCTTGAATGGCTTCATTACTTGAGTTTTCATCTAAATTAAAATGCTGAACATCTGTATAGTTGGAAAGCATTTTTTGAAAATCAGTCGGTTTCTTACTCCCGAAAGTAGGATTCCCAATATTCAGGGATGCAATTTTTAACGTGTCTAAGTTTCTGAGTGGAATAATATTCTCGTCATTTTTCAACAATGTAATAGTTTCTTCTGCTAACTGACGGTTTAATACCTCTGATTTTTTAGGGTTCAAATCAGCAACCAAGTTTTTAAGCTCAATAGGTTGGTATTTATCCAAACCAGCCCAAGCTTTGGCCGTCAAGATTCTTTTTACCCTTAAATCAATATCCGCTTGCGAGATTTCTCCTTTTACCAAGGCTTTTTTAATTGCATTGAAAGCCGCAGGCACATCAATAAAAGTTTCTAACACATCGTTACCTGCCAAAATAGCTTTTACATTGGCAGTACCTTCTGGAAAGAATTTTACGGCCCCTTGCATATCCATCGCATCTGTAAAAACCAATCCTTTAAAGCCTAAATCTTTTCTTAATAAATCAGTAACAATGTTTTTTGATAAAGTAGAAGCTAAATTTTTGGTAGTATCCAGCGAAGGAATGCTTAAATGAGCAACCATCACACCTTGTAAACCATTTTCGATTAATGCACGGTACGGGAAAAGTTCTAAAGAATCTAGTCGGGCTTTGTTATGGGGAATTACGGGTAAGTCTGTGTGAGAATCCACCCCTGTATCGCCATGCCCCGGAAAGTGCTTCGCAGAAGTAATAATACCACCTTTTTGTAAACCACGCATATAAGCCAAAGCCTTTGAAGTAACTTTCTCGCGATTTTCGCCAAAAGAACGGAAGTTAATAACAGGGTTATTAGGATTATTGTTAACATCCACTACTGGCGCATAATTAATATGCACGCCCATTCGCTTACATTGTTGGGCAATCTGCAAGCCCATTTCTTCTAATAATTGCTCGTTACCTTGCATAGCGCCCAAGGTCATTTGGTATGGAAAACGCACTGTGCTATCTAAACGCATTTCAAGTCCCCATTCCAAATCCATCCCTATTAACATAGGTACTTTAGACATAGCCTGTAGCTTGTTTACCATCAACGCTTGTGCCGTTGGGCGATTTCTAAAGAAAACAAAACCTCCGACGTGATAATCTCTTACTATTTTATATAAACGTGCAGTATCATAATCATAACTATAATTGCCTCGAGGCATCATAAGTTGTCCTATTTTTTCATCTACTGAAAGGGTATTGAAAACAGAATCGACCCAACGCTTGTTAGCATTTGGGAAAAGGTCTTGGGCTTTGATGTGAAGAGTAAGGAAAGTACAAAATATAAAAGTGATGAAGCTGAATTTTTTCATACAAAATGCTGATTAGTTGATTATGCAATTTACACAAAAAAAAATAGGGATAGTTCAGGACAGCCTATTTCTGAAAGAGATTGACTTTTTAGCGTTTTGATGAAGCGCATTTGGCAAGATTTTTTAACAATATTTAAGAAATACTAGAGCAGGGTGGATAGCATGATTTTGAGAAAAAGAATAAAATTTTGCTAAAAAACAGAAAACAATGCATATATTTTGTATATATTTAGGGCATAATGCAAGAAATATGGCTAAACGAAAAACAGGTTGTTAATATTTGTTAACGCTCTTAAAAACTTTAGCATTTTTTTTGGAATTAATATTACAACAATTATCTTTGAATCAACCTTTCAGAATAACTACTAAAAAGAGTTTACAAAATTCGCTAAAATAAAAATATAGGAGATATAATATGATATAAAGCTTTACGTTAACTAAATAGATTTATCAAAATGGAAAAAATCCATGTTAACGACAGCGAGCTTGTATCACGCTATATAAAAAACAGTGACGAAAAGGCATTTGAAACTCTTGTTCGCCGATACAAATCCAAAGTTTACACAACGATTTACTTAATTGTTAAAGACACCTTCGTAGCCGAAGATTTAATGCAAGATACTTTCATTAAAGCTGTTGACGTGCTCCGTTCAGGAAAATACAATGATGAAGGAAAATTTTTGCCATGGGTGCTCAGAATTGCTCACAATATGGCGATTGACTATTTCCGTCGTGATAAACGCTATCCAAATGTCGTATTCGAAGATGGTAGCAGTGTGTTTAATACATTAGATTTTGCAGAAGATTCTTATGAAGATTTGCAAATTCGTAATGAGTCGCATGCTCATCTAAGAGACCTGATTAAACGTCTTCCAGACTCGCAAAGAGAAGTGCTAGTGATGCGTCATTACGAAGATATGAGTTTTCAGGAAATTGCAGACGCCACAGGCGTAAGCATTAACACGGCACTAGGAAGAATGCGTTATGCGTTGATAAATCTACGCAAAATGATGAGTAAACATTCTCCGAGCTATGATACAAACCTTTACGCAGCATGACGTTATCCGTTACGTCTATCAAGAAACAACGGAAGAGGAAAATCTTATGATCCAGGACGGACTTGTCCATGATAATGAGATGCTAGAATTTTATTTAGATATGCTTGATGTGAAAGCAGGTTTAGATAAAAGTTTCCAACAACCTTCCGAAAGAAGCATAGACAACATTCTTGCGTATTCGAGAAACTATACAGAAAGTCATCAAACCTTAGTTGTTTAACCTAGGATTGATGACTTTTTTATTTGTGAAGCTGTACCAAGAAACCTCCTTACCGAGGCTTCTTAGTACAGCTTTGTTTTTATAGCCCTTTGGGGTTACAATAAAAAAGAGTATTTTGACTTTCCAAATTTTATAATTTTTCATCAACAAACCCTTAATTGCTTGATAGTCGTAGGTTTATAGGAATAAGTAAAAATATAATTTATCAATGAAGCAACGCTTGGAAGATTGGGGTTGTCTAACATCACATAATCCTTACTTAAAAAATGTTGTTTTTCAAGGTCATTTTACTTACACGATAAATCGTTCCCTATCCATTAACAAAAAACATAGCATGAAACGACTGATTACACTGACACTCTTGTTGGGGGGATTTGCTTCTTTTGCTCAAGAGAAACAATTGTATAATACTTCTCAGCAAAAAAGGCTACAAAGTTTATCGGCTGAGTTTTCTACTCAACAAGATAATAATTATCAAAAAGCTGTTAAAGTTGCTACCGAAAAGAAATGGCAACTGAATGGAAATTTAAAAAACAATCGTTTCTTTAAACTTTACGGAATAGACGAAACAGGACATCCGCTATACGTAGCTACCGAGAGTAATGCACAAGCAGCAACTACTACGCGTACTGATCAATTGTATACTGGAGGCTCATTAGGAGTGTCATTGAATGGGAGCAGTGCTTCTGTAAAAAATAAATTAGGTGTTTGGGATGGCGGAGGAGTATTGGCAACGCATCAGGAACTAACATCTAGGGTAACTCAGCAAGATAAAGTAACAGGAACGAACTTACACTCTACGCACGTAGCAGGAACATTAATTGCCCAAGGAGTATCACCCCTTGCCAAAGGGATGGCTTTTGGCGCAAGTTTAAAAGCTTGGGATTTTACCAGTGATGTATCTGAAATGACTGCTGGAGCAGCAGACTTATTAGTTTCTAATCACTCTTATGGATTTTTAGCAGGCTGGAGTTATGATGATACCAGAAGTCGTTGGGCATGGTATGGTAATACAAGCATTAGCCAAACGGAAGACTATAAGTTTGGATTTTATGACACCAACACACAGTCGTGGGATAAAGTTGCTTATAACGCACCATACTACCTTATCGTAAAATCAGCAGGGAATAATAGGGGTGAAACAGGACCTACAGCAGGAGAATATTATTACTTGGGTTCTTCGAGCGATACAAGCTCGGTTGTAAGAAGTAAAAATGATAGCTATGATATCTTAGCCACAACTAGCACAGCCAAAAATATTTTGACAGTAGGTGCTGTAAATGGAACGAGTGGCAAAGCACCTTTAAGGGCATCAGATATTAGTATTTCATCTTTTAGTAGTTGGGGCCCTACAGACGACGGTAGAATAAAACCAGATATTGTAGCGGTTGGCGTTAACTTACTTTCAAGCTCAAATGCTTCTGCGACTAGCTATACTATTTTAAGTGGAACGTCGATGGCTTCACCACAGGCTGCTGGAAGTATCTTGTTGTTACAAGAATTGTATGCTCAAAAAAATGATGGTTTATTGATGCGGTCGTCCACCCTAAAAGGCTTGGTATTGCATACTGCCGACGATGCAGGGAATGTTGGTCCAGACTATATTTATGGTTGGGGTTTATTAAACATGGAAAGAGCAGGGAAAGTGATTCAGAATGCTGATAAATCGTATGATATTTCTGAAAGAACGTTAGCGAATGGAGGTTCATACACTCAAAAAGTTATTGCTTCTGGCAAAGGGGCTTTAACTGCTACTATTTGTTGGACAGACCCAGAAGGAACAGCAACGAGCGCAACTGCTGCGAATTTGAATAATCGTACACCTAAATTAATTAACGATTTAGATATCAGGATTTCAGATGGCACCAATAATTATTTGCCTTTTATTCTTAATCCCGACCAACCAAGTGCTTTAGCTACCAAAGGAGACAACATCAGAGATAACGTTGAACAAATTTTGATTGCTGATGCCGTTCCCGGTAAAAGCTATACGATAACTATCAATCATAAGAATACCCTGAAAAACAGTACACAAGATTATGCTTTGATATTGAGTGGAATAGGAGGGGCAGAATACTGTGCCTCAGTACCAACCACTTCATTGAATAATATTGAAAGTATTAAATTAGGAGATGTAACATCAGGATATAAAGCATCTTCTTCTAAGAGTTTACCTTTAGAAATTAGTTTAAAAGGTACTACTACTAAAAAAGTACGTGTTTATATTGACTGGAATGCTAATGGAACGTTTGAAGAAGCTACAGAACTAGCTGCAAGTTCTGGTGATATTGTAGGAGCGAGTGTTTTCAAAGCCACTATTGCTGTGCCATCTGGCTTAACCATTGGAAACAGTACTATCATGAGGGTAGTTACAGGCGAAGACCTTGGTACTGCCAGTATTAGTAGTTGCGGAACTTATGCAAAAGGTATTACGCAAGACTATAAAATAGATTTTGTTCGCCCGAGTATAGATGTGGCTGTCCTAGATTTGATAACACCTGAAGTGAGTAACTTTTGTGCTTCTGCATCAGGTTCAGTATCCATTTCATTAAGGAATAATGGTACAACTACGTTACAAAATATTCCTGTAACTGTAAATGTATCAGACGGTACAGGCGTAATAGCTGTATTGACAGGTACTTATAAAAATCAATTAGCTACTTTAAGTGATGGGACACTTTTGTTAGATGGTACTTTCAGTGCTAAGGTTGGGGGCAATTATACTTTTGCCGTAAAATTAGGCTTGGCTAATGATCAAGATGTGACGAATGATACAAAAACATTTGTACGCCAAGTTACGGCATCTGCAACACCAACAACGGCCATTGCGGCGGTCTGTGAAGGAGCGACTACTTTAAATGTTAAAGGTACTGAAACATCTACTTTGCTTTGGTATGATGCACTAACGGGCGGAAACCTATTGTTCACAGGAAATTCGGGCTCATTTACTAAACCAGCCAATACAGATAAAATATATGTTGGTGTAAATGATATTGCGGGTTCTGTGGGACCAAAAGATAAGTATGTTTACGGCGGAGGAAGTTATTATGAATCGTTTGGCCCAGAACCAATCATTGTTACACAAACCCCTTTGGTGATTGAAAGTGCAAGAGTATATATTGGAACAGCAGGTAAAATTACTTTTACAATTTACCGCCAGTCAGACTCGACACCAATTTCTTCGGTGAGTTTTGATGTTACGCCTACTCGTACAACAGCCAACTCAACCCGTTCAAGTAATCAGTTGGTGGACGATTTGACCGACCAAGGAATTGTGTTACCGCTAAATTTAGCGATTCCAGCAGCAGGTACGTATGTATTATCACAAGAATGTACAAACGGAGCATCTATTTATAGAAGTAACTTAAATGCTAATTCGACTGTATCTGGTGCTGACATGATAGGTTTTCCATTTACTATTCCTAATGTAATAAGCATCACAGGCTCATTATACAACGGCGCTACTATCAAAACGGGATACTACTATACGTATGATATGAAAGTAAAATCTTATGGTTGTCCAAGTACTAGGATAGAAGTACCAATTACGACACAAGCGGCTCCAAAAGTAACGGTTAGTCCATCCTCAGCATTTAGTATTTGTCAAGATGACGCTAAGTTATTAACCGCAAGCAGTGGTACTAATTATACCTATCAATGGTTATTAAATGGTCAGTCAATTGCTGGAGCTACCTCAGCGACGTATTCAGTGATAAAATCAGGAGCTTATACTGTAAAGGTTACTGAAAATGGTTTTTGTTCTGCTACCTCAGCGGCTGTGAATGGCACTCTTATAACACCTATTATTCCACAAGTAAAATTGGAAGCGGGTGCATTAAGCCTTACTTCTGGTTCGAATCCCGTTTGGTACCTTAGTGGAAGCATTATTGCAGATGCTGTTACTAATACCATTACTCCAACGAAATCAGGCGTGTACATGGCTAAGGTGACTGACACCAATGGCTGTTCTGTTTTTTCGGAGGGATATACCTTTACAGTAACTGCAGTTGAGGCTGAAGTAAATACAGAGGAAACAGCCAAAATATATCCAAATCCTGCTCCCCAGTCGTTTAAAGTAGAATATACAACGCCACAAAATCCTAAATATGTTTATGCCGAAATGATAAATTTATTAGGCGTAACGGTTTCTGCGAAAGAATTGGTAAAATCGGATGGTATTTATAAAACAGAGTTTGATGTATCTCAACAAAATGCGGGTACATTCTTTATTAGAATTTACTCAGATAAATCTGTGAAAGTAGTACCTATTGTAATCAATAGAAACTAGGGACTTAAAGCTTCATAAAAAATCCCAGTTGTTTGTAGTTCTTACTACTCACAACTGGGATTTTTTTATTGAGGAAATATCAAGAATAAATAGCTATTGAAAATTATTACTTAATAAATCTTCTATTGAAATGCCCAATACTTGGCTAAGTTTTTTTGCTTCAACGATATTTGGAAGACTTTGGTCACTCTCCCAAGATGATATTTTACTTTGAGAAGGAATGTTAATTAAATCAGCTAAAGCTGCTTGTGAAAGGTGATTTTTCATACGTAGATTTCTAATGTTTTTTCCTAGGTTGGACATAACTATTAATTTTTTAAAGTAGAATTGAATGATGAATTATTGATTTTAAGTCAAATATCTTAGAGATGAATGAATTTCGCAAGTAAAACTCATAAAATCTTTAGATTATCTGAAAATAGATGAAAATTATCTGAATTCAGATTGGAGAGTAGGATGGAGTATGTGTAAATTTATCTTAATCAATTCAAATGACTATTTATCTATAAAATTTAATAGTTTGAAACATAAGACTTTAGCATTACTAAATCTATATTTTCTATGAACCTTAATCCATCTGAAAAAAATGCCTTTTTCGCTTTAGAATCTCTTTTAAAACAAGCAAAGGTTAATGTTACTTCTACCACGTTAAAAAATAAATTACTCCAACACCCAGACTTTCCAACATTGGTTTCTTTAAGTGACACTCTAGCTGATATAAAAGTTGATAATTTGGCAACTCGAATAAGTCCAGAGCAATTGCCAGAAATTCCAACCCCTGCAATTGCGTATTTTGAAAATGGTGCAGGTTATGTTTCAATACATAAAATCGGAAATAACAGTGTTGAATGGTATCATGACAAGATGGGAATCAATATTGAGAGCATTTCTGATTTCTCTCAAAAATGGCACGGAATTACACTATTGATACAACCTCAAAAAAATTCAGGAGAAGAAAGATATGCTAAAAATCGTAGGTTTGAAATTATAGAAAATGCTCGTAAGCCATTCATTATTATAGGATTATTGATTATTTTAGGATATTTAGTTTGGTCTAATTTCTTAGACTCATCTTTTGAGAATTCAACTTATTTGTACATATTTTTTATCGAAAAATTAGCAGGTGTCATTGTTGGTACATTCTTGATTTGGTACAGTATTGATAATAATAATTCATTTTTAAGAAGTGTCTGTGAAATTAATAGTAAAACCAATTGTGGCAGTATTCTTAATTCTGAGGCTGCTAAAATTTTTGACTGGTTAACTTGGTCCGAAGTAGGACTATTCTATTTTGGAGGGGGATTGCTCACTTTGTTATTTACGAACAATCGTAACGAAACATTGCAGATACTTAAATGGCTTAACGTAATAGCTCTTCCATACACAATTTGGTCTATTTATTACCAAGCATTTGTAGCAAAAGAATGGTGTGTATTATGTTTAACTATTCAAATTTTATTATGGGTTGAGTTTGTTACCTTATTGCCAATATCATTTGCATTTAATAGTCATTTCATTAATGGTTTTACTGATTTGTTAATATGCTTTTTAGCGGTTATAACAATGTGGACATTTATAAAAAAACCACTACAAAACTCTCAGAGATTTGAGGAAGTTTATAATACCCTTCAAAAAATAAAATATAATCCAGATTTTGTCAGAGGAATACTGAGTAAAGAAAGAATGTTACCCCCAATATTTCCAGAGATGAAAGTACTAAAAATAGGTAATCAAAATGCTGAAAACACGATAATTTTAGTTCTTAGTACTGTTTGTGCATCATGTGGACGTGCTTTTTATGAAGCACAAAAATTAGTTCATAATAATCCACATTTTAAATGTGAAATCATTTTTTCAACTTCTAATCAAGCGAATAATATTGAAGTAAAAGTAGCTGGGGGAATCTTGAGCTTATCGAATGAACAAATGGAAGAGGCAACACAAATGTGGTTTCAGAATGTAAAACAAGACAGACAAAAATGGGAAAAACAGTTTGAAATTAATACTGATTTAGAAAGCAGTTTTCACCAAGTAACTTTCCATTTACGCTGGTTAGAATTGGCGGATGTAGTATCTGCTCCAACTATTTTTTTAAACAAAGCAGAAATACCTTCAGTATTTGGCATTGCCAATATTGAGAAACTCTTTCAGATAGCACCAAATATAGGATTTGCAAATCAACAATAAGTCTAATTTTAAACTTTAAAAACAAAGAAAAATGAACAATTTAATGTCAAAATTTTCTGGTCTTGCATTGACAAGAACTGAGATGAAAAAAGTTAAGGGTGGACAATGTTATTATGGTGGAGGTTCTGGTAATGCTACTCCATATCCGTGTTCAGGACTTAATGACTGCAAACAAGCTGCTGCTGATTGGGGAACCAACTATTGTTGTAGCTCTTGTGGTTCAGCTAGTTGGTGTAATGGAGGACAATGCCCTCAGCCATAAACTTTCTGAGATACTGTAGACTTTGTAAAAACACTTGCTACATATTAACTGATATATCAGTTTAAAATGAAGTAAATGTTTTTTACAAAGTCTATTTTTAAATTATGGTTAATAGAAATTACTAAATCCTACTCACATAGATAATGCTTGTTGTAACGAGTTAAAATAGACTAAAGTACTATTGAAATATGCGAGAGTATTGTGAATACTGTTACTCCACTGAAAAATAAGCCTTTAGGTAATTACCTTTGATTTTTTCTTTCACAATAATTAAGCTTCTATGTAAGTATGAAATATCATGTATTCTTTTTCTTAGCTTTAGTTTTCTTTTGGGCTTGCATCATTGAAATAAATGCAAAAAGTTTAGAAGATTCTACTAAAAATATATCCAAGGGAGTAGTCCACATTCAATTTATAGACAAACCTGTATTTAACAGTAGTCTCAAGACAAAAACTATGGAATCAGGAAGGTTTGAATATCTACTTTTTAGTGATGAGTTGGAATTGGAGAGAATCTATTTCAAAGAAATTGCAGAAAAAAAGGCGATGACTTTTTACACCACTTCAAATTGGGTAATGATTCGTAGATATTTTAGTGTGTTTGAGTTTCAGGATTACTTAGTTCATAAAGGAGACTCTCTCATCATGAGTTTTGATAGAAATAAACCTATCATGAGAAAGTATTCAGATTATAATTATAAGCCCTTAGATTTCACTGTTGAAGACAGTATCAATAAAAAATTTGATAGAGCGTATTTAACAACTGGTATGGCAGACGATACCCGAAGGGTTACTTTTAAGTATTTTTATGATAACCCTAAATTAGTAACACAACATCGTGCAAGAACAGCTCATGATAAAGCATTATTTATAGAAACCCTCGAAAATCAAATGGGCAAAGACTTAATTCCATCAATGAAAGTTCTTCATGATAATATACAACAGTTTTTAGATTCTTTAAATAGTAATAGGTGTATTTCTAAAGAGATACACACCTTTTATCAGCAAAAATATGACAATTTACTTTTCAAGTTAAAAGTCATGTCTGGTGATATTGATTCTACGTCTGCTGCAAATGAACTTAATGAAAGGTTTAGAAAACAGTCTTTCCATGATGAATATTTGAATCAATGTATTTATAACTTTGAAAAAAAATATTTTGCTTCAAAATCTAAATGGAATGTGATTGATGCCTATAATTTCAGAGACCCTAAAGAAAGCTTTTTATTGATTATGAATTCATCATTATTAAGTCTTGAAGTAAAAGAGCAAATGTTATTTTTAGGTTTAAGTAATATTGACTACTTTTTTCGTAATGAAATTGACAAATACTTAAATTTATTTACTGCATTTGCCAGCAATAAAAGTCTTGTCAAAAAGGCTCAAGGAAAATATCAAAAGGATATAATTGCTAATGCCAGACCTTCAAATTTACATTTAGAAACATTAAATAAACAACAGACTTCGATAGAAGATTTACTCCAAAATAAGAAAGGGAAAGTGCTGTATATAGACTTTTGGGCAAGTTGGTGTGGCCCATGTATCGAAGAAATGAAATACTCTAAGCAACTTTTACAAACTTACAAAGACAGCAATCTTGAAGTTACCTTTTTTTCTACGGATGATAATTTTCAAAAATGGGCTAAAGCCAGTGAACGTTTAGAGCTTAACCAAATTCCCAACAATTTCAAGATTTTAAATTTTGGAGAATCGAAATTCATCCAAGAACATAAATTCAAATCTATCCCCCGATATATGATTGTTGGCAAAGATGGTAAAATAATCAATGACAATGCCCCTCGCCCCTCTGACCCTAAAACTCGACAACTATTGGATGAATTGTTAAGAAAGTGAGTTTATAAAAACCTCTAAATTGTCTACTTCCCATGCCCAAATTCCCCTACTACCAACAACTAGACCAAATGGACTGCGGACCTACTTGTTTACGCATGATAGCTAAACATTATGGGCTGAGCCTAAATATTCAAAAGCTGAGAGATGCTTCGGGGTTTAGTAGGGAAGGAGTTTCATTACTTGGTATTGCAGAGGCAGCAGAGGGTATAGGCTTTAGAACCATCGCTGTAAAAGTTCCTTTTGATAAACTAATCAAGGATGCCCCGTTTCCCTGTATTATTCACTGGCAACAACAGCATTTTGTAGTTTTGGTAGAAGTACACAAAAATGCTGTTTTGTTGGCAGACCCTGCCAAAGGTTTACGTAAAATCTCTAAAGATGATTTTTGCGAGCACTGGGCTACTACCAAAGAAGATGGTCAACCAGTAGGTATAGCCTTATTATTAGAACCAACACCTGCTTTCTATGAGCAAGAAGACGACAAAAAGCAAGGCTTAGATTTTAGTTATCTCCTTAAATATCTTTGGTCGTATAAAAAACTATTATTTCAATTAGCCATTGGTCTATTGGTCGGTAGTGGTTTACAATTGGTTTTCCCTTTCCTCACGCAGTCTATCGTAGATGTCGGTATTCAGACCCGTAATCTTAACTTTATATATATGATGTTGGCGGCACAATTAATGTTGTTTGCCAGTAGAACAGTAGTCGAATTTATCCGTTCTTGGATATTATTGCATATCAGTATCCGTATCAATCTCTCAATTCTTTCTGATTTTCTGATAAAACTGATGAAGTTGCCCATGTCATTTTTTGATACAAAGATGTTTGGCGACATCATGCAACGGATTGGAGACCATAGTCGTATCGAACAGTTTATGACTGGGCAAGCGCTTAATACACTTTTTTCTTTGGTCAATCTCTTGATTTTTGGATGTGTGTTGGCTTTGTATAGTTTACCCATTTTTTCAATCTTTATGATTGGGTCAGTTCTCTATGCATTTTGGGTAGTATTGTTTTTGAAAGAAAGGCGAAAATTAGATTTTAAAATGTTTGATGTGGCTGCTAAAAATCAAGGATCTTTGGTGCAGTTGATTCAAGGAATGCAAGAAATTAAATTAGCTAATGCCGAACATCTAAAACGTTGGGAATGGGAGCGTATTCAAACCAGAATGTTTCAATTTCAAACCAAAGGCTTGGCACTTAATCAGTATCAACAGGCAGGGGCTTTTTTCTTGAATGAAGGGAAAAATATTTTAATCACTTTTTTCTCAGCCAAAGCAGTGGTAGATGGGCAACTAACTTTGGGGACAATGTTGGCGATACAATATATCATAGGACAACTGAATGCCCCTATAGAATCACTAATCCAATTCGTTCAATCAGCCCAAAGTGCTAAAATTAGTTTAGAAAGATTGAATGAAATACATGAATTGCAGGATGAGGAAAAAAATGAAGTGTTATCGTATAAACATGCTGGAGATAAAGGGGCAAGTGTTATGTTGAAAAACATAAGTTTTACCTATCCAGGGGCAGGCAATGAGCCTGTTTTGAAAAATATTAATTTAGAAATTCCCCAAGGAAAGATAACGGCTATTGTTGGTATGAGTGGCAGTGGTAAAACGACCCTACTGAAATTATTATTAAAATTCTATGACATAAAAGGAGAAATAAAAATCGGCAATGCTCCATTCGATAGTTTTAGGGCAAGAGATTGGCGGGGGAAATGTGGGGTAGTAATGCAAGATGGTTTTATTTTTTCGGATACTGTTGCTCGTAACATCGCTTTAGGCGACGAACAACCCAATCTTGAAAAACTCTATCATGCTTGTGACGTAGCTAATATTTTAAGCTTTATAGAAAGCTTGCCTTTAGGCTTTAATACAAAAATAGGTTCGGAAGGAAATGGAATAAGTCAAGGACAAAAACAACGCTTATTGATTGCTAGAGCTGTCTATAAAGACCCAGAATACTTGTTTTTTGATGAGGCTACCAATGCACTTGATGCTAATAATGAAAAGAAGATTTTAGAAAATCTTGATGAGTTTTTTCATGGAAGAACGGTTATCGTGGTAGCACACCGATTAAGTACTGTTAAAAATGCAGACCAGATTGTAGTGCTTCATAATGGAGAAATAACAGAAATTGGTACGCATGAGAGCCTAACAACCAAACGAGGAGAGTATTTCAACTTAGTGAAAAATCAATTAGAATTAGGGAATTAATGAGTATAGTAGCACAGGTTTCCAACCTGTGTATCTTTAAGTAAGACCAAGACAGGTTGAAAACCTGTGCTACCTAATATGGAAATTAATATTAAAGACATAGAGCCTCCAATAGTCTACTTGAACGGCTCACAACCGAAAAAAGTAGATTTGCCAAAACCCAAATTGGAACTACGTTCAGAAGAAGTCAATGAGATTTTAAGTAAAAGACCAGCTCTAATTATTCGTTATGGTTTAACAATAATTGCTTTTCTAGGGATTTTAGGCATCGTTGCTTCGTGGTATATTAAGTATCCTGAAGTCATCAAAGGAAGTGTGATGATTACGACTGAATTACCACCATTGAAAGTAATTCCCAAAGTATCGGGGCGATTACAAAAATTATTGGTTAATCCCAATCAATTAGTTAGACAAGGAGATTTTATTGCCGAAATTGAAAATACTACTCGTTTGGAAAACCGACCAATTCTTCAAACACTTTCGCAGCAATTAAAATCGTATTTACAAAATACTTCTTTAAAAGTAGCTTTTCCTTCTAACACATTCACCTTTGGTGATTTACAAATAGAGTATAATAATCTGCTAAAAAATTACCATGAATCCGAACGACTTTTGGGAGATGCGATTTACTTGCAACGTAAGAATATCTTAATACAACAAATTACAGATTATAAAAAGCTAGTGATTATCAATCAGCGACAAGTTGAAATCAACCAAGAAGAGTTTCACAATGTAGAGATTAAATATGCAGCGGACAAAAAGCTTTATCAAGATAAAGTATATGGTAAATTAGAGTTTTTAGCCTTCGAAAATACCTTTTTACAAAAGAAGAAAGACAATGAAAACTATGCTAAAGTATTAGTAGAAAATAGTTTAACACTTTCGGAAAGACAAAAACAATTGGCAGAATTAGATTTTGAATACCTTCAAAAAACTAGAACCTACAGGGATAATATTCAACAATCAATCCAAAATATTGATAATCTTTTAGCAAACTGGCAACAGAATTATGTAATTACAGCACCTTCAGATGGTGCTTTGAGTTTCTTGAAAAACCTTACTGAAAACCAAATGATTCGTGCTGGGGATACATTATTTGCAGTTTTGCCTCAAAAACAAACAATCGTAGCTTTTGCCAATGTTTCAGCTCAGAATTTCGGGAAAGTAAAACTTGGTCAACAAGCAATAATTAAATTAATTAATTATCCCTTTGAAGAATACGGAAGCTTATCTGGTAAAATCCAAGAAATTGAATCTACACCGATGGGAAATCAATATCGAGTAAAAATTAAACTGCCTTTGGGTCTGAAAACGAACTATGATAAAACATTGCCTTTCAGAACAGAAATGGTAGGCTCTATTGAAATTATTACTGAAGATATGCGATTGTTGGAAAGAACTTTTTATGGATTCAGAAAGATTCTTAATCAACGCTAAATAGCAACTACTGAACAATAATCAATATTTATATAAGTACTAATTCATGCAACCTTAACGTTGTTTAATGCATCTAAGTGATAGTATTCAATAATCATTTACATAGACATATAAGCAAACAAAGGTTATGAGAAAAATAAAAAGTTTATTCGTGTTATTATTAACTTCTGTGTCGTCAATTGTTTTAGGACAACAAAACCAAGAAGTTACTTTACAATCCTTCAATAAAATTGATGTGCAAGGCATCATGAAGGTAGAACTTGTAAAAGGTAAAACTAATAAAATAACAACTGAAGCACTAAATGGCGCAAATCTTGAAGATTTGACTGTAGCTGTTTCTGGAGGAGAGCTTGGAGTTAAAACAAAAATATTTAAGCAACTGACTGATAGAGATAACAATAAAAGAAAAGCTGATTCTCAGAAGTTATTTAAAGTAAGAATAGAATATACCAACGAATTAGCTAGCCTTCAGATAGGTCGCGGAGCAGAATTGGTATCAGCGGAAACATTAACAGGAAACCGCTTGCTTGTTGATGCCTCATCAGGAGCCATCGTAACATTGAAAATAAGTGTTAATAACTTAGAATTATCGAGTGTACAAGGAGCCATCGTAAATCTAGAAGGAAAAGCAACATTCCAGCAAACAAAAGTAAATACTGGTGGCGAATTATTTGCGTATAATTTAATAAGCGACGAAGTAGAAATAAGAGCGCATACGGGTGGTGTGGCACAAGTAAGTGCCAATAAAATGTTAGATGCATCAGCAGGAACAGGCGGAATGATTAACTACAAAGGAAATCCTAGCGAAAGAAATGTGAAGTCTAATTTAGGAGGCGAGGTTCGTTCAAATTAATAGAAGTTGCTTTTCGATAAAGCTATTATTGAAAGAGGTTGTCTCAGGATATGGGACAACCTCTTTCATTTAATATTACTTAATTTTAATAATTTTTACCGTTGTTCTGCGGTTTTGTTGATGTTCAATTTCCGTACAACTTACGCCATTTGTACAACTATTTACTAGCTCGCTTTCGCCATAGCCTTTTGCTAAAACTCTACTCCGACTAATTCCCTTGCTAATAATATAATCAACGGCAGTTTGGGCTCTTCTGGATGATAAATTCAAATTATCTTGTGTCTCTCCACGGCTATCTGTGTGCGACCCTATTTCTATCACCATTGTCAGATTTTTTTGGAGCATAGCCACTAATTTATTCAATTCTTTCAAGGCGTCGGCTCTTAAAGTAGCACTACCAGAATTGTAATAAATATTGTTCATCGTAATCAAATCACCTTCTTTAAAAGTTTCTAAATCTTGAGAAATTACTTTAGGATTCGTCTTTTTCTCCCTTTTTATTTTATTAACATGCTTGCTACAACCATTTTTTGATATTTCTATCGTGTAGTCACAGTCTTCGTTGATGTAAAAAGTATAACTGCCGTCTGGGCCAGTAATAGCTTGTTGAGTCGTATTGTCGCAAGCATTCATAAAAGAAACCAATACGCCCTCCATTGGTTTTTTATCAATCTCGTTCCTCACAAAACCAGTAATGGCTAATTTTTCCTTTAGATTAGATGGTTTTTTAGATTTATTACTTACTAATTTACTATTGCTTAATGGCGAAATCTGCAAATCAAGCTTTACGGGCTTTATACTAATGAGAGGTACTTCTAGTTTTGAGACTACATCATCTATTTCACCTTTTGTTGAATAGCCAATATTATTAACGACATAAGATTCTTTTTCGATTGTTATGGCATAGTCAGTATCTTGGCTAGTACAAAAACTTATATAGCCTTCTGCATCTGTCTTCAAGGTTTCTAATAAGTGGCCAGAAGACGATATTTTAACAACAACATTATTGATTGGCATTTTTGTCTCTGCATCGAAGACAACCACATTCATTTTTCTACAATCCGTTAAGCTATTATCTATCGAAAAGCGATAAATGTCACCATCTTCTCCTAGTTTTCTATTCGAAGTGAAGTAGCCAATTTGTCTATTTTTATCCGTGATAATTCCAAAATCATCAAAAGGAGAATTGAAAGGTTTGCCTAGGTTGGTGGGTTTTGTGAAAATACCCTCCTCATTTTTTTCGGCAAAGAAAATGTCCAAATCTCCTTCACCGCCTTGGCCATTTGAAGAAAAATACAAATTCCCATTTTCGTCAAGAAAAGGGAATACATCAGCACCTTTAGAGTTAATATTTTTGCCTAAGTTTTTAGGACTTCCCCATTTGCCATTCTGAAATTCGACCGACCAAATATCCATCCCTCCAAAACCACCGAGGCGGTCTGACGCAAAATATAGCGTTTTTTCATCTTTAGACAAAGTCGGATGGGCTGTCGAGAATTCATTATCGTTAAAAGGCAATTCTATAAGCTCTGTCCATTTACCACCTATATTTTCAGCAATATAAAGTTTGAGTTTGTTGATGTTATCTTCATTTAAACCTTTTGCAGTGCCTACTGAACTGTTACGAGTAAGGATGATTTTAGTAAAGTCTTTATTAAATGTGGCGGGCCCCTCCTGAAATTTTGAATTGATGGTTTTGCCAAATCTGTCAGAATAGTATGTTTGTTCTTGAAAGCTTTCTTCCTCTTCTGTAAAATAATTTAAAGTCTTAGAATCATTAGAGGTCCTTCTTGAAGAATAATCGTCACTTAATGGTTTTGTATTCTTTGAGGTGTTTTTTTTCTTTTTTTTGTCAGTACTAGCTTCCTCTAACTGCTGTATTTTATTCAAATTCTTGGGAAAATATAAATCCAGCAAGCTACCTTTATCATTCATTAATTTGATGGCAGATTCTTTTTGCGAACAAAAAACTATCCCATCTTTGTAATAGATTGGACTGAATTCTGGGGCTGATGTATTGAAATCAAGGTATTCTATTTTGTAAGTATTACGATTAGGGAAAATACTGACTGGTTTATCAAGGCTTTTAGCAGTAGGATTTTGTGGTGAAAAAGCAGTTTGGCTTTTTGTGTTTTGTATTGTTTCAGATAAGGTAAAATATTCTTGTGCCTCCTGATAATTGCCATTATTTGCTAACACCTGAGCAAAATTTATATGAGCTTTGGCATCATTGTTAATAAGCGTAGGGAAATCAGTAAAAGCTTGGCGATAAATTTTTTCAGCAGTGATTTCTTCTTTGTTTTGTTTATAACTGTAAGCCAATTTCAGTAATACTGAAAGTTGGTCTTTAGGTGTAAGAGAAGAAAAATCATTTTTTAAAACCTGATTAAATGCACAGATTGCTTTAGCATATTCTTGTAAATCATAGCAGCGAATAGCATTATTGAGAGCACTATTAAAATGCTGGGCAGTCAAATAAAAATTTGACATAACAACAAAAAGCAATGAAAGTCCACTTTTTTTGAGCTGTAGCATTTTTTTGTAGTAAGGCCTGTATCTAAAAATAATAAATAATTCCAGAATTTTGGATAAAAGCAATAATATGGTTTTAAAATATTAGGTTGTTTGGTTGCATTTTATATTAAAAAAACCACATAAATCATGCCAAAATGACAATGAAAACTACAAATAGTTATCATTTGTTAATCATGCTATTAATTATTTCAAAAAAATAATAGTATGATTATTAGAAGTTTACTTTTTTCTGGAAATAATAGCCCCAATAGTGAAATAATAAAGGATTCCTAAACTTGAAATATAGAAAATGTTAAAAAGTTATTACAACGAAAATCTTATCGAGGCTGGTTTAGATGAGGCTGGCAGAGGGTGTTTAGCAGGGCCAGTAGTGGCGGCAGCGGTAATTTTACCGAAGTACTATACGCACTCGTTATTAAACGATTCTAAACAACTTAGTAAAAGTCAAAGAGAAACTCTTAGGAAAGATATTTTACAAGATGCCATCGCATGGGAAATTGCGGAGGTTTCTAACCAAGAGATAGATGAAATAAATATTCTGAAAGCTAGTATGAAAGCGATGCATTTGGCTACGGATAAATTAATTATCCGACCAGAACATTTATTGATAGATGGCAATCGTTTTCCGATTTATCCTTTAATTCCGCATACTTGTATTATAAAAGGAGATGCCAAGTTTTTATCTATCGCAGCGGCTTCTATATTGGCAAAAACTTATAGAGATGATTTAATGGAAAGTTTGGCACTCAGCTTTCCCGTATATGGTTGGGAACATAATGCTGGTTATCCAACACCCAAACACAAAAAAGCGATTAAAGAATTTGGTGTAACGATTCATCATCGTTTAACATTCAGAATGTAAATCATCATTAAATAGTTATTAACTTTACCAGTATTCGAAGTGGCACTTCGATGATATAAAATAGTTAATGCTCGAAGTGCCACTTCGAGTGCAATGCTTACCTTATGGGCTTTCGTTCAATTTTGGCAAAACCCTTTGCCTCATTCGTAGTACAAAACCGCCAAAAGTGGGAAAAACAAGCCGTTGAAACCCAATTGGCTTTGATGAAAAGTTTGGTTTCTGATGCTTCACATACACTTTTTGGGAAAGACCATCGCTTTGCAGCTATTGCTGATTACCAAAGCTTTAAAGATGCTATTCCTGTACAAGATTATGAAAACCTAAAACCTTATATAGAAAAAGTAGTAGCAGGCGAAAGCGATATTCTTTGGAAAGACAAACCACTTTATTTTGCCAAAACATCAGGAACAACCTCTGGTGTAAAATATATTCCTATTTCAAAAGAATCCATTGGTTTTCATATCAATGGAGCAAGAGATGCTTTGTTGAGTTATGTACATGAAACGGGTAATGCTAAATTTCTAGATAAAAATCTCATCTTTTTGTCGGGCTCGCCAGAGATGGTTCAAAAGAACGGTGTTTTCACTGGTCGACTCTCTGGCATTGTGAATCACCATGTACCGGGGTATTTGCGAAGTAATCAATTGCCAAGTTATGAAACCAATTGTATTGAAGATTGGGAAACAAAACTGGAGAAAATTATTGATGAAACCATCGATAAGCCCATGTCGTTGATTTCGGGGATTCCACCGTGGGTGCAAATGTACTTCGACCGTATTCAAGCCAGAACAGGAAAGAAAATAAAAGATGTTTTCCCTGACTTTTCATTGTTTGTATACGGAGGGGTAAATTTTGAACCCTATCGTGCCAAATTGTATGATTCTATCGGTAAGAAAATAGATTCAATAGAAACCTATCCAGCATCCGAAGGTTTTATTGCCTATCAGGATTCACAGTCGGTAGAAGGACTTTTATTATTATTGAACTCAGGTGTATTTTATGAATTTATTCCTGTAGAAGACTATTTCAAGCCTAATCCTAGACGTTTGCATATCGGAGAAGTACAATTAGGCGTAAACTATGCCGTAGTGATGAATACCAATGCAGGACTTTGGGGTTATTCTATTGGCGATACCGTTAAGTTTGTTTCCTTAGACCCTTATAGAATTATCGTATCAGGGCGTATAAAACATTTTATTTCTGCCTTTGGCGAACACGTAATTGGCGAAGAAGTAGAAAAAGCCATGCAATATGCCATGCAACGTCACCCAGAAGTTGAATTAGTAGAATTTACGGTAGCTCCGCAAGTAACACCTCAAGAAGGCGGTTTACCTTATCATGAATGGTTGGTAGAATTTGCTAAAGCACCTCAGGACATAAAAGCTTTTTCACAAGCCATCAATCAGAAATTAGCAGAACTAAATGTGTATTACGATGATTTGATGACGGGTAATATCCTTCAACCCTTAAAAATAAGAGTACTACCCAAAAATGCCTTTATCGATTACATGAAATCAGAAGGAAAATTAGGTGGACAAAATAAAGTGCCAAGATTATCAAACGATAGAGCAATTGCAGATAAGATTTAAATTTTATTAACAATCACAGTTTGCAATATACTAGCGTAAGCATTTTTCTGAAATTCTACTGTTTGAGCGTTAGCGAGTTTAGAATTTCTTGATTTTCTTTTGTTACTTTTCTTGTATCAAGACAAGAAAAGTAAGGTCTTATATTAAGGAATAGTTTCCTTTACGGAACAAAATAAAATTTTAATACTATCAAACAATTGTTGATAAGATTTAAAATATAATTTATTGAAAATAAAGCATATAACGTATAGCTTACTGCTTATAGCTATTAAAAATGGGTAAAAAAAGTACCTCAATAGCTTTATAAGTAAAAATCTATCAATATAATATTTAACTGAATAAAATGCCTTTAGAACAAACTTTTCGCTGGTTTGGAACAAAAGACCCTGTTCCATTAGCACATATTCGTCAAGCAGGAGCCACTGGTATCGTAACTGCCTTACATCATTTGCCAAATGGCGTAATCTGGACGGTAGAAGAAATCCAAAAACGTAAAGATGAGATTGAAGCTGCGGGATTAACCTTATCAGTGATTGAAAGTGTGCCTGTTCATGAAGACATTAAAAAACGTACAGGGAATTATCGTGAATACATCGACAATTATAAGCAATCGTTAATCAATCTTGGAAAATGTGGTATTGATACGGTTTGCTATAATTTTATGCCCGTGCTAGACTGGACTCGTACGGACTTGGATGCACCCATGCCAGATGGTTCAACAGCATTACGTTTTGATGCAACCGAATTTGCAGCCTTTGAAATTTATATTCTAAAAAGACCTAATGCGGAGGCAAGTTATACTGATGCTCAAGTAGCAAAAGCGAAAGCTTGGTTTGAAAATTCTAGCGAAGCTCAACGTGCAAAATTGGTTAAAAATATCATTGCTGGCTTACCAGGCAGTGAAGAGAGTTTTACCGTGGAAGAGTTTTTGGTAGTATTGGAAGGCTACAAAGAAGTAGGCGATAAAGAATTAAGAGAAAACTTATATGAGTTTTTAAGAGAAATAACACCAGTAGCCGAAGAAGCAGGGATTAATTTAGCCATTCACCCCGATGACCCTCCATATCCTATTTTAGGTTTACCAAGAGTAGTAAGTACAGAAGCCGATGCACAGCAGCTACTTCAAGCTTATGAAAGTCCGAATAATGGGTTGTGTTTCTGTACAGGAAGTTATGGCGTTCGTGAGGACAACGACCTTGTAGGAATGGTTGAAAGAATGGGAGACAGAATCAATTTTGTGCATTTAAGAGCAACTAAGCGTGATGCTGAAGGAAATTTCCATGAAGCAGACCATCTTGCAGGGGATGTAGATATGTATGGTGTAATGAAAGCGTTGGTGACTGAGCAACGTAAAAGGATAGAAGCTGGACGAGAAGATTACCGCTTGCCGTTCCGTCCAGACCACGGTCATAGAATGCTTGATGACCTAAATCCAGAGAAAAGAACGAACCCAGGCTATACAGCCATTGGTCGATTAAGAGGACTAGCGGAGTTAAGAGGATTAGAATTAGGGATTGAGCGAAGTTTAGATGCTAAATAAATTTGCTTAAACCTTTTGTATCTCAGATACTTTGCGTAATTTTGCACCCCTGATTTTGAGGTAATTATACGATATAATTAAGCATTTGAATTTATTCTGTGATTAATAATTGTGTAAGTGTTTCATAATCAGTCATGTGTATCTCTATTAAAACAACACAAAATGCCAACTATACAACAGTTAGTAAGAAATGGCAGGGAGCAAATGACTTGGAAGTCAAAATCTCCTGCTCTTGATTCTTGTCCGCAACGTCGTGGCGTGTGTACAAGGGTTTATACTACTACGCCAAAGAAGCCAAACTCGGCTATGCGTAAAGTAGCCCGTGTACGTTTAACAAACGGCAAAGAAGTAAATGCTTACATTCCAGGTGAAGGTCACAACTTACAAGAACACTCAATCGTATTGATTCGTGGTGGTCGTGTGAAAGATTTACCAGGGGTACGTTACCATATCATCCGTGGTGCTTTAGATACTGCAGGTGTAAATGGTCGTCGTCAACGTCGTTCTAAATATGGTGCTAAACGTCCTAAACCAGGTCAAGTTGTAGCTCCAGTAAAAGGCGGAAAAGGCGGTAAGAAAAAATAATTTGACATTCGTCAATTTGAAAGTTTGAAAATATAGCATTTTCAAATCATCAAATTTTCAAATCATCAAATTACAGAAAACAGTCCAGTATGCTTTAGTTAAGGGCAGAAGATGGGCTAAACTTAAAATCTTAACAATCCAATGAGAAAGTCAAAACCAAAAAAGAGATACGTATTACCTGACCCTAAATTTAGGGATGTAATGGTAACCAAGTTTGTTAATAACTTGATGTACGACGGAAAAAAATCAACAGCATTTACGATTTTTTACGGTGCATTAGACAAAGTAGAAGATAGAACCAAAGAGAAAAACGGTTTAGAGCTATTCAAAAAAGCATTAAACAACGTTATGCCATCGGTAGAGGTAAAAAGCCGTCGTGTAGGTGGTGCTACTTTCCAAGTTCCAACGGAAGTACGTGCAGACCGTAAGTTATCAGTAGGTATGAAATGGTTAATTCTTTATGCTCGTAAGCGTGGAGATAAAACTATGATCGACCGTCTTGCTAACGAAATCATGGCAGCCGCTAAAGGTGAAGGTGCAGCAGTGAAGAAGAAAGACGATACGCACCGTATGGCAGAAGCTAACAAGGCATTCTCTCACTTCAGATTCTAATCAATTATTAACAACAACGAGATACACACAGCACAAAAGCGAAAATCGAAAGGTTTTCGCTTTTGTGTTTTTAGGGGGGAATGTTGCTGAATACTCATGGCATGACTTCCAGTAGTCTGTTTATTATCAAATAATTCCATAGTCATGCCATGAGTAAAAAATAAAGTACTGATACTTATATATTTCTACAAAAAAGCTATATTTAATATACTAATCTTCTTCTATAAAATCACCCTCATTTATTTAGTTCTATGGGAAATTCTATTGATAATAAAGGAAACCATAACAACAATTTACAAGATGTAGATAATTCTAATATTCATATTGGAGATAACTATCATTACCCCAAACCCACACTTCCAAAAGAATTAACCATTCGGATGCCTACGCTTAATTTAAAGGATGTGATTGGACGTGAAGAGGAAATAGAAGAACTACATAGTATGCTTTTTGAAAACAAGCAAGTAGTATTGGTAAATGGTTTGGGTGGCATTGGAAAAACTACTTTAAGCCAAGCCTACTTAACAAAATATGCTGAACAATATCAGCACCTTGCATGGATAAGTGTAAGCGGTTCCTCTTTAGAAAATGATTTTGTTAATGCAGTACTTTTAGACAAAACGTTTAATATTAAAAAAGAAGGTAAAGAATTGGCGGATATTTTCCATGAATTATTAAATGGATTTAAAACCATTGAGGATAAACCCAATTTATTAATCATTGATAATGCCGATGCTACTTTAAGTGATTTTTATGATAGACTTCCTGATCAACTCAATTGGCATTTATTAGTTACATCTCGTGAGAAAATAGAAGGTTTTGAACCCAAAGAAATAGGTTTTCTCAAGCCAGAAAATGCCCTCTTATTATTCCAAACACATTGCCAAAGAATTAATGATATGGAAGCCATAGAAAGGCTTTTAAAAACCATTGATTACCATACTTTAACCATTGAGATTTTAGCCAAAACAGCCCAATTACAGCGTGTCAATATAGAAACCTTACAAAATGCCATTGATAAAGATATTAGGGCAGGCGTTTATATTCAACACAATCAAGGCAAAATAGATAAAGTATATTCGTACCTATCTTCAATTTTTGATTTAAGTAATTTATCAAGCATGGAAGAATGGTTGATAAAACAAATGGCTTGTTTACCTGCTGATTTTCATACTTATGATTTAATAAAAGAACTGATTTGTAAGCCAGAAAGCGAGCAAGAAGAATTTTTATCAGAAACCTTAGAAAGCTTAGTAAACAAAGGGTGGATAATGAAAAATGAAGAAGCTGATAGCTATAAAATGCATATTGTTGTGGTAGCAGTTACCCGTAGGAGGTTAAACATTAAAATAGCAGACATCACTAATTTACTGGATAATGTAACAAATAAATTAACAATAGACCAAACTAAAGATAATCCAATAGATAAGTTTATTTGGGTGCCTTTTGGGGAAACATTGAATACAATTTCCCATCTTGAAACTGAAATGAATATATCAAGGTTACAAAATCGTTTGGCACTAGTACTTCAAGAGTTAGGAGATTATGAAGGGGCTAAAAAGTTATTGGAAAAAGCATTGATTTCAGATGAGAAAAACTTTGGACAAGAACATCCCAAGACAGCAAGCACTTACTCTAATTTGGCAACCGCCCTTCAAGATTTAGGTGATTTTGAGAAAGCTAAAGTTTTATTTGAAAAAGCTTTGAATTTAGATGAGAAAAACTTTGGACAAGCTCATCCTATGATAGGAGTTCGTTACTGTAATTTGGCAACTGTTCTTTACAAATTAGGAGATTATGAAAGGGCTAAAAAAATATTGGAAAAAGCTTTGATATTACATGACAAAAACTTTGAAAAAGAGCATCTCAATACGGTAAAAACATACTCCAATTTAGCAACAGTCCTTCAAGGTTTAGGAGAGTATGAACAAGCTAAAAAATTATTTGAAAAAGTATTGATTTTAATAGAGAAAAACTTTGGTAAAGAGCACCCCAACACAGCAGTTAGTTATTCCAATTTAGCAACCGTCCTTTACAAATTAGCAGATTATGAAGGGTCTAAAAAATTATTGGAAAAAGCTTTGATGTCAGATGAGAAAAACTTTGGACAAGAACATCCCAAGACAGCTATTCGTTATACTAATTTGGGATTAGTCCTTAAAGATTTAAGAGATTATAAAGGAGCTAAAAAGTTATTTGAAAAAGCTTTGATTTTAGCAGAGAAAAACTTAGGACAACAACATCCCACTACAGCAGTTCGATACTCGAATTTGGCATTAGCACTTCAAGGTTTAGGAGAGTATGAACAAGCAAAAAAATTATTGGAAAAAGCCCTGATTTCAGACGAGAAAAACTTTGGAGAATCGCATTATACTACAGCCGTTCGTTACTCTAATTTGGGATTAGTTCTTAAAGATTTAGGGGATTATGAAAAAGCCATAACATTATTAGAAAAATCTTATAATGTATTTTATAATCATTTAGGAGAACAACATCCTAATACTAAAGTAGTAAAGCGTAATTTAGCGTATGTTATACAAGAAAATAAAAAACGAACCTAATTATACAAATCATGGATTCTATTACCACAACTGCTATCGATACCGTAGTAACCTTTCTTACTACAAAACTTAAAGACAATTCTTCTGTAAAAGCATTTCTAGATGATTTTACAGAAGCTACTGTTAATTGGATTCGTCCTATCTTTTTAAAAGAAGATGGTTCTGAAAAGCATGTAATTCAAGAATTAAAGAAAGAGCCAGATAACCTTTCAAAGCAAGAAGCAGTAAAAGCTGTCATAGTTTCTAAAATAGAAGATAATCCAACAGCTGAAAAATGGCTTCAAGAAATGGCAAAAATTATTGCAGAGAAAACAGGCAATACCACAACAACGACTAATACAATGACTGTAACGGGCGATGGGAATTATAGTTTTCAAGGTATTAGTGGAGGAAATATTACGATTCATAAAAATCAGTAGTGTGGGCTTTCAACTCGAAAAGCAATTCACTCATGGCATGACTTCCAATAATCTGTTTATTATCAAAATAATTCCATAGTCATGCCATGACTACAAAATGACTGTCTATATGTGTTTTGTGTGTCACAAACCACGGAATTAGATAATCACTAAACCAGTCATTCACTAACCCACTCAATAAATCACTTTCACATAAATATCAGCATTACGCCCTTTGTCGTCACTGCATGATATTTTGATTTTGCCTGCTTGTGGGGTAAAAAATACCTCCGCATTGGGCGATGCTTTCTGCAATAATTTGTCATTAATATACCAATAAACCGTTTTCACTTCATTGCCTACCTGACAGTTTAACATCAATTTTTGGTTTTCGTTTTTTGCCAAGAAATATTCAGAACCATCTACGGGATAGACAATCTGCGGAGCGTCAGTATTAAATACACGTTCGCATTTGGGGTTATGTGGAGGTATTTTTTCATAAAGAATATGCTTGCTTTCGTACCAACTTAATAGTTCTGGGGCATAATTAGGATATAGTTTTTTGATAGCTCCATCGTCTGGCAAACAGTGTGAACAATAGCTTATTTTTTGGTCGGCACTGATAAAAATATATTTTGCGTGCTGGCATTTGGTCATTTTAGATACACTCGGAATATAATAATCTACAATTTGGTGCGTACAAAATTCATTAGGAACATCGCCACTTTCGGCACATACCTTTCTATAAGCGATATTCTCGGGTGCTTTAAACCATTTAGAAGAAGAATTATAGTCAACAGTATTAAAAATATCAAACAACAAAGGCGTAGCGATATTTGCTCCTGAAAGTTCAGGAACGCCTTCTCCCGAAAAATTACCTATCCAAACACCGATAGTATAATGAGCATTATAGCCAATACTCCAAGCATCTTTTTTGCCAAAAGAAGTTCCCGTTTTCCAAGCGATTTTGGGCATTCTATAGGTATAATCATAATTATTAGGTAAATCGGGACGAGTAATTTGTGAGAGTATCTGCGTAATCAAGTAGCTAGATTCCTTAGAAATAATTTCATTTTTTACCCTAGGCGTTTCTTTTGACTTTAATGAATAGGTAGCTTTCTGAAAATTTCCCTCATTGGCAAAAGCAGAAAATAAATTAGTCAACTCTTCTAAGGTAACCCCACAACCACCCAATACTAGCGATAAACCAAGTTTTGATGAATTCTTTTTCACCGTTTGAAAATCGGATTTCTTTAACTTATCTACCAAAACAGGGGTAGAAATTTCTTTCAGCATTTTTACGGCTGGAATATTTAAGGAATTAGCCAATGCGTATTCAATGGTAATTTTTCCATGAAAAAGTTTGTCGAAATTCTCTGGCTCAAAACCTCCAAAATTTGTAGGTACGTCGTTAATAGCAGTTTTTGGGGTAATGATTCCTTTATCAAAAGCCGTAGCGTATAATAAAGGTTTTAGTGTACTCCCTGGTGAGCGAATGGCTCGAATACCATCTACCTGTCCGCCATCTATGGGGTTATTAAAATCTGCCGAACCGATATAAGCTTCTACCTGATGTGTTTTGTTATTAATCACCATCACGGCAGCATTATGAATATTCATGGCATACAAACGGCTAACATAATTTTGTACAATGTTCTCAATCGTCAATTGTTTATGCCGTACCAATACTGTTTTGATAATTGACTGCGTAGGGTTTTCTTGTTTAAGTCTTAAGGATAGATGCGGTGCTAAATGTGGTGCTTCATGACGAGTGACATTCAGTGGTTCGTTGATGGCATCTTCAATATCTTGTTTATTAAATAATGCAGCATCTTTAAAATTCTGTAACCAACGATTTCTTTCTTGAAGAATAAAGGCATTATTAGTGCCGAGTCGCAAGCTTGAAGGACGATTTGGGATAATCGTCAGGGCTGTTACTTCTGCTAAACTCAACACATTGGGCGATTTTTGAAAATATAATATTGATGCCGATTTTAATCCTTCTATATTGGAACCATAAGGTACAAGATTGATATAAAACTGTAGGATTTCGTCTTTTGAATAATGGAATTCTAATTGTATAGCTCTAAAGATTTCAATAAATTTATTGAAGTATGTTCTTTTTTGCGGATGCAATAAGCGTACTACTTGCATTGTAATAGTACTTGCGCCTGATGTTCGTCTGCCTGTAAAGATATTCCGAGCACCAGCACGCATTACTGCGAAAGGATTTACGCCGAAATGCCAGCGAAACCAACGGTCTTCTTTAAAAACAATGGCTTTTTCGAGTGTTGGTGTTATTTCCGTCAACTCGGTTTCCATGCGCCATTTATCGGTTTTATTTAAAAAAGCATGCAATAATTTCCCATCCGAATCGGTAATAAGGGTAGAATAGTTGGGGTTAATTTTGAAAGGAAAAAAAAGATCTAACAAAATAAACAGCATAAAAAGGGTAGCGATTCCTTTAAAGAACTTAGTTTTGATGATTCGTTGAAAGGCTTTTTTAATTTTTTGCTTGAACATTTAGCGTAAAGAGATTTTTGTAAAGATATGGATTCGGTCTGTATTCGTTAATGTATTACCCAACAATTTTATTGTTCTGAACTTCATCCTTAAATTTTACAAAATCAGTGGTTTGTTTTACCACATAACCAAATTGAAATTGGATGGTTTGTGGGTTTAAATATCTTTGTTGGACACTAGACGATAGACTATAAAACTTAAGGACTAAAAGACTAGAGGACTTTTAGACACAAGATATTAGACTCTGAGGACTGGAGGACTTTAGGACTAAAAGACTGGAGGACTTTTTTAGACACAAGATATTAGACTCTGAGGACTGGAGGACTTTAGGACTAAAAGAGTGGAGGACTTTTAGACATAAGATATTAGACTATAGGCTTTATAATTTGTGCATGGTATGATTTTATTACTAAAAAAATCTCCTGAATCAGCGTGTCGAATCAGCGTAAATCAGCGGGTAATTTTTATAAAGACGAAAAACCTATAACTAAAATCCGAAAGCTGACAGCCGATGACCGATAGCCTATTGCTTACAGCAAAAAAACAACCAAAACATTTTTTAACTAAAACCTCAAGAACAATGCAAAGATTAACTGTAGCGGGACGATTATTGATTGCCGCCATTATTGTAGGAGCAATTTATTATGGTTTTACAAAATTCGGGGGACAAGATGCCCTGAAAAAATTAGCACCAGAAACAACAGCTTCGGCTAGTAATACTGCTGATTCGAATAGCTCTTCTTCTTCTGAAGAAAATAGTTCTTCGGCTACTGAAGGAGAGAAGACAAGCTTTGATTATACTCCTCCTGGACCAATCGCAGGTAAATTAAAGGGTGTAGTTGAGCTAGGAGCTAGTGGTTTTAACTCGTTTATTATCAGAATAGATGCTGATAAACGTTGGAAGCTTGAAAAAGCTGATTTTGGCAATAGCTTGGTAATAGAAAATATGGCAAGTGATGATGATATCAGAGCGGGCTTGAAAAAATATATCGGAGGAATGCTTGATTATGGTGTAAGTGGAAAAGATATTCACTTTGTGGTGAGTTCGGGCGCTGTAAAAGCCGAGGGTACTCAGAAGATAATCAAGGTATTGAAATCATTAAAATACTTTGTGAATACCGTAACGCCAGAGCAAGAAGGAATTTTAGGCTTGCAATGTGTTCAGCCTGCTGAATATGCTGATAACTCATTCGTAGCAGATATTGGTTCTGGAAATACTAAAATTTCTTGGAAAGAAAACGGAAAGTTAAAGTCTGAAGAATCGTATGGTGCAAAATATTTTCAGAATGGCGTAGATGATGAAACTGTAGCTAAAGAAGTAAGCGAAAAGTCGAAAAAGATTCCAGAGGCTAATCGTAAAACGTGTTTTATCATTGGTGGTGTACCTTTTGAGTTAGCCAAAAAAGTAAGAAAAGGCAAAGAACGCTATACTGTATTAGATGCTCCTTCGGCTTATCAATTAGACAACGCTAAATCAAAAGCTGGTTTAAATATTTATAAAGCCATTGCTGAAACTACAGGTTGCCAACAATTCGTATTTGACTGGGATGCTAATTTCACGATTGGCTTTTTGTTAGCATTGCCTTAGTTATTAAAAAATTAATATTTAAAGGGGTTGATTCAACGAATCAGCCCTTTTTGTTGTACAATAGTGCTATTTTTATATTCTATTGAACAAAAAAAATCTCAATTCGGTTGAAACTATGTATAAATTTGTGATATTTATAATCCATGACTTAAAAAATACCTCAGAGAAAGTTAAGATAGCTTGATTTTGTAAAGAAGATTTTCGCAGAGCAATAATTATTCTTAAGCATCGTTATAACATTCGTATTGTTACCACCATTATGAAGCAATTAATATATTTATTTATTTTTTCATCGAGCATACAGTCAATAGTTGGGCAAGTGCAACCAATTCCTTTGGCGAGTACTAAAGAAGCCACCAAGAAAGAACTTGCCGTTGATAGCCAAGACGTTAAGTATATCCCTCTTTTTGGTAGTAAAAAGATTGTAGATGAACAAATACTGAAATCAAAAGATTTCTTTACTCAGTGCGAACAAAACTTTAAAAATCGTGCTGAGGCTAGCAAGTTTTTTGCAGAGAGAGGTTGGGAATACCTGAGCGAAGGTTTGTTGGATACTGCCACTTACCGTTTCAATCTCAGTTTTTTACTTGACCCAAACAATGTAGAGGCTTATTGGGGCCTTGGTTCTGTAAGTTATCAAAAAAAGAACTACGAAGAGTCTGCTAAATTACTACGCAAAGGGTTAGTGCTGGCACCTGACAATCCGACTTTGATGATTGATGTCGCTACTGTGCAATTAGCTTGTTTTAAAGACCAAAAGAAATGTAATGACATTGATGATGCATTGCTACTATTGGATAAATCTTTAAAAATAGATTCAACCAATGCCAATGGTTGGCTGAAATATGCCATTGCAGAATTTCAATTAGAACATTACGAGAAGGCTTGGGAATATTTCCATAAATGTAGAACACTCGACATTACCTTTTTGGATATGAATTTCTTACAAGAATTACTTGCCAAAAAAGAAGACCCTATGGGCGTATTTAAGTAGGCATCAAACAATATTTTAAAATTTTTAAAAGCCGCTTCTTTGTAAAAAGGAAGCGGCTTTTTTGTTGTCTATTTACTCATGGCATGAGTCTATCTTTGTTTCGAGTTGGAAACTCGAACTAGCCCCGTGGCTAGTTTCCTAACCAGTCCACAAGAATTTTTTAGATTAGAGAAAAGGAGGACTGGTCGGGAGACCAGCCTTGTGGAAAAAATAATGTGCTTTAAGCTCAGTCAATTTTTATCGGAATATTGCTAACTTGAAAAAACAACGACTACGTATAGTGATGATTAGTCAAATTACACTTAATCGTTTATGAAGTATTCAATAAAATAGCATGAAAATTAATACTGACCCTCAGATTTTTCAAAGAACTAATAGTATTAGTTCAGAAATTGAGAAAGACAATTCTATTTCAGAAAGATTGCTTCTTTTTGAAGGTTTTAGAAGAATATATGAAGTAAATGTTAAAATTAATGATATGCTTCATGAGGAAATATATTCATTAGGTACAATTAACAGACTCATACCTGAAGATGTACTTGAAAACAAAAGTGAAATCATCTATAAAAATGATGAGAATTTTGAGAACAATAAAACTATTATTGGTATGTTTGGTAAGTTAATGGTACACATGTATTTAACTTGGGAGATGTTTAACGAAAATGAATTTGTAAGGGAATTATATCCAATCAATCCATATCATTTTTTCGTAAGAATCTTTGAACGAGGCATAGGAATAAATACAGAACATGGTGGTACATTGAGGATGACTATTTTTAGCGGATTTAGTTTAGGCAAATTGCTATCAAAAGAAAATTACCAAGAAACACCTTATTTAGTATCAACAGATGACGAATATCTAGATAAAATAAATGCCTATTATGCTGAGCATAATGAATTACCACCTTGGCTTGAAGAAGATAATAAAAGAGGATATATACTTTAATATTTTTTGAAAAATAAATTAACCTGTTTCTATTAGTTAGTGAGACAAAGTATAAGACTTTGAGAAGCAGAGGTTAATAAAATAATATGGTTAACTATGAAAAGTTTTATGAGTCAGCAAAAGATTTTTTAATCCTGACTAATCGTGCATCAAAAGAAGATTTTTTACCAGTACAGCATTCTGATATTGTTGAGGTAGAAGAATTTATTGGGAAAAAATTCCCACCATCTTTGTATTTCTTTCAGAAAACCTTTGGTAAAACACTTAAAAAGTTTCCTATAGATTTTCCAGTAAACTTAAAAAGGATTAAGCAGGCTTTTATTGAATCAAAAACTACTTTGAAGGAACTTGAAAACAGTAATTATATCGTTGGAACAGATGGGTTTAAAATAGTAAATGGAGAGGTGGTATTACTAGAAATGATTGATTATAGGTACACTGAGCCTGAAATTGCCAATTTAAGGGAGTTATTTGATGTTAAAGGCATCCTTTTTTTAGATATGGGCACACATATAGCTTTTACTGATACGTCTAAAAATGACCCATCCATCTATTATTTTATCAATAATAGTATAGATGGTTTTACTACTAGGCTACTACCTCTTACTGCCTATTTTCGTGCTGTTTTATTTGGTGAAATAGAGATGAGATTAAGGTGGGATAAAAATATGTACATTGATGATATAGGTGATCCTGCAAAAGACCCATCTAAATACTATGAAAACTATTATAGAGAAATGGAATCAATAGATATTTCTGCATTAGAATGGGCAACTGTTTATGAATATATTTATAGAGAAGGAGGAAATTATAGTCCTCCTTTACCTACCCATGTTTTTACTCAATATAGAAGCAAATTTTACAAACTGAATACCATAGAAGAGCAAAAGAACGGATATGTAATTACTGTGAATGAATTTGAATGGAAATTTATAGATTTCTTAAAACAGCAAGGCTATAATTTACCTAATGTAAAACCTAACAATTTAACAACCACCCCGTAATACTCAGCCTTTTTTTAAAAGTTTCACAAACTTCATGGTCTAGTTTTTCACTTTCAAAACAGACTAATCTGCCAGCTAATGGAGCAATGCTGATGATTTTTTCCTGATTATTTTCTTGGGTATAAATCAATAGATTTCCTCCATTTTCAGGAAGCCAATCGATGTTTAAATAGTAGATTACTGACAGAATTCTTCCCTTCTGGGCTTGAAAGGTATCTCGGTGTCGACGGTAGAATTTCCCGATGTCATATTTGGCAAAATGAATTTCGGAGTCGATAATACCTAAATAACAAGTTTGGTTAAGGTAATCGATAAAAGCTTGATTTTTATCTAAGAGTATTCTTTCTGATAGGTCAACAGAATTACTTTCTAACCAAAGTATTTTGTCGCCTCTTATGGCTGTGGCTGTATGTACTTCACTTTGTTTGCCAATGCCTGCTTCTTTAAAATTACCAGCATCAAACCTAGTCTCAAATCTTGTTGATAGACTTTTAACTTCTTCCAGACTTAAAAAATCATCGCAAACACCGTAACCATTGGCTAATATTCCTTCTATTAGGCCTTCAAACTTTTCTTCTTGGGTGAGCATCCCACTATAAAAAATCCCTTGTAAATCTTGCCGACTTACAAGGGATTTGGGGATTTGTGTAAAGGTAGGAAAAGTAAAATGATAATTTTAAAATTAATATTTTTTGTCCCAACTCATTTTCAAAGGTCTTACTGTATAACCTTGTTCTTTTAATGAATTAATAATGCCATTATTGCCACCTAAATGAGCAACATCGACTACAAAAAAACTTGGTTTTTCTTCCATAATCGAAGGCATAATACCTAACCAAATTTTGATTCTTTCGCTTATGATAGAACCTTCAAAATCGTTCATACTAGGGTATTTATTTGAAATCTCTTTAATTTTATCAATATCCATTTTATAATATGAATCAATCAGTTGATTATCATCTCTATTAGGAAAAGTTTTGTTGAGTTTGTCTTTTCTAATCATTTGAAGTAGAACATCTGCATTTTTTTGATAGTGTCGTTTCCATTTGAAAAAATCTCGCTCAGGAATACTATCCAGTTCTGTTACTTGGTTGACATTTAATGGTAAATAATATGACTCTTTATATAGTTTAGCAATCTTATAGTGATAGAATGTTTTCTTTTTGCAACTTCCTTTTTTCCCTTTTTGAGTGGCTTTAAACATCAATTCCATTGGAGAAAGTCTTTTTTGTCTATTAACATTGATTTTATATTCTTCCTCAAAATATTCAGATACCTCTTTATAGTCTTCTTCTGAATATAAGTCATCTAAAGAATAACCATAATGCATTTTCTTTGATCCTTTACGTTTGAATGACTGCATAAAAACGCTAAGGTTTAGGTCAAATAATACCCTGCTAGTGACTTTGGTTATATTTTCTATTTCTATGTCCCACTTGAGATTTTGTTTACACATTTCATGTACACTACCGAAAATATAGGAGGGCTTTTCTAAACCATTGTCTTCAACTATCCAGAGAACAGACTGAGAATAAGAGCTTGCGGAGCAAAAAAGTAATATAATGAAAGCTAGGTGTTTGTAAAGTAGAGCCATTGTTTTGTATTGAAAGTTCATAGAAACAGGAAAGGCAAGCCGAGAGCGACTTACCTTTCAAAAATACTGAATAAAATTTTAAATCTTATCATTCATAAAACCCAATTCCATCTTCTGCCATTTTACGAAGTTTATCAGTAGGTCTGAATCGTTCTCCATAAGTATCTGCCAGACGGTCGGCTTCTGAAACAAAGGTTTTAATGCCTACAGTATCTACAAATGATAATGTACCGCCCAGATAAGCAGGAAATCCCCAAGCAAAGATTGAACCTATGTCAGCATCCAGATTTTTACGGATAACTCCCTCTTCCACACATTTTACCGTTTCTAATGCCTGACGATATAATAATCTTTTCTTGATTTCTTCTACATCAATTGCTTCTTCTTTGATAGGGAATAGTTCAGACAAGCCACCCCAAAGATATTTTTTACCATTTTCAGGGTACTCATAAAATCCTGCTTTGGCTTTTTTACCCACACGACCCATTTCAGTAAATTGTTTGCTGACTAAATAGGCAGTATCGGTTGCTTGCAAAATGCCTTTTGCTACAGCTTCTTGAGAAATCTTGTAGGCTAAATCCAATGCCACTTCGTCAGATACTGCCAATGGCCCAACTGGCATGCCCATTTGTTTGGCTATGTTTTCGATAACAACAGGGTTTACACCATCTTTTAACAATTCTATACCTTCGGAGGTATAAGTAAAGAAAACCCTTGAAGTATAAAACCCTTGAGAATCATTCACGACAATAGGCGTTTTACGAATCTTCTTAACAAAATCCATGGCTACAGCCAATGCATAGTCGGACGTAGCTTTCCCCATGATGATTTCAACCAATTGCATTTTATCAACAGGCGAAAAAAAGTGAATTCCAATAAAATTATCAGGTCGATTTACTGCTTTGGCTAAATCAGAAATAGGTAACGTAGAAGTATTAGACGCAAAAACACCTCCATCGCTCTTTAATAAACCTTCTGCTTTTTTTGAAACGTCTGCCTTCAATTGTGTATTCTCAAAAACCGCTTCTATGATTAAATCTGCTCCTGAGAGGTCAACATAATTATCAGATATTTTTATCAAACTCAGGATATTAGTTGCTTTTATAGCATCCATTTTGCCCTTGATGATGGCCTTTTCAAGAAGGGTTTTAGTATAGTTTTTGCCTTTTTCGGCTACTTCCAGTGAAACGTCTTTCAGCACTACTTGAATTCCTGCCATTGCAGCCACATAGGCAATGCCAGACCCCATCATTCCTGCTCCTATAATACCTAGTCGTTTTACTTCCGTTTTTTCAATGTTCTTTGGACGACTTACACCTTTGTTTGTTTCATTCAGTCCAAAAAACATGGTGCGAATCAGGTTTTTTGCTACCGATGAGTTCGCCACTTTTACAAAATGACGAGCTTCTATCACAAGTCCTCTGTCGATATTTACTAATAGCCCTTCGTACACGCACGACATTATCGCAATGGGCGAAGGATAATTCCCATTGGTTTTGTTCATCGTCATGGCTGTGCCTGCCATCATTAGTTGCGCCCCTTTAGGGCTCAATATATTCCCTCCCGGAATCTTATAGTTTTCTCTGGCTTGTATTTTCCCCGTTTTTCGATTGATTTCATCCCAAGGTTGTAAGGCATTAGGGTTGGCATTAATCCAAGCAAAAGCTTTATCCATCATCTCTTCATGCGAATCTACCAATTCGTTAACCAATCCTAAGGCAAGGGCATCTTTTGGCGATACCTTTTTTCCTTCTAATAAAAGTGGAGCCGCCGCTTCAATACCTATCATTCTTGGTAAACGCTGTGTGCCACCACCTCCCGGTAATAAACCAATGGTTACTTCGGGCAAACCAATTACTGCCTTCGGATTATTAAGTGCTACTCTATAATGACAAGCCAAACAGACTTCATAGCCACCTCCTAAAGCAGTACCATTAATAGCTGCCACAATGGGCTTCCCATTGGTTTCCATTTTCCTGAAAATGGCATTCAAGGATAATGAAAGCTTTAGTAATTCAGCGGGGGCTTTGCCATTATTATGAAGAATCATCCGTAAATCAGCTCCTGCTATAAACTCTGGTCGCTCTGACGTAATGATGATACCTTTTACGGCTGAGTCAGCATAAGCTTTGTCTAGTACCTCTGAAAGAGCAGGAATTGATTCATCATTCAGCACATTCATCGGCTGATTAGCAACATTAATGCTTAAAATAGCAACGTTATGTAAGATATTGTATGAGATCATTTCTTTGTGGACTTTAAGATTTTGAGACTTTAGGACTTTAGGATTTTAAGACTTTAGGATTTTTGATTTTGAGACTTTAGGACTAGAGGATTTTATGACTTTTTAGACTTTAAGACTACTGACTTGATGAGTAGAGGATTTTAATACTTCTACTCCTTTAGTCTTCTAGTCCTACAGTCCTTCAGTCCACCAAATCTTCCAGTCCTCAAGTCTTAAAATCATAAAGTCCTTTAGTCTTTAAGTCCTCTCAATAACAGTTGCAATGCCCATTCCTCCACCTATACATAAACTAGCCAGCCCTACATTTTTGTCTGTTCTTTCCAATTCATCCAAAAGTGTCATTAGGATAATGGCTCCTGTAGCACCAAGTGGATGTCCTAATGCGATTGCTCCACCATTCACATTTACTTTGGAAGGGTCTATGTTTAATACATCCATATAAAGCATCGGGATTGCAGCAAAAGCCTCGTTGACTTCAAATAAATCAATGTCGCTGATATTCATACCATTGCGTTTTAATACTTTTTGTGTTGCAGGAATAGGACCTGTTAGCATGATAGTTGGCTCAGAACCACAAACACCAAAAGCGGTAATTTTTGCCCTCGGTTTAATGCCTAGTTTTTCTCCCATCGCTTTACTGCCAATCAGTATGCCTGCCGAGCCATCTACAATCTGAGATGAATTGCCCGCATGGTGCAAATGTTTGATTTCATTGAGTTCAGGATATTTCATCAAAGCCAGATGGTCTAAGCCCATTTGACCAATCATTTCAAAAGCGGGTTTTAATGTTGAGAGTGAAGCTAAAGAAGTTTGTGGGCGCATGCCTTCATCATAAGTCAATACTTCTTGTCCGATATCATCTTTTACAGCGAACATCGATTTAGCAAAACGGTTATTTTGATGAGCAATACCAGCACGTTTTTGCGATTCTACCGCATAAGCATCTAGTGCTTCGCGAGTATAGCCATATTTAGTAGCAATTAAATCTGCTGAAATACCTTGAGGAACAAATTTATGGTCGGCAATCAATTGAGGATTCATCGTCATCGCCCCACCATCAGAACCCATTGCTACACGAGACATTGATTCAATTCCACCTGCAATGATGAGCTCTTGTTGACCAGACATAATATAAGCCGCCGTCATGTTCACAGCCTCTAGGCCTGAGGAACAAAAGCGATTGATTTGTACACCAGCTACTCGTTGGTCATAACCAGCAGCCAATACCGCCGTACGGGCAATGTCAGCCCCTTGTTCGCCAATAGGGGTAACACAGCCCAGAATAACATCATCTACCAATGTAGTATCTAAATGATTACGCTCTCGGAGTTGTTGCAATACCTGTTGAGCGAGCTGAACAGGCTGAATATCGTGCAATGAACCATCCGATTTCCCTCGTCCACGGGGTGTCCGAACGGCATCATATATATAGGCTACATTCATTTGTGATGATGTTTTAATGATTGTTGTTAAATATTAATACGAATTTAATAAAAACATTATGCTTGCATACCAAATTTGGCACAATTTTTAGATTAAATTTGAAAAAACTATTAACTTAACTAATGTTTATTATTAGTACCTAATTGCTTCATTTTTAACTTAACAAGAAAATTATTCAATCATGAAAAAAACAATTGTTTTCGCAACTCTTTTAACTTTTATCTCAATTTCAACCTTTGCTCTTCAAAAAGAAACTACCGCATCAAATTGCTCAAGTACATGTGTAGCTCAAAGTGATTCTTTGGAATATAAAGATTATTATGGTAGCTATAAAATGGCTGATAATCCTTATGTGCCAAAAATGAAAGTGTACTTTAAAGCTGGCGAATTGTATGGACAAGCGGCAGATTATCCAGAGACTAAGCTAATTAAAAAGAAAGATGATGAATTTGAAGAAGGTAACTTTGGTGCTCAAATTATATTTGTTCGCACGAGCGGATTGATATCAGGAGTGAAAGTAATTGTTCAAGGGCAAGAATTGATAGGAACAAAGGAATAAAAAAACTCCTGTTACTAATCTTTATCTTTGCTTACAAATTAAAGCCGCCACTTTAGTTTGTAATGCATTAAAGATTATCCTTCAGGAGTCTTGAATCTATACTAAAACAGTATAAATATCTCTATAAAAATTAAGTGGGTAAATTGTGATTAGTTATTTACACCACAAATATATGTGTCTATACACGTATTATCAAAGGTTAAGATAATAAAAAGCGTAAATATTCAATTAGTGAGGTATTTTAGAGTTGTCTGAAAAATAATAGAGATGAAAAAACAACCTAAATATTAAATATATAATAAGAAAGGATAACGTAGGCTTTAAATGAAAGATAAGAGGGAAAAGGGGGTAAATATTCTGAAATAACGTACCTGTGTACTATTTTTAGTAATACTTTAAAATAAATAGATAAGTAGTATATTACTGAGTCATGGCAATTCTTAAGGTTTCTACGCCTCTGTGAATATTGTTATTAACAGACTGATAGTTAATTGACATTTTAGTGGCAATTTCTTGATTGCCCATTTTATCAAAATAACGCATCTTTAAAGCCTGTGAGACTCTAGTTGGCAACGATAACAGTGCTTTTTCAAGTTTAATAAACATCTCTTCTCGCTCTTCATTTTCATGAATATAAGAAAAATGATACTTTTCAAGCTGATGGGCAAGCTCAGAAATATTATCAAAAGGAACGCCAGTTCTCGATTCAGTAATTTTCCTGACCAAATCATGACGCAACGAAGTTTTTAAATAAGGTTCAATATTATCAGTATCAGCAAGATTATGTTTTCTAAGCCATAAGTTTACGAATAAATCCTGTACGGTGTCTCTTACAAGCTCTATGTCTTGTGTTATTTTACTACCATAATTGACTAAAATTTTATGATTTAATTTATAAATCAAGTGAAAAGCCTGCTGGTCTCCTTTCTTAAATCTTTGCCAAAGCTCGAAATTATCGTAATGCGGACGCTTAATCATCTTTAAATCTATTTTTATTACAATAAATTATAAAAAAACTTCATTACAAAGTGAAGGTTTTTTTCTTACATAAACTTTTCCGTTATTAGTACATTTTGATACTATATTAGCATTAATTTTGAGCGACGCCGTGATTCGGTAATAATTTACATACCATGAAGCCATTATTTAGAAAAGTTCAGGTAATGCCCGAGCAATCATTCAATGTTAACAAGGATTTTGTTCCCTATTTTTATAATCATTGGCATTATCACCCTGAAATTGAAATAGTATATATTTTTGAAGGAACTGGAACACTTTTAGTAGGGAATGGTGTAAGAAGTTTCCGTGAAAACGATTTGATTATCATTGGTCCTAATGTACCTCACTTTTTTAGAAGTGACCCACATTATTTTGAACAAAATTCTACTTTAATGTCTCGTTCAATCGTGATTCACTTCAACCCAAATTTTTGGGGTGATGGCTTCATGAAAATACCAGAATCGATATTATTAAACGAATTATTTCAAAAGGCCAAAAAGGGATTGCTCATCGGCGGAGGTGCACGTGAAAAAGTAGGCGTTTTGATGGAAGAAATGTTAAACACCACTGGCATAGATAAAGTAATTCAGTTATTGAGTATTCTAAGCTATATAGCTAATGCAGAAGATGTAGTCGATTTATCAAAAACAGAATTTAACGTTTCGTTGGATGAATATAACACAAGGAGAATAGACATGATTTATTCTTTTTCATTGAACAACTTTGCCCGCGAAATTACTTTAGAAGAAGTAGCCGAGGTGGCTAATATCAGCGTAAATTCATTTTGCCGATATTTTAAAACCCATACCCGCAAAACATATTTTCAGTTTTTACAGGAACTAAGGATAGGGCATGCCTGTAAACTATTGGCAGGCGAAAAACTAAGTATATCGCAAGTGGCTTTTGAAAGTGGCTTTAATAATCTTTCACATTTCAATCGCTCGTTCAAATCATTGATGCAAATGAAACCACAGGCTTACCAAAGATTATATAGGAAAAAGTAAATAATAGGGTAAAAAATTACCGTTTATCATAAAAATAATGCCGTCCAGAACCCAGACTTACCGAATATCGTTTAGTTTAAAAGTGGAAATCCCTCTACTTCAATCATTTAATGCTCTTTCTGTTATATAATAGCCCTTACTTCAATGAATAAATTAATTATTATTCCAATTTTATCAATGATTCTCTTGTTGATTGATTGGTATGTTTGGCAAGCCGTAAAAGTTTCCGTTCAAAATACCTCCGCTAATACTCAGAACATTGTTAAATATGTTTTTTGGGCATTTACTGCTATCAGCATGTTGGGATTGTGGCTTTATAATTTTACACCACCCGAATGGCTAGGTAAAAACCTTAGAACCATTATTATGGTAGGTGTTTTTATCAGTTACATTTCCAAAATTTTTGTAGTACTCTTTTTATTGATTGACGATATTATTAGATTATTCCGTTTGGTGATTTCTAAATTTACAGGTTCTTCAGAAGCTACTCCTACTACTACCACAACCGATACCCCTTCTGTATTAAATACGCCTATTACTAGGAGTGAATTTTTAATGAAGACTGCTGTTATTGCGGGCACAGTTCCTGCATTAGCACTAACATGGGGTATTATCTCAGGTGCACATGATTATAGAATAAGAAGAGTAAAGCTAGCGTTGAAAAACTTACCAAAGGAGTTTGATGGTATGACGATAGCCCAAATTTCAGATATACACTCAGGTTCTTTTTTTAATCGGGTAGCTGTAAAAGGTGGCGTGGAGATGTTGATGAAAGAAAAACCTGATGTGGTTTTCTTTACTGGCGATTTGGTGAATAATCTTGCCAGTGAAGTGCAAGAGTATATTGATATTTTCAATAAAGTAAAAGCACCTTTGGGAGTTTATAGTACCTTGGGAAATCATGATTATGCAGATTATGTAAATTGGGGGCATGATTTTAAGGCTAAACAAAAAAACCTGACAGATTTAATGCATGCTCATAAAGTATTAGGCTACGATTTGCTGATGGACGAAAATAGATTTATTGAGCAAGGTGGTGAAAAATTAGCGATTATTGGCGTGCAAAATATCAGTGGACAAAATCGTTTTCATACTTATGGTAATCTATCAAAAGCAGTAAAAGGCACGGAAGAAGCGCCTGTGAAACTATTGCTATCTCACGACCCAACCCACTGGGATAAAGAAGTAAACACAAAGTATAAAGATATTGATGTAATGTTCTCTGGACATACGCACGGTACTCAATTCGGGATTACAGTGGCAGGACAAACTTGGACGCCCGCGCAGTATGTTTATAAACAATGGGGAGGATTATATCAAGAAGAAGACCAACAATTGTACGTAAACCGCGGATATGGTTATATTGGTTATCCGGGTAGAGTAGGGATGCCTCCAGAGATTACGGTATTTGAACTAAAAAGAGCTTAATATAGTAACGTAAAAAATCATCAAAAAAGTGGTCGAAATTAGTTTTTCGACCGCTTTTTTGATGATTTTATATTAAAAATGACTCATATTTCATTACTTCTTGAACAATTGCTCAAAATTACTCACAGCTAAATTTAGTTGAAGAATATTATTGACATCAACATTGTTCTTCGCACTGTTATTAAACTTAAATATCGTTTGTTGCATATAACCTGCTTCAACAGCCAAAAACTTATTGAATTTATATCCAAGTCCAATTAATACACGGTTTTGGTCTAATAAATTAGTATTACCTACTTGTTCTCCAGTATTGATAAACAATTCATTATAAGTCTGCGCATATAATGTTTTATCATCCATTTTAGCATGATTTATCGGCACAGTTACCTTTATCTGATAGCGAAAACGCTCTTTATAAGTAGTCGTTGAGAAATCGCCACCATATATAAAGCTTTTATCATTAACTGCCTGATTTTTTCCGAACCAACGAAATTCATATCGTAGCCTGTGGTCAATGCGTACTCTTCCCAGATTTTGTGTTAACATTACTTGTGGTGAAACACGGATTTCAGAAAAGAAAGCCGAAGGGGCGCCTTCTGCGAAACGATTAGAGCCAATCCAGCCCAAAGGCATCAATGAAAAACGAACATTAGGGTTAAACTGATAATGTACCCAAGGACGAAAAACGTGTTGATTGAGGTTGTTGTAAGGGTTTCCTGTGGTGGTAGCAGCATTATAGTCACCCTGCATATCTTCACGACGATGTTGATTCTCTAATTGCCAAGTAAATTTCCCAGCTATTTTTCCCGAGATATTGATGTCTGTCCAGCCATTCGAGATATGATAATATTGCCTTGGACTTTGGGAAAAGGATGTGTTTAACATGGTCAGCAATAGGATTGCCGACAATAAAAAGTTTTTCATTAGGATTTTCTATATTGGTAGTTGGGGTACTCGAAATGCTGTAATCAAAAAGAGATGTGATAGAACAAGGCTCTACCACATCTCCTTTTTTTTAATGTATTATCCGATAATAGTACGGAGTAAATAGAATATTGTGGCAGAAACCAAAATGGTAACAGGCAATGTAAGTACCCAAGCCATTACGATGCTTTTTACAGTGCCACCTTGTAGGTTTTTAATACCTTTTGATGCCACCATTGAACCTGCGATACCCGAAGAAAGTACGTGTGTGGTAGATACAGGCCATTTATATAAAGTAGATAAGGCAATAGTAAACGAAGCAACTAATTCAGCAGAAGCACCTTGTGCATAAGACAAATGTTGTTTCCCGATTTTCTCACCAACAGTTACTACAATACGTTTCCAGCCAATCATTGTTCCTAAGCCTAATGAAAGTGCAATCATCCACATTACCCAAGTAGGGGCAAAATCTGTTAAAGAAGATAAGCCACTTGAAGAAGTACCAAATGTAAAGAATGCAGGAGCTGAACCAGCAGTAGCTTTTTTCAAAGCATCTCTATCGTCTTTGCTCAACGTAACAGCATCACTTTCAGTCAATTTTTTAGAATATTTGTTGATAGAAAGAACATCTTTACGAATCTCTAATTTTTTATCAACAGATAAATTATTGTTTGTAAGTGTTTTATCATCTAAAATAACAATTAAGCCATTCGTAGCATTAATGATTTTATGGTATCCTTCTTTTTCAGTAGCCGATAATTTTGTTGTATCTATTTTAGTAACTATCTGTTGCACAGTGCTTACTTCAGCATGTAATTTAAAAGGATCAACATCTGTATTAATCGCAAAGTATCCCGGTAAGAAAGCAATCAAAATCATCATTACCAAACCAATACCTTTTTGTCCGTCATTACGACCATGGAAAAAACTTACCAATGTACAAGTAGTAAATAATACAGCACGAATCCACATTGGTGGAGGAGTATCTTTTTTAGGCTCTTTAAAAATATCTTTATTAGAAATACCTTTCTTCATAAGGTACATCAACACAATAGCCACTGCAAAACCAAATAATGGAGATAATAAGAGGGCTCTACCAATTTCAACAGCTTTGTCCCAGTTAACTGTTTCTAAACCAGCCTTATTTTCAGGAAGCAATGCATAACCTACACCAATACCAATAATAGAACCAATTAAAGTATGCGAAGAAGAAGCAGGAATACCAAAATACCAAGTTCCTAAGTTCCAAAGAATAGCGGTACTTAACATTGCTATGGCAGTTGCCATGGAGTGATAAACGTTGGGGTCGATGAGTAGCTCTGTGGGAAGCAAACCGATAATTGACATAGTAACACCCACACCGCCAGTAAGTAAGCCTAAGAAATTCATTAAACCAGACCAAACTACTGCTTGTGTTGGTTTTAACGAATTGGTGTAGATTACTGTAGCTACAGCATTAGCTGTATCGTGAAAGCCATTGACAAACTCAAAAGCACAAGCCAAAAACAAACACAGGAAAAGTAAAATGAATAGAGACGTGTCTAATCCGAACATTATTTTATTGATTTGAAGAGCAAAGAATTGCCCTAATGTTAACTTGAAAATTTACAGAAACTTTGGGTTATTAAGTAAGTTTTCAAGTATCGTGGTTTTTCATATTGGTAATTTCGCCACAAAGGTATAAATACTTAGTTATCGGAATGTTAAGGAATTATTAAATCTAAGAGAGATAGTGTTTAAATACAATTTTTTAGATTTATTGTAGTTTTTGTTGGATTTTATTGCAGGGGAATGAATGAAACAATACTGAATTATTTTAATCTTCTAGAATATTACCCATGAAGGTGTTTTTGAAAGCGAATGATAAAAGTAAAAAGGCAATAGACCAACGTAAATAGGCATGATAAAAATCACGTACATTTCGCATTTTATTTTGTTTGATTTCTACCTTTTCTAAAAGGTTAATTTCTTCAAAAATTGTTTCTAACGACTTCGCATCTTTTGCCCTAAAGAATTTGCCTTCACTTACTTTCGCAATTTCACGAAGCGTACCTTCATCTACTTTTTCAGTTGTATTTTTATTGCTTCCTACGGCAATAGTATACACACGAATGCTAAAGGCCTTGGCTAATAAGGCGGAGGTTACTGGGTCTAGGTTACCAGATGTATTATCACCGTCAGAAATAAGGATGGCAACTTTACTTTTTGATTCTATTTCTCTCAAACGATTGATGCACATTCCTAAGGCATTTCCGATGGCGGTACCTGAGGTTTGGATAAGTTGAGAGGAAATTTCATCTACATATTCATCCAACATTTCATAGTCCGTCGTTAGGGGGCATAAGGAGTAAGGCTCACCCGAAAAGATTACCATACCAATTCTATCATGCAATCTGCCCGCAATAAACTTTTTGGCTACTTTTTTAGCCACTGCTAGTCTGGATGGCGGAATATCTTTGCTATCCATTGATTTAGAAATATCCAACGCAAGCATAATATCGATACCTTCTGAAAACTCTTCCGTTTCGGAAATAACTTTTTGTGGACGAGCCAACGCCAAAAGCATCGTAACAATAGATAGCATTAAAAAAATGGCAGGAATAAAACGTAAATAACTTATCCAGTTAGATTGAATATCGTTAGCAGGGAAAGAAATGTTTAATTTTTGGATAGCGCCACCACGAAGCCAACTCCTCAGTATGAAAAGCAATGGAATAACGGCTAATCCATACAGAAAAAAAGGGTGTGCCCAATCAAAACCTAAAAGGGTAGAGGGTAAAAACCAATATTTTGAAAACCAATCTTGCATAAAAATGTAATTCGTTCAAGTTAAGAACTTTGCACCAGAACTTTTCGATGTTTTCGATAAAGAGTCTCTGCCAGTTCTTGAAGAATATCCAATGAGGAGGCTGTTTTTTTAGAATAAATACCTCCATACACTGTAGCATCAATTTCTCTGAGTGCCTCAGACAAACGAATGTCTTGTAAATTATCTAGAATCTCTTTCGTCGTAAAAGTAGTAAAGGGCTTACTTTCTAGGCGTTCCACATATTTTTTCCAGAGAATTACCGCTTTTTCAACATTTTCTAATCCTTTTTTCTGGTCGTCAGTTGCTCGGCTTAATCTTTGAAAACTCCTTTGATACTCATCATATCGTCGCTTGAATTGAAAGAGTTTAATCTGTCTTTTGATAGGAGTACCAAAAAACCAAAACGTCAGAACACCTAAAAAACTTAGCCCAATAATAAATAGAAATATTAAGGGATAATTAGGCTGTTGCGATAAAAAGATAATATTGGTGTCCTTTTTTAAGGATAGCGTATCCATTTGTCCACTCTCAGCAATTGTACCTTTTAGACGAACATAATCCATAGGGGCAAATACACTCGTACAGTCCAGTTGCTCTTTTACAAAAATAGGTAAGCTAAGTTCTTGAACAGGGGTTACTTCAAACGAAATAAGGGTATAAATGGCACTATCCAGACTACCTTTGTCATCCGTAATAGTTGGAAAGTATTCTCGAGAAACTAATTCGAAAGGTGCATAATTGAACGTAGAATCTGGAAAGAAAATATCTGCCGTTGGCTTGTGTCGATAACTCAATGCATATTTTATGGGTAAGCCTACTTTCAAACTCTCGCTCATGAATTTCCCTCTAGGCAATTTCCAGTAAGTATTCTGAGCTTTTATCTGAGTGATTAGAAGACAGCATGTAAGACACAAGACGTAAGATACAGGACGTAAGCCCCAAGACTTTGTGTAAGGTTTGGGTGTTAAGACATAGGATTTAAGATGTAGGATATAAAACTTAATAGCATTAATACCAAAGTTGAACCTATGCTGAAACACCTGTAAAGTTTTGAAAACTTTGCAGGCAACAGTAATCTTTGATATTTCTTTTAATGAATCTGTGAAGTTAATGTTTGAATGCTTCATTAAAAAAGGGTTCATACTGAGTTTTACAACCAATGGGTTTGTATAATCTACTTTCTTACTTTGAATAATTTTATTAGTTTAGGTACATAATCTTCCGAAGCATCAATGGCTAAATAATTAGCCCTATGTTGTTTACAAACCTGTTCTACTTGTTGAGAGTTTTTATCGAAAAGTATTTTCATCCGATTTCTAAACCAACTAGAAGAAGCATTTACCCATATCGTTTTGCGTGTTTCAGTATCATACACTGGAATAATGCCCAAACGAGGCAAATTGGTTTCTCGCTGGTCGTATAAATGAATAACGATTAAATCGTGTTTACGCGCCAACGCTTTGAGATTTTCTTCATAACCAGTATCAATAAAATCAGAAACTAGAATAACCAAACTCCTTCGTTTTAATACATTCAGCGTAAACAAAATCATCTTTTTCAGATTCGTCCCCGTCGATTCCGTTTTTAGCTTAAATAATTCTAAAATCGTTTGATAACCATGTTTTAGCGTATTGGCAGGTTTGATATATTTTTCTTTTTGGTCAGAAAAGCATAGTAGACCCACATGACTGGCCTCTTTAATAGCCGAGAGTGCCAAGACACCACAAATTTCTTTGGTAGTATCTAATTTAGAACGGTCGGTTCGGCCTACATCTTGCGAGGCACTTACATCAACTACAAAAAAAACGGATTGTTCTTTTTCTTCTTTAAAGATTTTGACATACGTTCCATGCCCTTTGGCAGAAGTATTCCAGTCAATCAAGCGAACATCATCGCCGTATTGATATTGTCGTAAATCGCTAAATTCTAGACCAGAGCCTTTGAAGATAGAATGAAAATTTCCCCGCATCTGTGAAGTAACAGCCTTGCGGATTTTAATTTCATATTTATAAAGCTTGGCTAAAAATTCGTTGGGAGTCATTTATTATTATCATTCGTTGAAGCGTGCTTCAAACAAAAATCATTTCATAATTTTACTTAAAAAACTTTTACAAGTTTAAAACTAGCCAAATTCCCTGTAAATTTGAAATATGAGATTAATAATTCTGTTGATAGCAACTTTGTTGATAGCTTGCGGTTCGGAAGATAAGCCCGCAAACTTGATTGAACAAGATAAGATGGCAAAAATCTTGGCTGACATTCATGAAGCCGAAGCTAGTGTAAATAATATGCACTTGGGTAGCCAAGACTCTTCTTTGTTGGTGTATCAACGCCTACGCTGGAAAGTCATGAAAAAGCACCAAACTGATACTGCAACGTTTAATGTAAGCTTAAAGTATTATATATTAAACCCGAAGGTTTTTAAAAATATTTATGAAGAGGTAAAAATAGAACTAGAAGATAGACGCAAGGCCGTGAATTCTCCTAAGCTAACACCTGTTGATACGTTAAAAAAAGCACCCGTTAATCATCCCGTGAAACAAATATGATACATTTTTTCAAGTCCTTGTATATTGCTAAAGTAGTATATTACTTTATTGTCGGGATTGTCTTTTTGTTTGTATTGGCTTTTGTATTCCCTTTTTTATTGGGTATTACACAGCTGTTTTTTATGGTGTTGATATTAATGCTATTAGTAGATAGCATTATTTTATATAAAACTAAAAAAGGTATTCTCTGCGAAAGAAACGTTCCTGAGAGGCTTTCAAATGGCGATGAAAACCCAATTGCTATTTTTATAGAAAACCGTTATAGCTTTTCAATCCTACTAGAAATCATCGATGAAATTCCTTTTCAATTTCAGAAACGAGATTTACTATTTAACACGACATTAAAATCGTCGGAAAAGCAAATTATTGAATATCAACTACGCCCGACTAAAAGAGGAGAGTATAGTTTTGGTGCGGTGAATGTATATGTAAAAAGCCCTATCCGTTTATTAAAGCGTCGGTATCAGTTTTCTAATGAAAAAATGGTGGCTGTATATCCTTCTTTTCTACAAATGCGGGCTTATGAATTAATGGCGATATCCAATAGGCTTACTGAATTAGGTATCAAAAAAATCCGAAGAATTGGGCAAAGTCAAGAATTTGAACAAATCAGACAATACGTTCAGGGAGATGATATACGCAATATCAATTGGAAAGCTACGGCTCGTCGGAACGATATAATGGTCAATGCTTACCAAGAAGAAAAGTCACAGAACGTATATTGCTTGATAGATAAAGGAAGGGTAATGCAGATGCCCTTTGATGGCCTATCGTTGTTAGACTATGCCATTAATGCAACGCTGATTTTATCCAACATTGCCATTAACAAACAAGATAAGGCGGGCGTGATTACTTTTTCAGATAGGATTGGACAGATTTTAGCGGCAGATAAAAGGGGGGGGCAGATGACTAAAATCTTGGAATTACTGTATAAACAAAAAACAAGGTTTCTGGAGACCGACTATGAAGCTTTATACATTTATGCTAAAACGCATATTCGCCAGCGAAGTTTACTATTGTTGTACACTAATTTTGAAACGGTAACGTCTATGCGGAGGCAATTACCTTATTTTAGAAAACTTGCCAAAGACCACTTGTTAATGGTTATTTTTTTCGAGAATACAGAATTAAAAACCTTGTTGGATAAGCCAGCAGTAACCACCGAAGAAATATATCACAAAACGATTGCAGAAAAATACTTTTATGAAAAACAGCAAATAGTCCGTGAATTAGGGCAGTATGGTATTCAGGCATTATTAACGCCTCCTCAAAATCTCACAGTAAATACTGTAAACAAATACCTTGAACTTAAATCAAGAGGAATAATATAGAGGATTCGAGTATCGGATTTCGGGTCTCAGGTATTAATTAGTTCGATGAAAAATAAATATATAAAAAAGCCTAAAAGTGAATTTTAAACACTTTTAGGCTTTTATATTGATAATTAAGTAGTGTATATAAATATTTAAACTTCAGCGGAAGACCGCTCTCAATCACAACGGCGGAGCATTCCTTACTCACAACTCTAAACAGCTCCCATTACATAAATAGCTCCTTTAGGCCCTGCCTCCGTAGTACTACCACCAGTGTTCTCCAATGAAATAGCAAAGGCTGCGGCTGTCGAGAATGACCTCATTTTTATCAACATCGAATTCCCATCAATCATCCCTGCATCAACAGGTTTGCCGTCAACAATCGCCCAAAGCTGATATTGTTTTCCAGTAGGAGCGGTTGGTAATTTGAGCCCAGATAAATATACCGATTCTCTCGTTTGGTCAAAATACACCACGGCGCTAGCAGTTGGAAAATCTTTCTGACCTGCTAAGGGAATAATTTTGACATAAGGACTTTGCAAAATAGCTACTTCTTCTTGATAATTAGCTTTTAAGGTTTGCCCTTCATGTGCTAAAATTTGATTCTGAGACTCCAAAGCAAGGACTTTCTCTTCAGAATTTCGCCAATTAGTAAAGAACCAAACATTTCCTGCAATACTTAGGGCTAAAAGCACCCATGATGCTGCCATTTGCCAAGTATTATTTGTCCTCAAGGGCTTAATATTACTTTCAGATTCTTTAGGCAATGGTAATTCAAGGGACGGTTTTCCAGTATTAGTTTGTTCTATCGAAAGGGCTTCCATTACGCTATTCTTAAGAGTAGCAGGAGGTTCTTGTTCAAATTGAAGAGCATAATTTTCAAGCGTACCCTGTAAGGCCATCAGTTCCATCTGAAGGGCAGGATACTCTTCCACGAGGCGTTCTACCTCCGCGGATTCCGCAGGGCTGGTAACTCCTAGCAAGTAGCTTTCCAAAATACCCGATTCTATGTATTCTTGAATGTTCATTTTTATAAATGTTGATCGTGGTTGATTTCTGTGAAAGATTGATTTCTGATTGACTTGTGTTGAGCAATCATTAAATCGTTCGATTACAAATCAAAAAATCCAGTAAGGAATATCAATCCAAATTGAACAAAATACTGCCTTAGTTGTGTAATGGCAGATTTCACTCTTGTTTTAACGGTTCCCAACGGAATACCGAATTCTTCAGCAACCTCGGCTTGAGTATACCCTTTGAAATAAAGTAAATCAATAATTTGTTGATGCTCAGGCTTTAGGTATTCTACTACCTTTTTTACCCCAATAGCATCAATATCAAATTGACTTCCCCCTTGGTTATCGATGAAATTTACATGTTCATCAATATCGTGGTTTTTCTGCGAATTTTGGAATTCTTGTGAACGAATTCTATCAATGGCTGTATTTCTAGCCACATTCAGAATCCATGTAAATAATGTTCCTTTGGTACGATTATAAGCTTCAATATTTCGCCAAATCTTCACAAAGGTGTCTTGCATGACGTCAGCGGCTACCTCTTCTGAGCGAACTATCTTCAGAATAACGCCGTAAAGTGCTGATGAGTAATTATCATACAAGATGGAGAATCCTCGCTCATCCTGACTTTGCAGTAAGGCAACGAGCGCTTCTTCAGCTATAATGGTTTTGCGTTTAGACATGAGTGTTTGCTTCTCAATGAATGTAAGATGATGTGAAGAATAACTTTGCTTAATATAACAACAAAATAGTAGTTATGTTTAAGGAAGTTTTTTCATACTTTACCTTCTTATAAAAGGGCTTAATAAAGATAATGGGTTTATTTCAATATTCTATGATTGAAATAATGTGTGTTTATGAAATTAATCTAACGGTTTAATAATCATTCATTTATATGAAAATTTTTTGCGAGACAATAATACATTACTGTTTTACACTTACTTAAATAATTAGAAAGACAGCGTGGATAATTAGGAAGACGAGTGAAGAGAAATAAGCATTTTGAAAACAAAGGACTTCCAAAAAGGAAGCCCTTTGTACATTACCCATTATTAAACCACACCTGTCTATTAGGCGTGAAGAAAGTATTCATAACTAACTTCATACCTTTTGGATAAGGGATTACATTTTGGGTAATACCACGGCATCCAACACATGAATTACACCATTCGACTGATAGACATCATATGTGCTAATGTTTGACGTGCCTCCATTTTCATCTTTTAACATGATATTATGAGGACCATTCATCATTGCATATAATTTGCCACCACTCACAGTGTTTAATGTAGCAGTTCCGTTGCTGGCCTTAATAGCTTTTGCGATTGCATTGAAGTCTAACTTGCCCGCTACAACATGGTACGTTAAAACTTTCACTAAGGTTGCTTTGTTCTCTGGTTTTAATAAATTTTCTACTGTTCCCGCAGGTAAATCTTCAAAAGCGTCGTTTACAGGAGCAAAAACTGTGAAGGGTCCTTTCGTTTGAAGAGTGCCTACTAAATCGGCTGCTTTTACTGCGGCCACTAAAGTAGTATGGACTTTAGAATTAACTGCATTTTGAACAATGTTCTTGGCGGGGAACATTGCCTCTTGACCTACAGTAACATTTTGAGCTTTTGATGTGAATGCGGTAGCACTACAATAAGCTATTCCTAATACTAATATTAACTTTTTCATTTTAACTGGCGGTTGATTAAGTTATTGTTTTTAAACATTTCTAAACAGATTTACGCAAGCAATAGCGTTTTGGATTTGAAGCTGTTTAAACTTTCCGTTTCTAAGGTGAAAGTATTGTATTTTTGAATTGATTTTTTCAAAATTTGCGAAGCATAGCATCGCTACGTTAAGTAAATTTTGGAACAAGCTATTGTAAAAGACTTAGTTTAACCCGAAAGGAAAAGTTTAAACAGCTTCTTTATTAAAGCACTTAAAAAACAAAAAGAGGCTGTCCCAAAAGGATAGCCTCTTTTTAATGGTCAATTTTATAGAACGCTATAATTTTCCATTCCTAATTTTCTAAAGTCGAATTTGAAGAATTCTAAATATTTTAAGAGACTTTGATTATTCACAAAGCAAATCAATACCCTATTATTCTTCAATTTTTGAGTAAGGTGTCCAGTCCATTTTCTAAAATTATGCCCAAGAGCCATCAAGCCAAACTCGATATTGAC
>NZ_JAYFUL010000035.1:0-64280 GCF_034928825.1 Arcicella aquatica | reverse complement strand
TTTGTTTCCCATAATGGGTATGACCATTCTTCTTCGTTGTTACACTACCACAATGACTACAGTTCATTTTACCTTTTTTATGACAAAGATAAATAAAGCATTACATTTTTAGGACTACCTCAATTTTTAGTTAATTTAGACATACCCTGTTTCAATTTAGTAATAAAGCTATCGGAATCTTTATTATAGTCAATTTCGCCAATTAAAAATCCATAAGGTTTTAAAGGATCAATATGATCACAAACAATTTTCAGGATGGCTGTTAACGGAATGGCTAAAATAATGCCCGGAATACCCCAAATAAGTTCGCCAACTACTAAAGCAATGATAGTGAATAACGGATTTATCTTTACTTGTGGCCCTAAAATGAGGGGCTCTAGTACCCATCCTTGGATAAATTGAACAATTCCATAAACAACAGCGATGCCTCCTAATACAGATGGCGAAGCCCCATGTAAAGCTGTTACTAATATCGTAAGTGTAGTTCCCGTGATATTCCCTACAAAAGGAACGATTTCTAATAACCCACACAAAATAGCAAAAAATATCGCATTTTTTACGCCTAACACACTAAACCCAATGCCGTACATAATCCATAAACAGGCAATCATCTTTGAAAGACCAAATAAATATTGTTGAGAAACATTTGTGGCTTTACTAAGCATTTGTCCTACTTCATGTTGTTGACTTGGTGATGCCAATTTCATGAAAAATTGTTTTATATGGTTGCGATAGTATAATAAAAAGAACAAATAGGCAAGTAATAAAACTAATGCTGTAAATAGCGCAGTAATTGATGACAAGGTCAATTGCATAATGCTACTAAGTGAAGGCTGTTCTTGTTTTAATATTTTAGATTGTTCTTCTACAGATATGCCGAGGTGATTGAAGATATATTCTTGTGCACTTACTCCCCATTTAATCGCTTTTTGCTTAATTTCAGTCATGTCTTTTACTACTTCGGCAACTTTCCAACCGAGCAACGCTATTAGGCTAGCCATAATTAATACTAAAACGAGCAAACAAATAAAGGCTGATAATCCTTTAGGCAATCCTTTCTTTTCTAAATAATTGCATAGCGGTATAAAAAGCGTAGCTAGGATACTTCCAATCAATAGTGGAATCAAAAATTCTTTGGCAAAGTACATTCCTGCCAAGACTAGAAATAAGAGAAGTATTTTTTTAATGATGGAGGTATTGGTGATAGTCATGTTTAATAATGGATTATTAGAAATTGGCAAATATTAATGTAAGAAATATCAATAGACTAGTTTGCAATTTTCAAAATATTTAGGTGTTATCATACTATATTTAGTACCTACTTTAATGTAGGTACAATTATTTCAAGTGCCTCTGGCATAATAGAAGCTTTTACTTCTTTTATTTTACCCATATACTCTCCATCAATTTGAAAATGCACTTTTTTAGATGAGCGCATGGTGAGTGATGTAGTCTGAAAAACCTCTATTTTATCAGGGTCATATTCCTGATGTTGAGATATCATTTTGAAAATTTCATAAGGAGATATTTTTTTGATGACTATTACCTCAAACAGACCGTCATCAAGTTTTCCAATAGGGTTAATGACTGCACCACTTCCGTATTGAGTAGCATTGGCAATCACAATCATCTCGGCTTTTAAGTGATGAACTTTATCATTAGTATGAATAGTAACATCCATCAATGGATTTTGCCACAACACTTTCAAAGAAGCAATTAAATATCCCCACATCCCACGGATACCTTGTTTTTCAAACTTTTTAATGGCATAAGCATTCAGTCCTATATCACTCAGGTGGATACATAGTTGTTGATTAATTTTTGTTAAATGAATTTTTTTAATATCTCCAGACACTACCGTATCCAACGCTTGCTCTGGGTTGTTACTAATTCCTAATTCTTTTGCCAATCCATTAGCTGAGCCTGCTGGCAATATGCCCAAAGGAATATTACTGTTAATCAAGCATTCAGCTACTAATTTGACTGTTCCATCACCTCCAACCGCAATTACTTGATTGGGAGAAAACGCTAAGATTTTTTGATTAATGGTTTCTGTGGTACAATTCTTTTGTAACTCATATATTTCGATGATATATTGTTTTAAAACAAAATATTCTGTGATTAATAAAGACCAATTTCTGGAACTACTCCCTGCACCTGTATTGACGATAAAGAGTAATTTTAGGGTGTTTTTTTCTTGCATAGGTAAATACATATATTATGCTAAACAATCTATTTAGTATCTTTCAATTTTATAATTAGAATGAGCAAAAAATCATACCAGCGAAATGCCACCGTTAAAGTATATCATGGATATGGGCATCAAGATAACCTTATTGTTTATGGTCATGTTCTAGCAGGAAAACCGCCACGAGCTGTTGTTGACAATAATCTTATATCAAATGTAATTCATTTAATTAAGATATTTTCTGTTAAACCCATTGCAGGAGTTAGTGTGCGTTTACAGTGGGATAATCAGTATTATTATAGCAAAACAGCGCAGGATGGTTTTTTTAAATTTGAATGGAAATCTAACAGCAAAATTTCAGCAGGATGGCATGCCATTTTTATAGATTTAGTAGGCTCACATGATAAAGTATTGACTACAGGAGAAGGTAAAATTTTTGTGCCAGAAGCTACTCAATATGGATTTATTTCTGACATTGATGATACGGTATTGGTATCACATTCAGCCAAAACTGGGAAAAAATTAAGAGTGATGTTCACTAAGAATCCACTGAGCAGAAAAACATTTGCTGATGTAGTAAAGTTTTATAGGTTGCTTTCCTTGGCACATACAGAACCGAACTTATTGAATCCGTTCTTTTATGTATCTAGTAGTGAATGGAATTTGTATGATGATTTAAACGTTTTTTTTAAACATAATCAATTACCCAAAGGTGTTTTTTTATTGAACGAGATTAAACGGTGGTATCAATTATTGAAAACAGGTACAACAAAGCACCAAGGGAAATTAATGAGGGTAGTAAGACTGTTTGAAGCATTTCCTAAACAACGATTTATATTATTAGGCGACAATTCACAAAAAGATCCTGCTATTTATGCTGCCATTGCCAATAAATATCCAGAAAAAGTAGTGGCTATTTATATCAGGAATGTGAGCCCTAAAAAAGAAGAAATTACGTTATCTTTGATGAAGTCGATAACCAACAAAAAAATTCAGACTTGTCAATTTGAACATACTGACGAAGCCATTTCGCATGCTAGGGATATTGGATTGATTGTTTAGTTGCCTCAAACATAATCATACCGAATATAGTTGTAAATAATCTTCAAAAACAATCAAAGAAATGATTAATAAAGTAGTGAATACTGCCCAAGAAGCAGTGAAAGATATTGAAGATGGTGCTGTGTTAATGTTGGGGGGCTTTGGTTTGTGTGGTATTCCTGAAAATAGTATTGATGCTTTAATCCAAAAGGGAGTAAAGGGTTTGACCTGTATTTCTAACAATGCTGGTGTGGATGATTTTGGGATAGGATTAATGCTAAAAACGCGTCAGGTAAAAAAAATGATTTCATCTTATGTGGGCGAGAATAAAGAATTTGAAAGACAATTGCTATCAGGAGAATTAGAAGTTGAACTTATTCCACAAGGCACGCTTGCCGAAAGAATTAGAGCGGGGGGTGCTGGTATCCCTGCCTTTTTCACTCCTGCTGGTGTGGGTACAGAGGTAGCAGCAGGAAAAGAAATAAGAGAATTTAATGGCAAAAAATATTTATTAGAAAGTGGGTTAAAAGCTGATTTTGCTATTGTAAAAGCATGGAAAGGCGATACGACAGGTAATTTAGTTTTCAAGGGAACAGCTCGTAATTTTAATCCGATGATGGCAACAGCGGGGACAATTACTATTGCCGAAGTAGAAGAGTTAGTGCCAGCAGGAACCTTAAATCCTAACGATATTCATACGGCAGGAATATATGTTCACCGTATTTTTCAAGGGAAAGATTATCAAAAAAGAATAGAACAAAGAACGATTGCAAAACCTGTATTGCCGAAAGAGACCGAAACTAGTCTAACTGTAGGAATTGGGTTAGATAAAAATCAGATAGCCAAGAGAATAGCACAAGAGTTGAAAGATGGTTATTATGTCAACTTAGGGATTGGCATTCCTACACTGGTGGCTAATTATATTCCATCAGATATTAATGTGATTTTACAATCTGAAAATGGCTTGCTGGGCATTGGTCCTTTCCCGACAGAAGAACAAGTGGATGCCGATTTAATTAATGCGGGCAAGCAAACAGTAACCATGCTAGCAGGGTCTTCATTATTTAGTTCTGCTGAAAGTTTTGCCATGATTCGTGGCGAACATGTAGATTTGACAATTCTAGGAGCAATGGAAGTTTCGGAAAATGGAGATATTGCCAATTGGAAAATTCCTAACAAAATGGTGAAGGGGATGGGTGGTGCAATGGATTTAGTAGCGTCCGCTAAAAATATCATCGTTGCCATGCAGCATGTGAGTAAAGATGGTAAGTCTAAACTATTAAAAAGTTGTACTTTACCGATAACTGGTCTTGCTTGTGTAAAAAAAATTGTCACAGAATTAGCTGTATTAGAAGTATTACCAGAAGGAGGGTTTAAGTTATTAGAAATTGCTCCGGGCATCAGTATTGAAGATGTACAGAAGGCTACAAAAGGGAAGTTGATTGTAGAAGGTGAAATTCCAACGATTAGCATTTAGCATATTTTGATAAAAAAGAAAAAAGATAGCCGTTCAAGCTATCTTTTTTGCATTATTCCCAATCTGTAAACCCAATTTATCAGATATTAGTATCCTGGATTTTGCTTGTATAAACCGTTGGTGAAGGTAATTTCTGCCTGTGGAATTGGCAAATATTCATCTCTCCCAGCGGTAAATTTAGCAGTTGCTAAAAAGGTTCTTTTTGTTTTTTCTATGTTGATATAGCCGTTTAATGTAGGCTCTGCAATGCCCCAACGCACTAAATCAAAGAAACGAGAACCTTCGGTTGCAAATTCTAAACGACGCTCCCATTGCAATGCTTTACGAGCAAAATCTTGTGTCCAACCAGTTGTTGAATACTGTTTTACATTATATTTTGATGCGAATGTTCCATCCAATTTTTTCAATCTACCTGTACTTTCAGAAGCTCTTTTTCTGATTTGATTGATTAATGGTAGTGCTTTATCATGCTGACCTAGTTCAATATACGCTTCTGCTTGAATTAATAGGATATCATCATAACGAAGAATATCATAGTTTTTAGCAGTTCCCATAAATGGTCCAAGTTTGAAATACGATGAACTAGTAGCCAATTGTTGGAAACGCATCGAGTGGAAATTACCATACACCCCTGCATCACGTACCCAACTATTACTGAATGGTTTTGTATTATCGTATTTATATGGATGTCCGTCGATGCCTACTGTATGGTCTAGACGTGTATCAACGGTCGCGTTGGCTAAATCTACATTACCATTGTTAAAACTGTCAAATAATGGTAAGCCGTTGGCATCAGTAGCATGGGCATTTACCAAATTTTGACTTGGCGCATGGAAACCACAACATCCGTATTGCGGAGCCCCATGTGGGTAATTTAATCCATCTTCAAAACTCAAACGTCCAGCCGTTGTTCCATCATTAATGGTAAATTGAATTGCGAAAATTGATTCTGGCCCATTCTCGGTTTCTGGAAGAAAATTATCTGCAATGTCTCCACTTAAACTGTATTTACCAGACGAAATCACTGCTTGTGTTAAAGTAACTACCTCTTGCAACCTTGTTTTATTGATATTGGTTACTTTGTGATTATTATCTTGTTCATACGCCTGATATAATCTTAATTTAGCCAAATATGCTTGGGCAGCCGTTTTGTTTGCTCTTCCAATTTCTGGTTGACTAGCAGGTAAATTATCTACAGCATATTGTAAATCAGCGGCAATTTTATTCCATGATTCATCATTACTGAGGGTATTCGATACTTTCAATATATCCTCACTAGAAGCAGTCTCATCAAAAATTGGAATATTTTTGTACAAAAGCTTCATCGTGAAATAACTGTGAGCTCTCAAGAAACGTAATTCTGCCAATCGTATTTTTTTATTCGGATAACTTGTTTCCGAAAGCGTATTTACCGCACGCAAAGCCACATTACATCTTGAAATAGACTTAAATAAATTTTGCCAAGTACGCGTAACGAATGAGCCAATCGTTGGAGTAACTAAATTGTAATGCTCGATGGCATCAATTTCACCCACGTCGCCAGTACCACCCCCGCCTTTATAAGCGTCGTCTGAGCGAACGCTGCCATAAACCCAATTGCTATAAATAGGGCCAATCATGTCACCGTTGCCAATGGCGGCATACGCTGAAGTTACTAATCCTTCAATGGCAGTTGGAGAGGTTAAATCTGAGGATGATAATACCCCCGTAGGCGTATATTCAAGGGCATCTTTGCAAGCGCCTAAACCAAGTAAGCCTGCAACAAATATGATTGGAAGTATCTTATTTTTCATTTTTTTAAAATTAGAGTTTGAATTTGTGCTTTATGCTGTACGCTATAGGCATTAGGCTATTTTATTTATATAATGCCTAAAGCTTATAGCTGACCTTAGCTTAAAACGATGCATTAACACCAAATGTAAAAGTCTTCGGAATTGGAACTGGGCCAAGGTCAATGCGTTCTGGGTCTGGACTTAAATAACTACTGCTTTTTATCCAGAACAAGTTTTCAGCCATGACATAAAAACGAAGTCTTGAGAACACTGCTTTCGGTTGAAGAGTATAACCAAACTGAATATTACGTACCTTGAAATAAGATGTATTTACCATGAAATAATCAGAAGTACGTCCTTCGTTGTTATTATCCTTTAGCGTTAATGCAGGAACATTTGTGTTGGTGTTTTGTGGCGTCCAACCGTTAAATACTCCTGGTCCAACGTTTTCTCTACTCTTCATCAAATTGTTAAATAACGTATATACATCAAAACCTGATCTGCCTGCTACACCCGAACCAAAGATGGCTAAATCAAAGTTTTTGTATGATACATCTAGTCTTAAACCATATTCAAGTGTTGGAAGCGTTGTACCAATCCAAGTTCTATCTAAGTCGTCAATTTTACCATCACTGTTGATATCTACATAACGGATTCTTCCTGGCCCTGCTCCTACTTGTGTTGGTGCGGCATCTACTTCTGCTTGCGACTGGAAAAGTCCGTTAGTTTTATACCCGAAAATATCGAATTGTGAATGACCTATAATCGTATTGACTAAGTTCCCTGCATAAGCTGGGCGTACATTTTCAGGCAATTCTGTGATTTTATCTCTAAAGTGAGCAAAATTTGCCGTTACATTATATTTAATACCATTCTCAACTTCGCCATGATAGCCTAATACAAATTCCCATCCTTTGTTAGATTTAGAAGCACCATTTACTGCTTTTGACTGACCTTCACCAAGGGCAGAAGCCACAGGAGGTGTAATCAAAATCCCAGTTGTTTGGCGTGTAAAGTAATCAAATGAACCAAAGATTTTATTGTTTAGGAATGCAAAGTCTATCCCTACATTTATTTCTTCAGTAGTTTCCCATTTCAACGCCGAGTTTGCTGCTTGTGTCTGAACAAAACCTGATGGTAAAGTACCTGTGTTAGCGCCTGATAATGAATAAGCTGTACCAATATTCATGTATTGCTCCCAGAAACCTCCAGATAATTGTGCTTGTGTTGTTCCGTATCTTGTGTCAAATAGTCCAAAGCGCGCTAAATCACCGATTTGTTGATTACCTACACGCCCCACTCCTACTCTTGCTTTTAGTTCTGTAATTAGTTTACTGTCTTTCAAGAAATTTTCTTTATCAAGCTTCCATCCGAATGAGGCAGCAGGGAAAATACCATATCTGTTATCAGTACCAAAACGAGAGGAGCCATCACGACGGATAGTCAGAGCCAATAAATATTTATCATCTAAATTATAATCAACACGACCAAATTGTGAGAACAAACGATGACCCGTTGAACCGCCCGATACGGTAGTGTTTCCTGTACCAGCATTCAGCGTAAAGTAATCTTCCGTTTGTAATGCATAACCTTCTTTCTTGGTAGTTTGGAAATCTAAATCAGTTTTAATGTATTCCGTACCCGCTAAAAATTTAAAGTGGTGTTTTTCGTTTAAATCCCAGTTATAGCGTAATGTATTTGACCAAGTAACGCTCAGGAAATGATTCTGGTCGAAAAGCAAGCTATTCGTTGTACGGTTAAATGCCCCTTCAGAGAACGTAGGCGTAATTACTTTGTTCAAATATCTTGAATCGTCAGCTCCAATATTGGTTTTGAAAAACAAGTTTTTAATAGGTTGGATTTCAATAAAAACATTTCCAAAAGTACTCAAACGGTTTGCATTATTCCATTTTGCAATGTCTTGCATGTGTAATGGGTTATTTCTATCAGAATAACCACCACCCGAGGCTCCTGCATAAGTAACGCCATCTTTTTGGAATACAGGAATTGTTGGCACCAACGTAACTGCTAATGAAGTAGTCGAAGCTCCTCCCAAATCGTTAGCCGTTAATGTTTCGTTGGAATTGGCAATACGAAGGCTAAGACCGACTTTTAATTTATCATCAAAGGCACGCGTGATGGCATTGATACTACCATTCAAGCGGTCATAATTTGTAAATCTTAGCATCCCTGTATTTTTGAGTTGACCAAAATTCACTTCTAATGAAGACGTTTTATTACCCGTCGAAAGCGTAAAATCATTTCTAGTAACAATACCGGTTTTATACATTACATCTTGCCAGTCGGTATCGCCCACAGGAGTATTTGGGTCACCACCTACAAAAGGTTTTACCGAAACGCCATTTAGAACGGGATTGCTATAGTTTTTATTCCAATCAAAATTATAGATTTCACCATAACCAGATGCCGGGTCTTGTCCGTCGTTTATGGATGCTTGCCAAAGAGCTTTACCTCTATCAATGGCATTCAACATTTTGAAACGCATGGCTTTTTCAGACTGAAAAGAAACACTGCTGTTGAACTGAAATTCTATTTTACCATTGGTATTACCACCATTTTTAGTAGTCACAATAATTACCCCATTGGAAGCGCGAGCACCATAAATAGATTCAGCCGAAGCATCTTTTAATACTTGTACAGACTCAATATTAGTTGGGCTAATATTTTGAAATACTTCTGGACGAGTAGTCGGAATTCCATCAATGATATACAGAGGGTCATTATTACCTAAGGTATTTGCTCCACGAATCAAGATTCTACTGTTTGAGCCATTAGGAGAACCATCTTTTTCAATATACAACCCCGCGACACGTCCTTGCAAGGCTTGCATAGGATTTCCTGAGCTGATATTTTTGAGAGGCTTCATATCTACAATGGCTACTGCTCCTGTTAAGTCTTGCTTTTTAGAAGAAGTATAACCAACGACTACTACTTCGCTAAGTTCTTTACCGGGAGTCAGAGAGACAACGATATTACTCACTCCTTTTATCGAAACGTCTTTCGTTGTGTAACCAACAAATGATATGGTAAGCGAAGTAGCATTTTCGGGTACTGTGATGGTAAAAAGTCCATCTACGTTTGTTGAAGTTCCTTTAGGCGTACCCGTAATGAGTACATTGGCGCCAATAAGCGTCTCATTTGATTCAGCCGCCACTACTTTACCAGTAATGGTTCTTTGCTGTGCAAGGGCAAGTTGTACCGTACAAAGCAGCACGGTAATGCTCAGTAAAAAGTTTTTCATGTTGAAATTGTTTAGTTATTAAAAATTCAGGGAAGGAAATACAGTTAAATTAGACTTACATCATAGCCATTACTTGGGTTTCTGAAATCTGAGGGGTTGCTCCTTGATAAGTAGCTACTAACGAGCCCATTGCACAAGCAAATCGTAAACTTTCAGCAGGATTTTTTAGCTGTAACAAATTCTTGAGTAATCCAGCTAAAAAAGCATCTCCGCTACCAATGGTATCTTTTACCTCAACAGAAAAACCTTTGTTTTGGTAAAACACTCCATCTTTCAATAAAATAGCTCCATCTGCTCCTAAGGTTACACAGAGTGTTTGAATGTCGAAACGTTTGGCTAAGGCTAACATGGCTGTTTCTAAGACTGGAGATTCGTCGTACCAACTTGCAATCAAAGCCAATTCATTTTCATTCATTTTTACCATATCGGCAATTTCCAAGAAGGAAGTTACCGTTTCCTCATTATAAAAAGGCGTTCTGAGGTTCACATCAAATACCTTGAATTTGGCCTGTTTTAGTAATGCTTGTAAAGTATTGGAGGTAACCTCACTACGGGCTGCCAAACTACCAAAAATAAATACATCCGTACTTTGTACTGCTTCTGTCAGGTTGTCTTCTGGCTGGATATAGTCCCAAGCTACAGGATGTACAATTTTGTATGTTACCTCATTTTGATCACTCACATTGGCCTTTACAACGCCTGTTAAATGTGTTTTGCCATGCTGAACCAATTCGGTAGATAAGCCTTTTTGGGTTATAACCTGAATTAATTCTTCTCCTAATTCATCATCGCCAACGCGACTAATAATCAATGGGTTAAGTCCTAAATTTTTTAATTGAACCGCTACGTTCATTGGAGCTCCACCCGCTTGTTTTCCTGTGGGAAGAATATCCCAAAGCATTTCGCCAAAGCAGATTATTTTTGGATTAGTCATTGTTTAAATAGATTGAAATAATAATTGTGTACTAATGCATTACGATTGTTTTTTCCACGCCTTCCAGAGAAGTCCCCTTGGTTTCAGGCATAATTTTCAATACAAACAATAGTTGCAAAACCATCATCGAAGCAAAGAATGCGAAAGTAACGCCACCACCGAATGTCTCTGCGATATATGGGAATGTAAAAGTGATGATAGCTGCTAAAATCCAATGTGTAAAACTTCCTAATGCTTGTCCATAAGCACGTACTTCGTTCGGGAATATTTCTGAGATAAATACCCAAATTACAGCCCCTTGTGAGAACCCAAAGAAGGCAATAAAGATGAATAAATAGAAAGAAACGTTAAGACCAATATTACCACTAAAGAAGGCTTGCGCTACTAATATCAACGAACCAATTAAGCCTATAGAACCCCAGAACATCAATACTTTTCTGCCGAATTTATCAATTAACGAAATGCCTAAAAGCGTTGATAATAAGTTGATTAAACCGATTCCTGCTGACGAAAGAAGGGCGGAGTCTTTTCCTAAACCAGCCATTTCAAAAATACGAGGGGCAAAATAAATAATGGCATTGATTCCCGAAACCTGATTGAATACAGCAAATAATACTGCCAACATAACGGGCTTGCTATACGCAGGCTTGAACAATGTTGTAAAATTACTTGAAACGCTAGTTGATGCATGGCTACGGATAGCTTCAATAATTTCTTCCGAGGTTGTGGCATCTATTTCTTCTAATGTTTTTCTGGCAGTTGCGACGTCCCCTTTTTTGAGTATTAACCATCTCGGGCTTTCAGGAATGATAAAAACAGTTACTAAAAATAATATAGAAGGCAGGGCTTGTACTCCTAACATCCAACGCCAAGCATTCTCGCCAATATCTGCTAACAAATAGTTAGAAAGATAGGCAATCAATATACCGAACACTACATTAAATTGAAACATGGCTACCAAGCGACCTCTTTTGTGGGCTGGAGCTATTTCTGAAATATACATGGGAGCAACTACAGAAGAAACACCCACGCCTAGGCCTCCTAAAAATCTAAAAACTAAAAAGATACTCCAGTTGGCAGCATAGGCAGTACCTAAAGACGATAGTAAATAAAAGATAGCTACCAATAATAAGGTTATTCTTCTTCCGTATTTTTCAGCGGGTAAACCACCAATTAAAGAACCTAAAACTGTTCCGATTAAAGCAATTGAAACGGTAACGCCATGTTCAACTACGTTTAGATTCCATAATTTTTGTAGCGTTTGCTCTACGCCAGAGATTACTGCTGTATCGAACCCAAAAAGGAATCCCCCTAAAGCTGCAGAGAGTGCCCACAAGAATATTTTAATGTTTTGATTCATGGTTAACTTTTATAAGTTTTTTGATGAACCAAAATTAGAAGAATATTATATGGATGTCTGTAAGTATTCTTTCAAAGAGTATCTGTATTGATACATTAATTTAACTTACTGAATGACAGCATTATATGTAATATTTACACACTATAATCAACGTTTGAATATAAGTATTGATACAGCGTTTTAATAAATGATACATCAAGAATTTCGCCATTCAGAAGGGGTTTGATTAGTCTTTTGTTTAAAGAAAGTGGTAAAGTAACTTGGATTGTTAAAACCAGTTTCATAGGCTACTTCGGCGATGGTTTTATCGGTTTCTTTTAAAAGTGCCTTAGCTTTTAGTAATTTAAAATCCCCAATATAATCAGTTACATTTTTGTTAGTCAATGCCGAAATCTTTCGGAATAATTGTACACGCGACATTCCTAATTCTTTACTCAATTTCTCAACAGATAACGAACTATCATTCAGATTCTTTTCAATCAATAATTCAAATTCTACTAAAAACTTACGCTCACTTTTTTGAATTTGACTAGGGTTAGTAATTTCACTTGAAAAACGGCGACGCATTCTATCTCTGTTTTCAAGTAAACCTTTTATTTTTTCTTCTAGCAATTGCTGATTAAAAGGTTTTGAAATATAAGCATCTGCCCCAGCTTTTGTTCCTTCAATCTGGCTTTCCATTTGTCCTTTTGCCGTTAACAAAATCACAGGAATATGCGAAGTCCTGAAGTCATTTTTAATTTTTTGAGTAAGCGAAAATCCATCCATTTCGGGTAGCATTACGTCACTGATGATTAAATCAGGAATATTATCCAAGATTTTCTCCCAACCTTTTTCTGCCGTTTCTACGGTAACGGTATTGTATGATTGATTGAGTTTTTGGGTGAGAAATTGATTTAAATCTTGATTGTCTTCTATCAATACAATGGTATTATCATGAGTCTTTGAACTGTTTGAAACGACAGGCATAACTGGCTCTATATTTTCGCGAGCATACAGACTTTTAGTTACTTCGGTTTCACCACTTTGCATTTGAACAAAAGGTAAAATGATTTTAAACGTAGTTCCTTTCCCTTTTTCAGATTCTACTTGAATATCACCTTGATGAAGAGAAACGAATTCACGTGAAAGGGCTAATCCTAAACCTGTACCCAAGGAAATATTCTGATTGCCTCGATAGAATAAATCAAATGCCCGCTCTTTTTCTTCTTTACTCATACCGATTCCATTATCTGAAATCAAGATTTCAATTTTCTCAATATTCTTCAATAACGAAATATGAATCAATCCACCATTAGGAGTGTACTTAAAGGCATTAGAAATAATATTGAATAGTACTTTATCAAGTTTTTCCGTATCAAAAACCATTGGCATGATGCTAAACGGACAGATAAATTGTAAGTCTATTTGTTGTGTTTTTGCCTTTACATTGAAGTCAGACACGATTTCCTTTACAAAACTTACTAAATCTTGTTGACTTACTTCTAATTCCATTTTGCCAGCATCTACTTTCCTTAATTCAAGTAATTGATCGACCAAACGCAATAGTCTATTAGCATTTTTATGAATTAATTGTAGCGCATATCTAGTTTCTTTGACATCCACAGATTTCCGTTGAAGTATATCTTCTGTTGGGGTCAGAATCAGACTCAGGGGCGTACGAAATTCATGGGAAATGTAAGAGTAAAAACGTAATTTATCTTCGGTTGCTTGTCGGGCAAGTTGTGATATACGTTCAATCTCATCTTTCTGTTCCAGAATCGCTCTATTCTGATTCCCTAGAATTTGATTCGATTTTTGTTTCTCTCGCAACAAGTAGAACAATATTAACCCTAGCAAGAGTACCACTAATAAAAAAACTACCGTTAGGTAAAGCGTATTTTGTTGTGACGAAAAGATACGAGTCAGGTCTTTTATTCTTGTCGCTTGACGTTTAATATCGTCTTCTTGTTCTTTAATCTTTTGATATTGTGCCAACATGATTCCTACATTCTCACTATCGATAATGGTAGTAAAAAGTTGATTCTCTTTATTAAAAGGCTGCTTTTTCAAAATTTTAACAGCCGTTTTGATAGCTTCTTCTCCGCCAGTAGGATACAATATAGTAGCCGATAAAACACCTTTACTGACCAAATCAATTCCTTGATTATCGCCGTATAGACCATCGACACCAATTATTTTTTTATTCAAACCCAAGCTTTTACAAACATCCGCTACCATTAGTGCAAGCCTATCATTATGTGCAAAAATCAAATCAATATCAGGATGTTGACTGATAATAGCATATACTTGATTCTGGAAATTTTGAGGTTTACGGGCTGAAAAGACTGATTTAACAAGCTTTAAGTTAGGATAATGATTAATCGTTTTTAGAAATCCATTGTGCCTGTCGATAGTTGGAGAGGTTTTTGCACCTTCTCCTACTACAAAAATATTCCCTTTACCATTTAAAATAATGTTAGCATATATTCCTGCATTTTGACCTATCAATTTATTATCTGCCCCAACAAAGGCCGTATATTTTTCTGACGTTGTTTTTCGGTCAACAATTACTACAGGAATACCAGCGTCGTATGCTTTTTCTATGATAGAAGTCAGAGGTTTGGCTTCATTAGGCGATACAATGATTAAATCTACTTTTTGATTGATAAATTGTTGAATTTGTAAAATCTGCTTATTGCTACTACCATTTGCATTAGAGATAACCATATCAATATTATTATGGAAAGTAAGTTCACGTTCCATTCCTTCAATCATGGTCTTCCGCCAATTGTCGCTCATAGTACACTGCGAAAAACCAATATGAAATGTTTTTTCATCCTTACTGCTCTTACAAGCATACAGCATCAAAACTATGCATATCGGTACTAATATTTGATATATTTTTCTCATGTATTTACAATTAAGAGATGGTATAAGCTGATTTTGTTTCAAGAATCAATTATTCAAAAGGAGTAAAAATAGCTAGGCTTTATAAGCAGAAAAAGATAAACTGCTGGATTTTATTATCCAACAGTTTATCTAGTTGTACGCTACATCAATGAATTTTATTTCCAGCTTCTTTTCAAGTTCCAGACTTTCAGTGATTTTACCTTAATAGGTGCTCCTGAAGTTTTAATGTTCATTTTTGTATAATCTTCGTTCGGAAAGAAAATTTCCGTCATAACTGTGGTGCCATCATCAGCAAATAATTCGGCTGAGGATACATCAAAAAACAAATGCATTTTAATGATATTACTGTCAGACAATCTTGGAGCAATGTGAATTTTTGCTGCAAAATCATTAGAAAAATCTACTTTACCTGACTTTGTTCTATCGCTAAAAAATGTATTCTTTTCGCTGTTATAGCCAATTATATATTTTTCGCCTTTAGCATTAGATATTTCAATATTAACGATGTCATTTGTCTTAGGTTTTTCAAATGATAACTCCACTTCTGATAAAGTTGGCACAAAACCTAACTTAGTGTTTAAATCTAAAGAATCTTTTATCGTTACATTACTTACCTGCAAAGGTTTTTTAGCCAAATTTCTTAGTGATTGAAGTTCTTTGACTGGTGTTGACGCAAGTCTATATCCTTGGCTTGTTGCTTTTAGGGTCAATTCTCTTGGTAATGTAGTAGCACTTCTCCATTGAGTAGTTGGAACAATATTAGCATATTGCCAGTTACTCATCCAACCGATTAAGATTCTTCTACCATCCGTTTTAGGAATATCTGACCACGTTACTCCTGCATAATTATCTTTGCCATAGTCTAACCAAACTCCATTTCCATTCATTACACTAGGCTTGAAAGACTCGTCCAGTACAAATGTTTTGCCATCAAATTCACCAATAAAATACTGTGTCCCTGAACCACCATTTAGAGCCCCTGGATTAATATTGACAATCAATACCCACTTGGTAATCTTACCGTCTTTTAAAGGAAATAAGTCTGCACATTCCCAAACACCACCATGATTTCCCCATTCTTTGCCAAAGCTTCCTGATTTCGACCAGTCTTTTAAATTCTTAGATACCCAAAACTCATGATGATCTTGTACGGCTAATGCCATAACCCATTGCTTACGTGCTTCATCCCACGATACTTTGGGGTCTCTAAAATCACGAACACCTTGATTTTTGATGACAGGATTGTTGGCATATTTTGTCCATGTACGACCTTTATCATTACTATACGCTATGCCTTGACTTTCAAAATCATTTTTCCCAGCTTTTTCAGCAGCCATGTTATGATAAGTAAAAATAGCAATCAATGGTGGCTGATTGTTTTTGCCAAAACCACTCGTATTATTCCAATCTACTACAGCACTTCCAGAAAAAATATAGCCTAAACTATCAGGATATAGGGCGATTGGAAGGTTTTCCCAATGTGTTAAATTTTTACTAATAGCATGTCCCCAATGCATTGGTCCCCAAACGCTTTGGTCTGGAAAATGTTGATAAAACAAATGATATTCACCTTTATAAAAGAACAGCCCATTGGGGTCATTCATCCAAGCCTTTGGTGGAGAAAAGTGATAATTCGGGCGGTGTTTTTCATGGTATAAATCCTTATTTTGTCCTAATCCTTTCTGCATAATAAGTAACATTAGGGTAACACAAAATATAGTTATACGTTTAAAACTTTGAAAGTAACTCATTTTTCCCATCATTAAATAGTGAAGTAAACGTAAGGCATAGATTTATGCCTTTTACTGATTCAAAATTATCACTCTTGTTTTTTAAAATGATGTATTAATCTTTCCAAAAATTCCAAATTTGATACAATCTATAATGCATTGTAAATCAACCTATTGACAATAGGTAAAGCAACAACAATATAACTATTGTTACAAAAAATTAAATAATGTTACTATAAAACAAAATGGTTGTTGTGTTTTATCATTACCTTAATTTAGCCGAGGGGTAATAGTCCGTGCTTCATAGGGAAATTTCAACGTAAAAGTTGTCCCGATTCCTTCTTGACTAACAAATGAAATCTGCCCGCCCAACTTATTTGTAAACTCTTTAGTGATAGTCAGTCCAAGTCCTGTGCCTTCGATATGTAAAACATTGTTTGCCCGATAGAACAATTCAAATAAATGTTCTTGGTCACCCAAAGGAATTCCCAAACCATAGTCTGTGACAACAATGTGATAGCAATCAGGATGAAACAATAATGTCAGACTTGGATTCTTTGAACCCGACGAATATTTAAAGGCATTATTTACCAAATTGCTAATAATATGATTTAGAAACGAGGTATTTGAAAGAATCAGTTTATGCTCTTCTGGCAAATGTATTTCTAATGTTCGATTATCGTTTCTATCCGAATAATATTGTTGATTGATATCATTAATCAACTGGACAATATCAATGAGTTCAAGGTTATATTCTTTGGTATTTACGGCGGTTTTTTCAAGCAATAATATATCTCGCAACATTTCGGTGAGGCGATTTGACTGAGAAACAATCTTATTGAGATGAAGTTTTATTTTTTCTTTCAATTTTTCATCCTGCATCATATCTACATAGATACCTAATATGTCAATCCCACTTACAATAGTAGCGATAGGTGTTCTGAACTCATGAGAAGCGAGAGCTGTAAATCTAGTTTTTAGGCTATTGATCTCTTTCTCTTTTTCTAATGACAGTTCTAATTGTTTAAGCTGTTTTTGGGCTTCTTCAGCAATTTTTATTTCAGTAACGTCCCTTTCTATCGCTATCCAATGAGTAAACCACCCTGTTTCGTCAGCCACAGGAATGACAGTAAAGTTTATCCAAAACTTCTCTCCATTTTTCTTATAGTTAATAATAGTAATTTCAGCAGTCTCCCATTCTCGCAATGATTTGCCTAAACGAGACAACTCATTTTTGTCAGATTCTGGTCCCTGTAAAATACGAGGACTTTTTCCAATTACTTCTTCGGCCGTATAGCCTGTCATTTTTGTAAAAGCCTCGTTTACATATATTATTCTTGGGCCAGGAAAATCAAAAGGCTCTGCTTCTGTAATCATTACTGCATCCTTGGTATTTACCACTACAGATTCCAGTAATTTTAATTGTTGTTCCTTTTCTTTTTGCAAAGTAATATCCCTCATTGCACCTACCATCCTGATGGCTTTTCCATCAGTGTCTCTAATGGTAAAACCCTTGTCCATTACATACGCATAACTTCCATCAGCGCGTCGATAACGATATTCATCTTCCCAATTATTGATATTATTATTATTTTCAATAACTATCTTAATGCCTTTCGTAACCCTCGCTACATCATCAGGGTGAATGTTTTTAATCCAAGAGTTAGCAATAGAAGAGAGCTGTTCATAGGTATGTCCAAATATATTCAAATAGCCCTCTCCCCAATATATAGTTTGATCTCGTAAATCCCAATCCCAAATTGCATCAGATGTTGCTTTTGAAACAAATTTGTATCGCTCATTGCTTTCAACAAGTGCCCTTTGTGCATTTTTCTGTTCGCTTATATCTTGAACCGTTCCTTCAAATGAAATAATTTTTCCTGTATCGTCTTTAATAGGTTTACCAATTTCATGTATCCATTTTATCTGTCCATCAGGTAATATGATTCGATATGCTATATCAACTACCTTAATTTCATTCAATGCTTCTCTCTGTTTTTGAAGGAACATTGCTATATCGTCTGGATGTATAGTATTGACAAAAGATTCAAAATTTAGGTCAAAAGAGTTTTTGGAAACTCCCCAAAGTGTATAGACTTCATCAGACCAATATAAATGTTGTTGCTCGATATTGACTTGCCAATACCCTAATTTGGCGATGCTCGTTGCAGTACGAAGTTTTATTTCGCTGTCTTTTAATTCTTGTAAAACACCTTCTTTTTCTGTTACGTCATTTATTTGTACAAACGAAACCCTTCTGCCATTATAATCCATTAAATGACCAATGACTTCTACTTTTAACAAGTCATTATTTTTTGTTTTATGAATCCAGATTCGTTTGTGAATTTTCCCATACGTTTCTTCCTTTTGAGTTGCAGCATATAATAATGGTTTTTCAGATTCGGGCCTTACATCTAAAATAGTTAGCGACAACATCTCTTCGCGGGTATAACCATATTTTAGGAGGGCTTCCTCATTACATTCAACAATTTCTAATGTCTTGAAATCCCAAATAAACATGGGCGAAGGATTGTTATCAAATAGATATTTGTACTGTTTAGCAGATTCTATCAGGGCCGCTTCACTTGCCTTTTTCTCTGTAGCATCTTTGGCAACACAATAATGTATATTCTCTACGGCATCCCAACGACTAGACCAAACCATCGGAACGATACTACCATCTTTTCTGACGTAACGGTTTTCGAAATTAGTAGTTTCGATACCGCTTTTAATATCAATACCACTTTGATTGGTAACATCACGGTCATCCTCATGAACAAGATTCATGAAATTAGTACCAATAAGTTCTTCTGGTTTATAACCCCAAATTTTAAAACAAGCAGCACTTATTTGTACAAAATTACCGTCTCCATCTATCGTACAGATAATATCAAGGGATGAATCCATGATTTTGTTCAATTCATCTTTTGTTTTCTGTAAGGCAATTTGCTGTATTTTTTCGTCTGTGATATCTTGAAATACTCCAAATAATTTTATAGGATTTCCCTCTGCATCTTTAATAATACTTCCTCTGGAAATGATATGTTTTATGGTATTATCTTCTAACACAAATCTTTTTTCAATCCTATATTCTTTCCCCGTTTGCATAGTATGCTGCATTTCTTCGATAGCAAAGGCTCTATCATCGGGGTGAATCATGCCTAATCCTTTTTCAAAGGTTACTTCAAATGCCTGAGGTTCATAACCACAAATGCTAAACACTCCATCAGACCATTGCAAATCATTAGTAACGAGGTCTAGTTCCCAAGTACCAAATTTTGAAATAGTTTCAGCTTTTCTAAGTAGTTCATTTTTTTTGTCAATGATAATATTTGCCTCTACTAATTGCTGATTTAGAATAAAATGCTCCGTAACATCTATCACTGAATGCATGATAGCAATAATCTCCCCTTTATCATCAAGTACGGGGGCGTGTTCTATCTCCCAATATTTATTTTGGGTAGCTGAATTATTTTCCTGAAAATCATATTGCTTACCAGTTATTTTATGGGGCACTTTATACTTGATAGCTTCTTGCAATGACTGCTTTATTTCAGCTATCGTGGTAGCATCCATAGAAAATATTTCAAAAACGCTTTTGCCTATTATATCAACAGCTTTTAGCCCACAAATTTTGGTGTATGCATCACTTATTTCAATAACATTAAAGTCTTGATTATTACTCGATAATAACAAGATGGGCAAAGGAAGTGTTTTGAGTAGATGGCGGGCGAGAATGGTACTCATATATTTATAATTTAAAAATGGTCAAAATAAATAATACTGACGGTTATTATACTATTTCAAGAATAGTACCATTCTGTACAATACACACAAATAATTGTATTATTTTCTAGTTTATTTTGTATCAAAAGTACTTGATTGTTTTGTAAAATCAGCACATAATCTGTTACTAGGAAAAACTATTAATAATATATATCAAAATACTATAAAAAAGATAGGGACTAATTCAGATTTGAATAGTCCCTATGCTTAGGTTAAGTATAAAATGGTTAATTGTATTTAACTACGGGTAATTTTAGCAAAAAAAAGTTGTTTATTGCTACGCTAAAATTCATTTACTTATTCTTCATTTTTTGTTCTAGCACCTTCATAAAATAGCCACCCACAACGCTTCTTGCTTGAAAGCCAAGCATTTTCCCTGTAGTGGTTTGGTGCCAGTCGCTAATAGGAACTCTAGATGATGTTTTGGTGGCATAATCAAACATTGGGTTTACCAACGCCTCAAAATCTTTGTAGTCGTTTGCCAATACGGATGTCCAGATTACCCAGTCAGACTTAGTATAAGTTGCTCTGCTATCAAGTGGCAATCCAAACTCATTTTGCTTAGTTAAATAAAACTTCACCTCGGTATCAAATACCTCTTTCGGGAAATAGTTTAAGTTTAAAACTTTATCCCAAACCAAGTTATACTTTTGGCTCCATGTCCCTTTTTTATCGAACGTTAAAGCATAGTGGTCGCCATCCTTTGCCATCTCCATCCATTTGGTTACAAAGCCTTTGGTAATCGCATCGTATTTCTCGAAAGTAGCTGTTTCACCCATCTGTTTAGCCAATTGTGGAAAGGTTTCAAGTGCTACAATCGCCTTAGCAGAAAGGTTGATATTGCGTGCTAAATGACCTGCAAAATCATCTGTACACAACTGATTAGCAGGGTCGAAACCATCTTTGGCTAGAAAGTCAGCCCAGACATTCATTGTTTTCCAATGCTTTTTGGCATAGTCTATATTCCCTTCAGCTTTACAAATAGCCCCTACCAGAATCATCATGTTGCCACATTCTTCTACAGGCATATCTTCGCCATAGGTTTGTCCGTTAGCAAGAGGATAAGTCCCTAAATCGTGAGCTGGGAAGGGTTTTGTCCATTTGCCACTTTCGCTGTAATAAAAAATTCCATTTAACATCCCTTTCAATAATTCAGGATTATAAACCAAGAAAAGTGGAGCAGAAGGATAAGTTACATCAACAGTATTGATAGATCCATTACTAAAATTCTCTTTTGATAAAAATAAAGTTTCTCCTTCAGGGCTTTTTAATAATTTATGTGCAGCAATACTCTGCCGATAGGCCAATTCACATAATTTGGCATATTTTTCTCCTCCTGCTTTCAAAACATCATTATGAATCATCTCATTAATACTTTCGCATTTTTTGATGATTGAAGTATATTCTTGTGATGCCAAGGCAAGTTGCTGTTCCATAGTTGTCTGTCCATTTGTATTCCACCAAGGACGCAGGTTTTTGCCAAAATATTGAATTGAATACAAATCGTCATAGCCTAACATAATCAGCTGTTCTTTTGCTGAACTTGCGATTTTACCCATGTCTACGATAGTATTGATTACCAGTTTTTTACCTGTCAAAATGTCCTTAGTAGCTGCTTGAAACGGATTGAGTAAAGTAGTAGTGATAGATTGTTTCACATTCGTTCCTGTGGGCGTTGCTACATACATATAGCCCCAGTCAATACGAAGGTCATCCCCTTTTTTTTCTAAAACAGGTTGTTCTATTGTCCCTGCTTTTAGAATACTCAGGTTGTTACTGTTGTATTTCTGAGCATTAATTTGTTGCGAACTTGTATTAGCTGCAATATCAGTAGAAGCGCCTAGATACAGTTTCACCAGATGTACAGCATTATCATTCGGCTTTACTTTGGCACTAATGTATGAAACTGGTCTGGCTAAAATATCTAGGTCGTTAATTAATAAAGGAGATGTGAAAGTAACCGTAAGGTCTGTTTTACCACAAGTAAATTCATAAATAGTCTGTGTGGCATTTAGTTTTACACTTTTTTGCTGAGCGATGTGCATGCTAGTATTAGCAACTGGAATATTCTTCTGAACAATACCGATGTCCAATAATGCCTCCCCTCCAGTATTTATTACATGAATTGCAAAAACGTTTTTCCCTTTCTTCAATTTACTTTTCATGTCATTCGACATAGGCAAATACAGATATTTACCTGCACAACAACCTGCATCAAAAATCAACGCTCCATTCAAATATACCTTTACGTTATCATCGTGTTGAAGTTTCAAGATGGGGTCTTTTAGGTTAAGCGTTTCTAAGGTAAATTCACGACGAACCCAAATGTCCTTACTCAACCATAAGGTTTTGGAAACCCCTTTGGTATTTCCAAAAGGTGCTAAACCATTCTTCCATTGACTATCGTCAAAATCTGGACTCATCCAATTTGCTGACGGAGTGGTTTCTGTATATTTTGTAGCATAATTTACTTCATCACCAGCAGGAAGTATTGCTTTGTAACTAATAGTTTCGTCACCTAAAAAGCGATAAGTTTGTCCATCTACATTCAACATACCGATTAGCGAATGGTCAGTGCCTGTCCAGTGTTTGGTAGGCGAAGCATTCAAATTGTCGGTGGTTGACCAAATACTAAAATACGGATCGTGTGTAATGAGAGGATAAGCTGGAGCTTTGGTAGTTTGGGCAAAAGTCAAGGCTGTTTTACAAAATACCAAGCCTAAAAGAATCAGTTTTTTCATTATGTTAAATTATTGAATATATTAGTCAGCTACCTAAACAAAGGACTTGAAGAGATGAGTACAAAATTAGACTTTCAATCTTCCATACCCAATTCAATAAGTATCATTATTTCTTCAAAATGTTTCATTTCATATTGCCTGTCTTATAATTTCTTACCTTTATATCACAAAGACAATCTTTCATTATTAGCGTCTATTTTACTATTTGAAAAAACAAAAACATATATCATTCCTTTTACGAGCCATCGCAATTTTGTCGTTTTGTTCATACCATGGTATGGCTCAATCCTATTTTTTTAGGCACTATCAGGTAGAAAATGGTCTTTCAAACAATACTGTTTATTGCACTACCCAAGACAAAAATGGCTTTCTGTGGTTTGGAACCAAAGACGGCCTAAATCGTTTTGATGGGTATCATTTTAAAATTTATAAAACCACCGAAGGGCTACATGATTTTAAACCAGACTTGATTAATTGTTTAAAAACAGATAAAAAAGGAGTGCTTTGGGTAGGTTCGACAAAGGGATTATTCTATTTTGATAATCAAAAAGAGCAATTAGTGCGTTTGTTAGATTCAGGAAAATTTAATGAAATAAATAGGTTAGAAATAGATGGGAAAAACCAGCTTTGGTTTATTGCCCAGCTAACACTCTGTAGGTATAACTTTGAAACCAAAACTACTACGGTCTTTCCTTTGCCTAAGTTTTTTCCTGCTACTTCATTGGCAATTGATGATGATGGAGAAGTATGGACTTCTACTGACAAGGGGGTAATCAAAAAATTTAATGCAAAAACGGGTGCTTTTGAAAGCTATGATGTTTTTAAGTATTCGCCTAAGGTTTCTTCACACTGGATACATAAAATGTATTTTGTGGGCAAACATACCATGTATATTGGCACAGCGAGCCAAGGATTAAAAGAATTTGATATACCAACGACCACCTACAAAGATGTATTGAGCATCAACCCCGATAAAACCAAAGTACATGTACGCGATATTCAACAATATTCTGCTCATGAATTATGGATTGCTACAGAATCGGGTATTTTTATCTTGAATACTAATAGTAAACAATTTACGAACCTTAAAAAGAAATTTCTCGACCCTTTTTCATTGTCTGATAATGCCGTTTATTCTCTTTGTAAAGATAAGGAAGGGGGTGTTTGGGTTGGCACCTACTTTGGTGGTATTAACTATTATGCCAAAGAACATTCACTGTTTCAGAAATATTTTGCTGATAATTCAAAGAAATCTATCAGTGGTAATGCCATCAGGGAGATTTGTGAAGACCGTTTGGGAAATATTTGGATTGGTACAGAAGATGTAGGACTGAGTAAGCTGAATCCTAAAACGGGAGACATTACACAGTTTATGCCTACTGGAGCAAATACAAGTATTGCCTATTCAAATATTCATGGATTATTGACAGCAGGTAATGATGTATGGATAGGCACATTCGAACATGGATTGGATATTATGGATATCCGCACAGGAAAAGTACGAAAGCATTATGATGAAGGGACAGGGAAAAATGATTTGAGGAGTAGTTTCATCGTTAGTTTTTTACAAACAAAATCTGGAGATATTTACGTAGGTAATTCTAATGCTTTGTTAAAATATAATCCTACAATTGATGGCTTTGAGGCAGTACCAGAAGCCCCCGCTAATATTTGGGTTTCTTCGTTGATAGAAGATTATAACCATACTATTTGGATGGGGACGCATGGGGGAGTATTCTATTTTAATCCTATTACCAAAGAAAAAGGATCTTTCAAACACGACCCTCATAATAAAAACAGCCTGACCAATAATGACATCAATGCTATTTACGAAGACAGCAAACATTGTATATGGTTTTCTACTGAAGGTGGCGGGCTTTGTAAACTAAGCAAGGACAGAAAAACCCTTACGAGTACTACCACTAATGATGGATTTCCTAGCAATTTTATTTACAAGGCGCTGGAAGACAATAATCATAAAATGTGGGTGACGACCTCGAAAGGATTAGTACACCTAAATCCTGACAATAAAGAGATGGTGACATATACTAAAGACAATGGTTTATTGAGTAATCAATTCAATTATAATTCGGGCTATAAAGATGCTGCAGGGAAAATGTATTTCGGAAGTGTAAAAGGAATGATAACCTTTGAGCCTGATAAAATTGTAAAAACCAACAGTACACCCCCCATTTATATTACTGATTTTCGGGTAGAAAACAAAGAACAAACCATTGATGGAGCTCATTCATTTTTGAAGAAATCTATTATTTATACCCATGAAATCACCCTGCCTTTTGACAAATCATCTTTTAATATCGACTTTGCAGCCTTGAGTTATGTCTCACCAGAAATGACAGAGTACAGCTATTTTATGCAGGGATTAGACAAAGAATGGACAGCCATTAAGCCCAATCGTAAAGTATATTTCACCAATCTTTCCCCAAGAAAATATACTTTTCATTTAAAGGCCTTTATTAATGGCAATTGGAGCAAAGAAGAAAAACTATTGATAATCAATATTTTACCACCGTGGTGGGCTACCATCTGGGCTTATCTCTTGTATGCTATACTTGTATTATCGCTGATTTATTACTTATTACGAAGCTATCTTACCATTATAGAAGATAAAAAAGCAAAAGAAATCTATGAGGCTAAAATTGATTTCTTTACCAATTTAGCCCATGAAATCAGGACGCCTCTTACTTTAATAAAAGGGCCAGTGGAAAACCTGCTTGAGCAAGTAGATGATATTCCTGATATTAAAGATGATGTAATGATGATGGACAGGAACACGAATCGCCTCATTGCACTAGTAACACAAATTCTGGATTTTAGGAAAGTAGAAACGAATAGCTTTACGGTAGATTTTGTACGAGTAAACATCACTGAAATGTTGAAAGACGCTTATTCAAATTTTGCTTTATTAACCAAAAAACGAAAGCTGGATTACACCATAGCGTATTCTCCCAATGATATTTTCGTATTGGTTGATGAAGAAGCACTGAATAAAATTCTCAGTAATCTTTTTAGCAATGCTATTAAATTTGCCCAAAAGAAGGTAGCCATTCGGTTCTTACCATTAGCTGAAAACCCAGTTTTTATTACGATTGAATTTGAAAATGACGGGTTGAGTATTCCCTTTGAGATGAAAGAAAAGATTTTTGAGCCTTTTTATCGCCTGAAAGAGTCGAAACAAGAAGGGACAGGCATTGGCTTAGCCTTGGCGAGGTCGTTGACAGAATTGCTTCATGGAGATTTATTTTTGAAAGAAACGATAGATGGCTCAATTGTATTTGTATTAAAATTACCAGTAGAAACCAACTCAACGCTTAGAAATTAATGACAAACGATATGCAACCCATCATTTTACTTGTTGATGATAATGAAGAAATTCTAGAGTTTTTAGAAAGAATGTTAAGAAATAAATATACTATTCTAAAAGCTGAAGATGGAGCCGAGGCATTGAAAATATTGGAACGAGAGGCTATTCAATTGGTCATCAGCGACGTAATGATGCCCGTGATGGATGGGTTTGAATTATGTAAAAGAATAAAGTCTAACTTTGAATTTTCACATATTCCAGTCATACTACTTACGGCAAAAAACTCAATACAAGCAAAGGTAGAAGGATTAGAATTAGGGGCAGATGCCTACATTGAAAAACCTTTTTCCAAAGAATACCTCCAAGCTCAAATGGCAAGTTTGTTGAACAATCGAAATATTATTCGTGAATACTTTGCTAATTCTCCCTTGATTCATATTAAGAGCATGGCACATTCCAAAGCGGATGAATTGTTTCTGGAAAGTCTACATGATACGATTACCAAAAACATTGAAGATACAGATTTGGATGTAGAAAAACTGGCTGAAATTATGAATATGAGCCGTATTACCCTCTACAGAAAAATTAAAGCTATCTCTGTCTTAACTCCCATCGAATTAATCAATATCACTCGCCTCAAGAAAGCAGCAGAGTTGTTAGCCCAAGGAAATCATCGCATTTTCGAAGTTTCTTACATGGTCGGCTTTAGCTCACAAAGTAACTTCGCCCGCAATTTCCAAAAGCATTTTAATATTACACCCACCGAATACATGCACTCAAAGCAGTTGGAAAAAGAGAAAAAGTAGCCTTTGATTGAACAGAAATATTTTGCTGGAAATAGAACTATATGATAATCATATAGTTTTTTTTATATTTTTTGGGGTCAATAATACTACAAAAAGGCGAATTATTTTGTTCAATCAGCCTTATTATATAATTTTGCCTATAGAATATATAGATTAATAATATAACGAAATAACATCATAAATATACGTTCTGTGCTAATTTCACTAAATTCATTGATTTTTCTGCAAAAAAATTATTAATTGGGTTGAATTTACCATTAAATCAATTATATTTTGTTTATTTCAGCTTTAAAGGCTTTAAAAACACATTTATTAGAAAAATTATAAATTCTAAATAAGTTGTTTGTAGCTTTATGATTCGTATGGTAAGCGTTATTATTTTTCGTAATTTCACAATACTCTTTTCTTTTCAAAATCTTTACCTTTAAAGAAATAAATAAAACGATATCACATACTGACCAAGAACTATACCTACTGATTCAGCAAGGAGAAACCTCTGCTTTTGATGAAATTTATGAAAGGTATTGGGCAAAACTTTATGCATTTGCCTATAATAGACTAAGGGAAAAAGAAGCGTCTGAGGAAATCATTCAAGATGTTTTTGTTTCACTTTGGTCTAATCGCCAAAACCTGCAAATTAATAGTTCACTCTCAGGCTATCTCTTCCAAGCTGTCAAGTATCAGATGCTCAATTTCATGAAATCGACTCAGGTACGCAATAATTATATTGATAGTTTTAATCATTTCAGAGATGCATTGTTCGACGATTCAACCAATGAACAAATGGCATTGAATGATTTAAAAATGATGTTGGAAAAAAGCATTACAGAACTCCCTGAAAAATGTCAGGAAGTATTCCGACTCAGTAGGACACATCATTTAAGTATTCAAGAAATCGCTCTTCAACTACACATTTCACATAAAACCGTCGAGAATCATTTAACCAAGGCTTTAAAACATTTGCGAAATTCATTGGGGGATTTTCTAGTTTTAAGCATTTTCTTCGAGCTATTTACCTAATTAAGTGCCATTTTCAGGGTCAATTTGCGCCTAATTAAAAAAAAAGAATATTTTTTTAATTTTGAGATAGGTGTATAACGCCTTTGCATTTACTTCACTATAAGAGGATACATAAAATATTATTTGGGCATTTATGAATCTTCCAAAATAATATTTTATCTACTCAAACTTTAAAACAACTATGGGAGATTCAAAGCTTATTATATTAATTGAGAAGTACCAACAGGGCGTTTGTACAGCGGCTGAAAAACGAATAGTAGAAGAATGGATGGATTCGTTGGCAACTGAACAAAATTCTTTTGAGAATATCAAAGAAGCCGAAAAGCTTGCGATAAAGCAAAGAATGTTTTCTAAAATTAAGCAAGAGATAGCGGTTTCGCCCCGAAAATCTATCCGTTTTTTTAACTTGGCCAATTATGTTAAAATAGCGGCGGTGTTGGCCATACTGATTGGATTATTTGCTTTGGGTCCAATAGGCTATGATGTGTTTGATTTAAAGAATGAAACGATAGTCGCCTCTTCAGACGGGCAAACAAAGAAACTAATGCTGTCTGATGGTAGTATTATTTGGTTGAAAGGTAAAAGTACGTTGACATATCCAGAACATTTTGACAAACAGAATCGGGAAGTCAGTTTAAATGGGGAAGCGTTGTTTGAAGTTGCCAAAGATGCTAATCATCCTTTTATTGTACATTCGGGTCAGATGGATACTCGAGTTTTGGGTACAAGTTTTAATATTAGACACATCGGTGGACATATCGAAGTAGTGGTTTTCACGGGTAAAGTAACGGTTTCGTTACCTAATACGAATAAACAAATGTTGATTCTACCACTAGAAAAAGCCATTTGTATGCCAGCTGAAAAGGAAATAAAAGCACAAGTAAACGTACAAAAAGAGGAATATTTGGCCAACACAGAATACAATATGAATTTTGAAGATGCCAAAATGAGTGATATTATTAAGAAGATTGAGGCAAAATTTGATGTAACTGTAAAGTTAACAGACAATAGTTTGCAGAATTGTTTGATTACGGCTGACTTCACAGATCAGTCTTTAGTAAAAACATTTGAAGTACTTTGCCAAACTTTAAATGGAACTTTTGAGAGAGAAAACAATACCGTATGGCTAAAAGCAGAGGGATGTAATTAGGAGATGGAGGGCTTGACTTTACGGATAATATGTTTGCAAAAAACCAAACTAAATAATCAATAAACCAAAATAATGTAATCCTTAATGACAGAAAAAAAATCTTAAAAAAAGGCAAGAGTGTTCCCAGCACTCCTGCCTTGGCTAACTCCATTTCAACACACCGTTTGGTAACGGTGATGAGAAACTATTGTCTTATTCCTCCATTTCAACAAAGAATAAAACCCAATCAAAGGTATGATAGAAAATTATCGAATCAAAGACTTAACCCTAAGAATTATGCGGTTTACAATGCATCAAGCCATCATAATTATGATTTTTACGGGAATCATCAACGCTCATGTAAATTTTGCGCAAGGTGTTCTCAATCAAGGTGTTTCTATAAAAATTGAGAACGTTTCACTCAAAAATGCTTTGTCGCGTTTAGAAAAAGAAGCTAAAGTAAAGTTTGTTTATAGCAGTAGCCAAATCAATTTAAATCAAACAGTAAGTGTCAACTCTTCAAAAGAAGCACTAGGGAATTTATTGGATGGCTTGCTTAAGCCAATGGGTATTAAATATGCGGTGAAAGACGAACATTTAATTATTTTATCCAGAATTCCAGCGACCAGCATTTCGCTTAATGCATTAAAAGTAAACAATTTACCGAATACATCTACAGAGTCAGAACAAAAGGAGGACGTTACAGGTATTGTTACCTCTGCCGAAACGGGCGAACCTTTAATAGGGGTATCTGTAACTGCCAAAGGTACACCATTCGGAACAATAACCGATGAGCATGGTAAATTCCGCATCTTGGCAAAAAAGGGATACATCCTTTTATTTACATACGTAGGTTATGAGTCATATACAGTAACTGTAGGAAATGCTACTGACTTGAAAATAAGTCTTAAGCCTTCACAAAAAGCATTAGATGAAGTAGTTGTGATAGGTTATGGTACTTCATCAAAAAGAATCAATACAGGCTCAGTAAGTTCTATTACTTCAGCCGAGATTAGCAAACAACCAGTAGCCAATGTATTAGCGGCCTTGCCTGGTCGTATTCCTGGTGCTCAGATTGCTCAGAATAATGGTCTCCCTGGAAGTGCCATACAAATTCAAATCCGTGGTCAAGGCTCTCTTTCGTCAGGGACAATCCCTTTGTATGTAATTGATGGCGTGCCTTTTACTAACTTCAATGGCGGTTCGCCTGCTACGGATAATTTGAATGCTTTCGGTACGTCGGGGGCTAACGGTGGTGTAAGCCCTTTCAGCATGATTAACCCAGCTGATATTGAACGTATTGATATTTTAAAAGATGCTGATGCTACTTCAATTTACGGTTCACGTGGTGCAAATGGCGTAGTATTGATTACCACAAAAAGAGGCAAAGCAGGTAAAACAAAATTTGATGTAAATGCCTCAACAGGTTTTAGCGAATTGAATCGCTTTATCCCGATGCTTAATCCAGAGCAATATTATAATTTAAGAACACAAGCATTCAAAAACGATGGTGTAACACCTAATACCAACAATGCCCCAGATTTATTAGTTTGGGATAAAACCAAAACGACCGACTGGCAAAAGTATTTCTTGGGTGGAACTGGTAAAATCAATGACATTCAAACAACGCTTTCGGGTGGTGATGCCAATACTCGCTTCTTGTTTAATGCAGGTTACAGAACTGAATCCACGATTTTTCCAGGAGACTTTTCAAGCAAGAGATTTACCAGTCGTTTGAATTTAGACCATAACTCAAAAAACAGAAAACTAAATGTTGCTTTTGCCGTAAGTTATTCAAAAGATAACACCAATCTACCACAAAGTGACGTAAGTATGGTATATAATTTACCTCCAAACTTGCCTTTATATGATGCAAATGGTAAACTATTTTGGTCATCAAACTTTACCAACCCCTTGTCAACTTTAGGAAGAACTTACCTATCAAACACAACCAATTTGATTGGTAATGCAAGTGTAAAATATAATGTTTTTTCAGGCTTTAATATCAAATCAAACTTTGGCTATACCATTACAGATTTAGATCAAAAAAACCTCACTCCTGCTTCGGTATTAAATCCTGCTTCAAACCCTACAAGTAACTCGGTTTTTGCAGACAACAAGGCCCAAAACTATATTATTGAACCAACAGCAGAATATACAAAGGAAATTGGTAAAGGTAAATTATTGGCAGTAGCTGGAGCAAGCTGGCAACACAATACTTCTGATGGTTATTACATCACAGGAAGCAACTATAGTAGCGAGGCTTTGTTGAATACGCTTTCGGCAGCGGGTTTGATTACAATTAATTATAATAATATTGTAGAATACAAGTACAATGCTCTTTTTGGTCGTGTAAACTACGATTGGAAAGGTAAATATTTTGCCAATGCTACTTTCCGTAGAGATGGTTCTTCTCGTTTTGGTCCGAACAATCGTTATGGAAACTTTGGAGCTTTCGGTGCTGCTTGGGTATTTAGTGAGGAAGATTTTGCTAAAAAAATACCAGTATTGAGTTTTGGTAAATTAAGAGCCAGCTATGGAACTACTGGTAACGACCAGATTTCTAACTACTTGTACTTACCGCTTTATAGTACATCAGGAACATACCTCAGCAATCCAGCAATGAACCCTGTTACTTTACCAAATGCTGATATTCAATGGGAAACTACCAAGAAGTTTGAAGTAGCCTTAGAATTGGGCTTCTTGAAAGATAAAATCCTTTTAACAGCCGACTATTATAACAATCGTTCAAGCAATCAGATTGCTTACTTACGTTTGCCAACCCAAACGGGCTATAATTCAATTTTATCAAACTTACCTGCTTTGATTGAAAACAGAGGATTGGAATTCGATATAAGCACGACGAATATTTCAACAGGCGATTGGAAATGGACTTCTACTTTTAATGTTACTTTACCGAAAAATAAATTGGTTGAATTTCCCGGTATAGAAAATACATTCTCTAGCGGGTCATACATTGTTGGGCAGCCAATCAACTTTACAAAAGTACTTCACTATTTGGGCGTTGACCCTAAAACTGGTGCAGCACAATATGAGGATATTAATAAAGATGGAGCCATCACTTTTGACGACCGATACGTTGCTAAAATCGGAACGCCTTATTATGGAGGATTGGGAAATAGTGTTTCTTACAAAAATTTTCAATTAGATTTCTTTTTCCAATTTAACCATCGTTTTGGTCAAACCAATATTCTTAATAACAGACCCGGTACTTTGAATAACCAAAATACAACGTATTTGGATGTTTGGCAAAAAGAAGGTGATATTACCAATGTTCCAGCGGCAACAGCCGTAGCAGGTTCCGCGGTTTATAATTCATATAACTTCTATAGTTCGTCGGATGCTTTCTGGGGAGATGCTTCTTATTTAAAATTGAGATCTGCAAGTATTGCTTACAATGTTCCTAAAAACATTGCAAAAGTATTGGGAATGACTAATTGCAGACTATATGTACAAGGGCAAAACCTATTTACTTGGTCTAAAAACAAATATATTTTAGATACAGAAACAACAGTTGGTGGGGGCCCTCCAGGCTTAGGGACAGGTACTATTGCACAGGTTTTGCCACCACTTAGAACTATTTTGTTTGGTATCAATTGCTCATTTTAATTAAGGAAATACTATGATAAATATCCATAAAAAAATAAAAGGAGTTTTATGGGCAACAGCCTTTACTTCTTTATCGCTTTTATCTTCGTGTGAGTCATTTGTAGAATTGGGGGCTCCACCCACTCAAGTTGTTTCTGATGATGTATTCAAAGCCGATGTTACTGCAAACAGTGCAATACTTGGTTTATACAATGGGAACATCATGGTAAATTTTATTCAAGGAGCTAGCTTTTACCCTGGTATGTCTGCTGATGATATTCAGTATAATTATACTAACAGTGCCTTTGAGGAATTTGAAAATAATGCACTGACGTCTATTAATGCTTCGGTTGAAAATACGACATGGTTTTATGGCTTTCAGCAAATAAAAAATGCTAATAATGCTATTGCTGGTTTGAACAAATCACAAACGCTGACGCCGTCGGTAAAAGAACAGTTATTGGGCGAAGCAAAATTCATCAGGGCTTTATCGTATTTTTATTTAGTTAATTTGTTTGGTGATGTGCCAATGTCTTTAACGCCAGATGCTGATTATGAGGCTAAAGCAAATTCACCAAGAACACCCGCTACAACTATCTGGGCTCAGATTATCACAGATTTAAAAGAAGCTCAAACGCATTTACCTACTACTTATGTAGGTACTTTCAAAGGCCGTGTCAACAAACATGCCGCTACTACGTTGTTGGCACGTGCTTATTTGTACAATAAAGATTGGGCAAATGCCGAAACACAGGCAAGTCAGGTAATTACAGCACAAGCCTATACCTTGCCAGCACCTGCCGATGCTTTTGTGAATACTAGTACAGAAACGATTTGGCAAATAGCCAACACCACAGGAGTATCTACTTTTGGAGCTAATTACTTGGCTGCTACAGGTGTAATTCCTAATTTTTCACTCTACGATACGCTGTATAAATCGTTTGAAGAGGTGGACTTACGAAAAATCAATTGGACAGGTGTTACCAAAATCGCCACGACCAATTACTACTTTATCAACAAGTATAAAGTAAGGACAGGTACTGGTAATGAATATAACATTGGTTTACGTTTTGCAGAATTATACCTGATTCGTTCTGAAGCACAAGCACAACAAGGGAAACTTGTGGAAGCGAAAGCAGATGCAGATATTATTCGAAAAAGAGCAGGTTTAGCAGCTTTGTCAAGTACAATTACAAAGGAGCAACTCTTGTTGGCGATTGAGAAAGAACGAAAACTAGAATTTTTTGGAGAGTGGGGACACCGCTGGTTAGATTTAAAACGGACAAATAGAGCTGATGCTGTAATTGGTGGACAAAAACCAAAGACATGGAAATCGACTGCGGTACTATATCCAATTCCTGAAAACCAGCGATTAGCGAATAAAAACCTAACTCAGAATGCGGGATACTAATGATTATTGAGTGAATTGTTATTTGGTTGATAATTAAGCACTTTCTGTGCTTAATTATCAACACTCCTCTTTTTTTACATCATAAGTTTTAACAAAACATTTCCAACAACCAACGCACGATTATGAAAAAATTATCAATAACATTGAGCTTACTGGCTCTGTCTGCTTCAAGCATAATGGCTCAAACCAAGCCTACTAAAGAAAAAGAAGCATTATACAATGTTAGTGGAAAAATTGAAGGAGTTAAAAGTGAAAAAATCTTTATCTCTACGTATAATGGCAAAGGTTTTGATATAGATTCATTGGTAAGCACTGACGGAAAATTTGCGTTCAAAGGCAAACTAAAGTATCCTGCCATTTATAGTTTATATTTAAACCCGAAGAAAGACCGCCTAAATATATTTGTACAAAGTGGTACTATTTTAGTACAAGCAACCAAAGATTCTTTGAATAAAGGAACTGTAAAAGGCTCAGCTCTACACATCGACTGGATGGTACACAGAAAACAAATGGATGGTGCTTATGCATTGATGAGCAAGGGAGATAATTTGTACAAGACTGTTCAAAAAACTAAAGATCCTGACAGTGTTGCGTTGCGAAAAACTGCTCATGACCTGTTTGTTGCTGGTGAAGCTTATGCTGATAGTATCTGTAAGCAATTCATTACTACGCATCCTAATTCTACCATTAGTCCATTTATCATCAATAGCTATTTTATGAGAGCTGGCTCTGAAGATAAAGCGAAGGAGTATTATAATCTTTTGGCTAAAAATGCAAAAGACTCTTATTATGGAATAAGTGTAAAAGAATTTTTAGATAAAGCTGCTTTAGTGGATGTTGGCAGAATGGCTCCAGCCTTTAGCATGGCAGATACTACAGGCAAAGCCTTTACGTTGGCATCTCTAAAAGGAAAGTATGTATTGGTTGATTTTTGGGCAAGCTGGTGTGCCCCATGTAGGAAAGAAAATCCAAATGTTGTAAAAGCGTATAATGAGTACCGTGATAAAAATTTTGAAATTGTAGGGGTTTCACTAGACGACAAAAAGAACAACTGGATAAAAGCCATTAATGCTGATAAATTGACATGGGTTCATGTTTCAGATTTGAAAGGCTGGCAAAACGAGGCTGCTAAAATGTATGCCGTAAGTGCCGTACCAATGAATTTCTTGTTAGACAAAAATGGTAAAATCATTGCGAAAAACCTCAGAAGTGAAGAGCTTCACAAAAAACTAGCTGAATTAATTCACTAATCTTATCATTCTTATTGGTTTGTATATGTACAATTGCATATACAAACCAATCATGTTTGAAATTTTAGTCCTACAAGTGTAAAAATCAATCCTCTACCACTTGATAAGTAGGGTCTTCCAGAATATTTACTTCTATTATTTTATCAGCTCTTGCCAGCAACGCTCTGGAATCAGGGCTGAGATGAGTAAGTTTTACCGTTTTATTGTGTTGAGCGTAACGTTCAGTAATTTTATTAACTGCCTCAATCGCACTCATATCGGCAATTCTACTTTCTGCAAAATCAATGACTACTTCGTTCGGGTCGTTTACAATATCAAATTTTTCTGCAAAAGCAGTAGTTGAGCCAAAGAACAGCGGTCCATAAATGGCATAATGTTTTACGCCTTTATCATCAATGTATTTTCTAGCTCTGATGCGTTTGGCACTTTCCCAAGCAAAAGATAAAGCAGACATTATTACGCCTATTAATACTGCCAAAGCTAAATTATGAAACCAAATGGTAATACCCGCTACCAATACTCCAATAAAGATGTCTTGATTGGGCATCTTATTGATGATTTTAAAACTCATCCATTCAAATGTACCAATTGCTACCATAATCATCACTCCAGTAAGTGCCGCCATTGGTAAGCTTTCAATAAGGGGTGAAGCAAAAAGAATAACCGATAAAATAGCTAGCGAAGCAACAATACCCGAAAGACGGGCTCTGGAACCTGCTGAAATATTCACCAACGTTTGGGCAATCATTGGGCAGCCGCCCATACCAAAGAAGAACCCATTTAAAATATTGGCAGCTCCTTGTGCCAAGGATTCCCTGTTGCCATTTCCCTTGGTTTGGGTAAGCTCGTCAACTACATTGAGTGTCAGTAATCCTTCGGTTAATCCTACGCCAGCCATAATCAAACCATAAGGGAAAATAATTTGCAAGGTTTCAAATGTAAAAGGAATATTAGGAAGATGAAAAGGTGGAAATCCACCAGACACAGAAGCAATATCTTTGACAGTTTTGGTTTCAATTTTAAAAACGTACACTCCTATTCCGACTACAATAATAGCCATTAAGGAAGCGGGAACAGCTTTGCTGATTTTGGGGAAAACTAAAACAATAGCAATTGTTAAAGCCACTAAAGCCAACATTGTATATAAGGGTGTCGATGATAACCAGACTGATTGTCCGTTAACAATTGTTTTGAATTGTTCAATTTGTGCCATAAAAATAACAACAGCCAAACCATTGACAAAGCCAAACATGACGGGCTGAGGTACTAAGCGAATAAACTTGCCTAGTTTAAACAACCCTACCATTATTTGGATAATTCCTGCTACAATAATTGCCCCAAAAACATATTCTAATCCATGCGACTGCATTAAAGCAATGAGTACAATTACGGTTGCCCCAGCCCCACCCGATACTAAACCCGGTCTTCCTCCGAAAACAGCCGTTACAAAACCCATAATAAAGGCTGCATACAAACCCATTAGTGGTGGGAAACCTGCTAATATGGCAAAGGATAACGATTCTGGAATCATCGTCATGGCAACGGTGAGTCCTGCTAATATTTCTACTTTATAATCTACTTTCTTTGAAAAATCAAAAATATTTAAATACTTAATCATTATTTATATTTTACAATACGATGCCCTATATAAAAGCAAAGGTAAGTCTTAAGGTTTGGGAATCAAAAATTAGCCCATACAGCCATAAATACATCTGAATAAATGCTTAGTCCTAATAATGTACTTGAATATCTAATAATTTTAAACAATATTTGAGTATTGTTCATCCTTACTAAAACAACAATCATCATGAAGAAAATTCTTCTTTTCCTCGCTTTATTCCTTAGTCTTCAAACGTTTGCCCAAACGCCAGAAGAAAATTTAGCCAAATTGGGCATTACTTTACCAGCCGTAGGACAACCCATTGCCAGTTACGTTAATGTGGTTCGTACAGGAAATTTATTATTTCTCTCAGGAAAAGGTCCTTTAAAAGCAAGTGGAGAATATATCACAGGGAAATTAGGAAAAGACTTAACCATAGAAGAAGGAGCCAAAGCCGCAGAACTAGCTGCTACTCACCAATTAGCGGTATTAAAAGCCACTTTGGTCGATTTAAGCAAAGTAAAGAGAATCGTAAAAATAGTAGGATTCGTGAATAGCGACAGCCAGTTTTTTGATCATCCAAAAGTAATCAATGGCTGTTCAAATTTGATGATTCAGGTATTTGGAGAAAAGGGAAAACACGCGCGTTCTGCTTTAGGAGTAAGTGCTTTACCGTTAAATATGTCCGTTGAAATTGAAATGGTTGTAGAAGTAGAATAACGTTCAATTCATTCCTTATGTAGCTTTGGGGATTATTTAATTCCTAAAGCTACATAAGGCAACACTAAACCCTCAAGGAAAAGTAAAAAGTACTCCCTTCACCAACGACAGACTCTACCCAAATATGCCCATTTTGAGCTTCAATGAATTGTCGGGCAATGGCCAATCCTAACCCTGTTCCCTTCTGGCTATCAGGTGTTTGAAAATATTTATCAAATATTTTTTCTAGGTATTCTATTGCAATACCTTTCCCAAAATCTTGTACCGTAAAAATCACCATGTTATTTTGACGAATGGCAGAAACAATGATTTTACTATTTTCAGGACTATATCGAATGGCATTTGTTAATAGATTCACCAAAATCCAAGCTGTTTTTTCTGCGTCAGCTTGTACTTTTGGAAGATTACCCGAAAGTTGTACTTCAAGTTCAATATTGCTTTGTTGAGCCTGAAATTGCACTGCCGAAGTAGCGTATTCTATAATTTTATGTGGTTCAACCTCTTGCATGGTCAAAGAAATTTTACCACTTTCTACTTGGGTCAAATCCAATAACTCACCTGTGATATTTAGTAACCTTTGGCTATCTGATTTGATATTTTCTAATAACTGACTTTGTTCGCTATTCAAAGTACCTACTTTCTCGTTTTCCAATAATTTCAGACTCATCTTTATGGCTGAAATAGGCGTTTTTAATTCATGTGAAATGGTAGCAATAAAATTAGTTTTGGCTTCGTCCAATTCATGAAAACGAGTGATGTTCTTTAATAAAATTACTTTTCCTAATACTTTATCATTACTTTCTACAATTAGGCTTTCTTTGGTAAAATAACTTTCCCGCTCGTCGGCATAGATTTTGATTTCTTTGTTGCCGTCTTTTTCATTCAAAAGTGTTCTTAATAAATCATTATAAAGTGCGATGTCTGGAGCATAATTACCTATCAAATCATCTGCCTGTACATTCAACATTTTGATAGCTACAATATTTACGAAGAGTATTCTATTCTTTTCATCTAACCCAATTACGGCATCATTCAAGTTATTAATAATGGCTTCTATCCTACTCTTTTCAAACAATATCTTAGCCAGATTTGAGTGTTCGTATTCATTTAATTTCTCTGCCATTGAATTAAATGCTGAAGCCAATTCTCCAAACTCATCTTCTGAAGAAAAATGTAGCCGTTGTTCGTAATTCTTATTTGTAATTTCTTGAATCCCTTTTGTAAGTTCTTTAATCGGATTCGCAATATAAGAAGGGAAATTGACGATAAAGGTGAAAGTCAGTAACATACAAACGATAGCCACCGTTTTCAGGTAATTACTTGCACTCTCTGCCGTCTTTAAGGCTAAATCATTTTTCCTCACAATGCCTTGCTGGTTCAACGCCGCGATTTTAAATAATGCTTGGTTGAGTTTTAACAATTGGTTGGCGGTTGTATCTTTTTTAAAATCTGTATATTCTTTTCTTAATACTTGTGTAGCTTCTTTTTCTCCAACTTCTGTTACATTATGTTCTTGGTTATCAAGCAATTGTTCAAATGCCTTTTGTTTGCTTTGTTCGGATGTCCAAGTATTCAAGATTACCTGCATACCTTGCACATACTCCAATGACTCGATATTGTCACGAAGAATTTTACTGGAATCTGCTTTAAGCTGATTAAGATAATAAGTTCCCATGCCACCCAACAGCACGATGACAGAAAACAGGAAGAATAATCCCAGTTGAAGTTTTGCTTTGATTTTCATGGTAATTAGCTGTGAGTGGTGAGCAATGAGCTTTCAGCTTTTTTTGATTGCCTGCCAGTGAAATAATAGACAACCATTAATGAGTAATCTATTTAACTTAAAATAACAATATCAATATCTGAGGACGATAGTTTTTTGAGTAATTGATTGAATAAATTCGTCGCCAAGATAATTCTGAATAAACTAAAATGTGGCTTCCCGATACAAATTGTTGTGATTTCATATTTTTCAGCCATTTCTACAATACTTTTTGCTACAGAATCACTCTGTATTCTGATAACTTCCGCTCCTAATTCCGTAGCTAGTTTTAGGTTATTAATCAAGTGTCGCTGAGCAGCTAAATTTATTTTATCACTTGCTTCCGAAGGTCTTTGTACATACAAAACAAACCATTTAGAATCGTAATGCGATGCTAAACGAGCTGTTTTTCGAATAATATTTTTAGAAGTATTGGCATTAGAGCTGATACAAGCTAAGAAACGTTCGTGTGTGAACTTACTGCTCGATACTTCATTAAATACCTTTCTCTCTACCTGATGGGCCACTTCTTTCAAGGCTAATTCTCGCAACTGCAAAAGCTTAGAGGGCTGAAAGAAATTATTCAAGGCTGTTTCTACTTTTTTCAAATCGTAGATTTTACCTTCTTTCAAACGTACAATTAGCTCATCAGCCGTTAAGTCAATGTTTACTACTTCGTCAGCTTGTTGCAAAACCCAATCGGGTACTCTTTCGGCTACTTCTACATTCGTAATTTTCTTTACTTCATCGTTAAGGCTTTCAAGGTGTTGAATATTAACCGCAGAAATAACATTGATGCCAGCATTCAAAATCTCCATGACATCCTGCCAACGTTTTTCGTTCTTCGAGCCTTCTATATTGGTATGAGCCAGCTCGTCAACAATAGCAATTTCAGGGCGTTGATTAATAATTGCTTGCACATCCATTTCTTCTAGTTCCTTGCCTTTATAAAAAAGTTTCCGACGAGGAATTATAGGAATGCCTTCTAGCAACGCATGTGTTTCTGCTCGATTATGAGTTTCGACATAACCAATTTTTATATTGACATTGTTACGAAGCAAGGTGTGGGCTTCTTGCAACATTCTAAATGTTTTGCCCACACCAGCACTCATGCCAATGTATATTTTAAACTTCCCTCGCTTCGACTGGCGGATTAGTTCAAGAAAATATGCTGCTGACTGCTCTTTTTGCATCTTAAATTGAGATAGCGATTGAGGTATTCAATGAAAAATTATCCTTTACGGTTTGCCCTTCTTTGATAAAAATATTGTCTTTACTTTCTAATAATCTCCCTTCTACTCTCCAAAGGATATTATCACTGGCTTTATAATCTACATTAAGCGAATACCCACTTGTCTGAAAACCATTAGGAGTATTAGTCGCTATAATAACGCCATTTTTATCCTGATAATACTCCCAGCGAACTGCCCCAGACCACTGAGCATTGGGTGTATATTTTAAAATAGCAACAGGACTATACCAAGTATTATAATCTGACGAACCAGTTGACGCTTGTTCCATACCATAGTCAAATCCTGCAATCAAACCCAATTTTGTAGATACTTGAAATATACCATAAAGGTTTGAAAAATACCTTTGTTGCTTCTCATTACTGGGTTTATCATTTCCGATAAAGGTACTCCAATTAAGGGTTGTTTTATCGTTTGGTTTAAACTGTACTTGTGTCCCTAAAGCAAGTGTTTGGTTACCATCTGGACGTTTTATTCTCTGCCAACCATTCAATACCATTCCTGAGAGAGTCCATCGATTATCTTGATTAATAAAAGTAACTTTAGCCCCAGACTCGTAATAAGGCGTGTTTTCTGCTAAAATACTTCGGGTTAATGTCCAACAATCTTTTGAAATAGCACTTTCAAAACCAATGTGCGATGGCATAATCCCTGCATCTAACCATAGGTTGTTGTTTTTAGATAGCCTTACACCAACATTGGCTTCGAAAACGTGTTGTAAAAGTGATGGTTCGGCTGCCAAATTATACTGTGCATACGTACCAGCCATCAAAGCTAAATTGGCACGGGTATTTTCTGTACTATAACTGCCTTTGATAAAACCCAGATTCAAATTAAACTCATTGTGTCGGTTATGATTATACAAAAAGCTTGGTCTTTCATGATTAGCTGGTTGATTAAAATCATAGACATAATAGGTTTCCAAATAAGCCGACCAAGTAATGCTTGGTTTACTTTCAGTTTGTCCAAAAATACTTGTTTGAAAAACGAACAAGGCAATCAAAGTAAAATAAATTGTTTTCATGATATGAGATTGTTTTTGTGAATTGTTTTATCTCATAGTTTGATAGGTTCAAAGTTGAGACTCAAGCTACTCATGGCATGACTTGAAGTCATCCCATGAGTAAAAACTCTGAGGAATTGACGAGATTAATAATTTGATTTACAAAAAATTAATCACTAAATCACTCATTCGCTAATTCACTCAATTTTTCAAAGCTTCTAAAGCAATATTCAATTTCAATACATTTACTTTTTCTGTTCCGAATAAGCCCAAAAGAGGTTTTTCGGTTTGAGCATTTACTAAGGCTACTAATTTTTCTTTTGATATATTTCTAATTTTGGCAATTCTATCTATCTGTACCAAAGCACCTTTTGGTGAAAGGTGTGGGTCTAGCCCACTACCCGAAGCTGTTACTAATTCAGATGGAATCTCGGCTTTAGGAACTGTTGGATTATGCACCAAAAAGGTATCAATACGAGCCTGCACTTGTGCCAAATAATCAGGGTTTGTAGTCCCTTTGTTTGACCCCCCAGAACCAGCAGCATTATAACTCACTGCCGAAGGACGGCTATTAAAATACTGATCTTGGTCAAATTTCTGACCGATATTATCTGCTCCAACAATTCTTCCATGATACTCAACAAAAGGCACTTTACCTTTGCTAGGAGCAAACTGTGCAAAACCTAAAACCACTAAAGGATAAATAATAACGAATAGCAACAAACACATCAATGTGAGTTTAAGTGCTGGGAATAATTGAGTTTTCATTGTCTGAATAAAATGAATTTGAAAATTTGAAAGTGTGGTGATTTGAAAATGAGTTTCCTTTTCCTTAGAAAAACAATCCAACTGCTAAATCCAATACTTTAATTCCGATAAAAGGAATGATAAGTCCCCCAACACCATAAATCAATAAGTTTCTTCTTAATAAAGCACTTGCACCGATAGGCTTATAATCAACCCCTCTTAAAGCCAAGGGAATCAAAGCAGGAATAATCAATGCATTAAAAATCACAGCCGATAAAATGGCACTTTCTGGCGAATGCAAGTGCATGATATTTAGCCCCTGCAAACTTGGAATACTAGCAATAAACAACGCTGGCACAATGGCAAAGTATTTGGCTACGTCGTTGGCAATCGAGAAGGTAGTAAGTGTACCACGGGTCATTAATAATTGCTTACCTATTTCTACAATCTCAATCAATTTTGTAGGGTCATTATCTAAATCAACCATATTACCTGCTTCTTTAGCAGCTACAGTTCCAGAGTTCATCGCTACACCTACATCAGACTGAGCTAAAGCAGGTGCATCGTTCGTACCATCACCCATCATGGCTACCAGTTTACCACTTGCTTGTTCGGCTTTGATATAATTCATTTTATCTTCTGGTTTGGCTTCAGCGATAAAATCATCTACACCCGCTTTCTCAGCAATGTATTTAGCTGTCAGAGGGTTATCACCAGTCACCATTACCGTTTTGATACCCATTTTACGCAAACGTTCAAAACGTTCTTGAATACCCGGTTTGATAATATCCTGTAGTTCGATAACGCCCAACACTTTTTCGTTTTCAGTCACTACCAAAGGTGTCCCTCCGTTACTGGCAATGAATTTTACTTTATCAGTAATTTCAGCAGGGAAAGTATTGCCTGCATTTTCTGCAAGATTTCTCATTGAATCAAAAGCACCTTTACGAATACGTGTTCCGTTCGGAAGGTTCACCCCTGATGAACGAGTCTCTGCCGTGAATTTTATCAATTCTACATCACTTTGTAGTACTGGAATCTTTAAACCATGACTAGCCGCTAACTCAATAATCGATTTACCTTCGGGCGTATCATCGGCTAAAGAACTCAAAATTGTGGCATTCATAAACGTTTTATTATCTGTACCATTTGCCGCATAAAAATTGGTGGCTTTACGGTTACCGATGGTGATAGTACCTGTTTTATCCAACAACAAAACATCAATATCTCCTGCTGTTTCCACCGCTTTACCAGACTTTGTAATTACATTTGCCCGTAAAGCTCTGTCCATACCAGCAATACCAATCGCAGAAAGTAAACCACCAATAGTAGTAGGAATTAAACAAACAAATAGTGATATAAAAGCTGCAATCGTTATGGGTGTATTAGCGTAATCTGCAAAAGGTTTAAGGGCTACACAGACAATGATAAAAATAAGAGTAAAGCCAGCCAAAAGGATTGTCAAAGCTATTTCGTTGGGTGTTTTCTGACGAGAAGCTCCTTCTACCAAAGCAATCATTTTATCCAAAAAGCTTTCACCTGGTTCTGTCGTAACAATTACTTTAATTTTATCTGAAAGTACTTTTGTACCACCCGTTACAGATGATTTATCCCCACCTGACTCACGAATTACTGGGGCAGATTCCCCAGTGATAGCCGACTCGTCAATCGTCGCCAAGCCTTCAATAATTTCACCATCTGTAGGAATAGTATCTCCAGCTTCACACACAAAAACATCTCCTTTTCTCAACTGAGCTGAATTTACGATTTGAATCTCGTTCAAATACATTTCCCCAACCGAACGAATTAATTTGGCTGGAGTTTCTTCACGGGTTTTACGAAGAGAATCCGCTTGGGCTTTACCTCTTGCTTCGGCGATGGCTTCGGCAAAATTAGCAAACAAAAGGGTTAGCAATAAGATGATTAAAACCGTTAGATTATAAGCAAATGAGCCTTGATCTGTATTGTTTATACTATAAATCGTAACAAATAGCATCACAAGTGTTCCTAATTCAACGGTAAACATTACAGGGTTTCGGAACATTATTGTTGGATTTAGCTTTACAAAAGAAGCACGAAGAGCTTCCTTGACTAAATCTGCTTGAAAAAGCGAAGTTGGTTGGGTTTTCATGGGAGTAAGCTTTAAGCTGTGAGCCATGAGCTATCAGCTTTGAGTATTTTTAAGTATTTATTTATTGCGTTATAAGCAAATCCGAAGTCTGAAAGCTTATCGCTCAAGGCTTAGAGCTAAAAGCTGTAAAATATTCCGCAATCGGTCCTAATGTCAATGCTGGGAAGAATGATAGGGCTGCTACGATAAAAATTACGGCAAAAACCATCAATCCAAATGTTCCAGTATCCGTTTTTAAAGTACCTGCACTTTCAGGAATATATTTTTTATTAGCTAAAATCCCTGCAATGGCTACTGGCCCAATAATTGGCAAAAACCTACTGATTACCATCACAATACCACAGGTAACGTTCCACCAAACAGTGTTGTCGCCTAGCCCTTCAAAACCAGAACCATTGTTGGCAGCAGAAGAGGTATATTCATACAGCATTTCTGAAAAGCCATGAAAACCAGGGTTATTTAACCAGCCAATATCAGGATTTTTGACAAAGACGAAAGATGATAAAGCCGTTGCTCCTAAAATCATCAATGGGTGAAGTAAGGCAATAATGGTTGCGATTTTCATTTCTTTTGCTTCTATTTTCTTACCCAGAAACTCAGGTGTACGCCCAACCATTAAGCCTGAAATAAATACAGCAATGATGATAAAAATATAGAAATTCAAGAAACCTACTCCTACCCCACCATATAGTGCATTAATCATCATACCCAACATCGTGAACATCCCCGTTAATGGCGTAAAGCTATCGTGCATGGCATTCACAGAACCATTTGAGGTAACTGTTGTCGCAATACCCCAATAAGCAGATGCCGCAGGGCCAAAACGTACTTCTTTACCTTCCATACTGCCTAGTTGTTGGGTAATTCCCATTGTCGAAATGTCTGTACTTCCTTTCATTTCTAAATAGATAGACGGAAGCAAAAACAACAGAAAGCCAAGAGTCATTACGCCAAAAATGGTGTAGGCTAACTTTTTACGTTTTAAATAATAGCCCAAAGCAAAAACCATCGCTATTGGAATCAACAGGATACTGCCTACTTCTACAATATTAGTTAGGTAGTTGGGGTTTTCGAGTGGGTGAGCAGAGTTTACGCCAAAATATCCGCCACCATTCGTACCTATTTGTTTAATGCCTATCATGGCTGCGGCAGGACCACGAGAAACCTGTACAGTATCGCCCTGCATTGATATAAATGAAGCTTTACCTTCTACATTCATCGGTGTGCCATTGTATAAAACAACCAACGCAACTACTAAAGAAAGTGGCAATAAAATACGTGTACAAGCTTTAAGGAAATAATTGTAAAAATTGCCTAGTTTATCAGTAGTGCGTTCTTTCATGGCATTAAATACCATCGCACAAACAGCCATACCTGCACCCGCAGAGATAAATTGGAATAAAGTAAGGCAAGAGATTTGCCCTAAATAAGACATTCCACTTTCGCCTGAATAATGCTGTAAATTGGTGTTTGATAAAAATGAAATAGCAGTATTAAAGGCTAAATCTGCTGACATCGATGGGTTTCCGTCTGGGTTCCAAGGCAACCAACTTTGGTTCATTAATACAAACATTGCCCAGAAAAACCACAGTAAATTAATCGTTAACAGGGCTACCAAATGTTGTTTCCAAGTCATCTCTTGTTTAGGATTGATACCTGAAAACTTAAAGAAAAGTTTTTCAATAGGATTGAAGATTGAGTCGAGAAAAGTAGCCTCGCCACCAAAAACTTTTGCGATATATTTCCCCAATGGAATAGCACAAGCTATCGTGAGGATAAAGGTGAGGATTACTCCTAAAATTTCAGTATTCATTGCTTAGAATTTTTCTGGTTTTAATAAAACATAACACAAATAGCCAAATACGGCGATGGATAGTGCAAAGAGGGCTGTCATCATGATTCTATAAGAATTTTTTAGATTCGTTTAAGGTTAAATGTTTTCAAAAAAATCTATCGCTTTTAAAAAGAATGCGAAGCATAAAAGCCCTGCGAGTAAAAGAATGAAAGTCATCATGGTATTAGTTGTTTATTTGATAACCTAATGCCAAAATATGAGCCAAAAAAGAGAAGAAGGCTGTTACTTATTGATAATCAATAAGATATAATTTTTAGTGATTTTTGAGCGATAAAAAACCCTTCCATTTTGGAAGGGTTTTTGTCAGAATGGAAAGGAGTTATTTTTCTTAAGCGTCGGCTTTAAACCCGTCGAGCATACTCATGGCATGACTGAGGAGTGTTTTGTTTAGATTCAAATTATCTTATAGTCATGCCATGAGTTGATATTTACACACATTTTTTGCCAAATGACAAATCCCAAGAAGAGAACTTTGACTAACCTCCTATCATGAAAGAATTGATACAATATTTATTGCGATTTGGAAATTTGAACCAACAGCAAATTGACTTCATTGCTACCAAAGCGAAGGAAATAGTGCTTCATAAAGACGAATATTTTTCAGAAGCAGGTAAAATTTTTCGACACGTAGGCTTTATGTTAGAGGGTATTACTCGCGTTTGTTATTATATTAATAAAGGCGAAGAAATCACTAAATATTTCATTGAAGAAAACAACCTTGTAGTGGATTTGGAAAGTTTTGACAATGAAATCCCATTCACTTTTTAGATGCTAAATACTTTCTGATAGGTTTATCAATAAATACCATAATGCCTGTTGCCCAAAGTACTAAAAAGCAAGTGCCTCCCACAATTACCCAAGCAATTTGAGTTATATCTGGCTTAAAATGAGACAAATAACTAGCAAAAATCCAAATAAATGCATAATGAGTCATGTAGAGTGGATACGAAAGTTCTCCTGAAAACTGACAAATCTTTTGTGTTATGGAAGATAATTTAGTGCCTGCTCCTAAAGCAATAAGCAATGGAAAGTAAAATACTACCACTAAAAGTTCAACTAGCCAATTATTAGCAAAGACGGGTATCATAAAAGCAACTACCAACATCGGAATTAAACCTATAAATCCAAGTTTATTCTCAATAATCCATCGACTTCTATTAATTAATAATCCTGCTAAAAAGGAATATGCCAAGCGTGCTCCTCCGTCCCAAAAATTGTTTTTACTCCATCCTCCCACTAAATTTCCAGCACGGTAACTTACCACACCAAGTACTACAGCCGCTAAAATTACTAGCACACTCAATAAACGACGACTAAGTTTATGCAATAGAAAGGCGTACAAAATATTGGCAACATATTCCCAGAACAATGACCAAGCAGGAGCATTAAAACCAAATAAGTTAAAGAAACGGTCTTCCATTAATGGAAGTGGTATTACAAAAATAGACCCTATCGCTAACAAAAATATCTTTCCAAAAGTATAATTATCAACAGCGTTTGTCCACGGACTACAAAGAAAACCTATTACTCCTAATAACGTTCCTATTACTACCAAAGGGTGTAATCGAATCAATCGAGCTTTGAAAAAAGCTAACTTTCCCATCTGTTCAATTCTATCGTCGTAGGCATAGGCTATTACAAATCCTGAAAGGCAAAAGAAAAAATCAACGGCTAAATGACCATGTCCAATAAAGTTTTTACTATAATCGGCATACACACATTCAGCAAAATGAAATACCACAACACATAAAGCCGCTATTCCTCTCAGTCCATCTAATACTTCAAAATGTGGTTTGTTTTTTATCATTATTTTTTGTTTGATACTTTGAGAGGACTTTATCAGTAAAATATTACTTTGAATTCTTTTCACATATTTATTCAAAGCGAAATATAAAACATCTTCAGCATTTTATTGGGGTTTTTATAGGGTTAATGCTATTATATCTTTAAAGTAATAAGAAATTTTGTCATAGCTATTTATGATTCAGCGTTTACAAACTTATTAATGAAATATGCTTACTTTTGTAGCTTATTAAATTAGCTAACTGATAAAATCATCATTATTAAATTAATTTCATGTCTGAATTTTCACCTTGCCCAAAATGTAATTGTGAGTACACTTATCCAAGTGATTCGCTATTAGTGTGTCCTGAATGCTTCTATGAATGGAATCCTGATGAAGTAGAAACCGAAGATGCAGGTTCAAAAATACTAGATTCAAATGGTAATGAGCTTAAAGACGGCGATACCGTTGTTGTCATTAAAGATTTACCTGTCAAGGGCGCTCCTAAAGCCATTAAAGCAGGGACTAAAGTAAAAAATATTCGTCTTACTGATGGCGACCATAATATTGATTGTAAAATTGATGGCTTTGGTGCAATGGCTTTAAAGTCGGAATTTGTTAGAAAAGCGTAGTAAACATGAGTCATCCTGAATTTTCAAGATGGCTCATGTTGTTTAATCATTTCTTCAAGTCTTTCAAAAACTGCATGGGCGTTTTTCCAAATTCATTTTTAAAGGCTTTGGTAAAATACGATTGTGTTTGAATCCCTACATTATACATTACTTCAGCAATAGGCATATTTTGTTGGGTCATTAACTGCACCGCTTTTTTTAATCTAATACTTCTGATAAAATCACCTATCGCTTGCCCTGTTAGCTCTTTTACTTTAGTATACAGTTTTGTACGACTCATGCCCATTTCTGCACAGATATAGTCTATATTCATTTCTGGGTTGCTTAGGTGTGCTTCAATCATTTGAATCAATTCTGTCAGAAAAGCTTTATCTTTTTGAGAATGTGCCAACTCTACAATCTCCGTAAGTTGGTCATTACCATATTTTTCTTTTAATTTTTGTTTTTGGATAAAGATATTTTTAATAGTCAGTTCTAGTAGCTCTATGCTCAATGGCTTTGAAAAATAAAAATCTGCTCCAGACTCCACCCCTTCTATTTTTGATTCAGTTGCATCTTTGGCCGTAAGCATCAAAAATGGAATATGGCTAATCTCGTCATCGTCTTTCACTTTCTTACAAAATATATTCCCATTCATTACGGGCATCATTACATCGCTAATAATCAAATCTGGGAAACATTCTTTTGCTTTTTCATATCCCTGTTGTCCGTTAATAGCCTCTAAAATATGGTAGTTTTTGTGAAGGGCATCTTTTAAAAATGTCCTTAATTCATCATTATCATCTACTACCAAAATGGTAGGCTTGGCTAATGATTGTGTAGATTTTAAGGATTTTTTTTCGGCAACTTCTTCGTTGATGGGAATATCTACTTCATATTTTGAAGAGATGCTTTCCAACTTAATCAAAATATCTTTGTTTTTTATCCATCGTTCATTTTCAGCATAATCCTCTCTTTTACACGGTATTCCAATAATAATTTCAGTACCTTTTTCTTTTTCGCTATATACCCAAATGCTCCCTTTATGAAGTTTGGTAAGGCTTTTCACAAAGGCCAAACCAATACCTGAACCCAGATGAGCCTCAGTAGTTTTATAATATCGTTCAAATAAATTAGGGATTGATTCTTTAGAAATACCTATGCCATCATCTGAAACCCTGATGTACAGGTAGCTCGAACCTTTGTATTCGTGCGGTATTAATAGTTCATTGGCATATTTAGGTTGATATTTTTCGAGCGATTCCATTACTTCTAAGGTGATGTGTTTACCATTAGCAATGTATTTAAAGGCATTACTAAGCAGGTTAATAATAATTTTTTCCAGAATCTGGCGGTCGAACCATGTTTCATCCAACTGATTATTTTGAAAAACTTCAAAAGTAATTTTCTTTTCGCTTGCCAAATCACTAAATTCTTCTGAAATCTCTTTTAGAAAAGTATTTATATTTCCTTCCATGACATTCAATTTCAATACGCCTGATTCTACTTTTCTAAAATCCATTAACTCGTTGATAAGGCTAATTAACCGATTGGCATTTCGGTACATTAAATCATAATATGGATGAGCTGGCGAAGTTGGAAACTCTCTTTTTAGCTTTTCAAGAGGCCCTAATATCAACGATAATGGCGTGCGAAATTCATGAGAAATATTGGTAAAAAACTGTAGTTGTTCTTGGTGGATTTCCTCCTTTTTCTGTTCTTCTAATTGTTGAATTTCAAGCGTTCTTTTAAAATTATAAAAGGCCGCTATGCCACTTAAAATAGACAAAGCTACTAAGGTTTTAAACCACCATGTAGCCCAAAAAGGTGGCGTAATATTTACCTCAATAGTATAACCTTTCTCATTCCAAACGCCATCATTATTGGTTGCTTTAATATGGAAAGTATAATCTCCGGGACTAACATTCGTATAAGAGGCTTTTTTCTCATTATTTACATAAATCCAATCCTTATCCCAATTTTCTAATTTATAAGCATATTGATTGTTTTCAGAGGCGGTATAATTGAGGGCTGCAAAACCAAAAGAAAAAGTTGATTGTTTATAACTAAGGTCTATTGATTGAGCAAAACTAATGTCTTGTTCCAAAGGAGAATCTTCGTCGATATCTACTTTTTTATTGAATAGCTGAAAATCAGTAATATAAACAGGCGGTGTAAAAGTATTCGTGGTAATCTTATGCGGATAAAATGTATTGAAGCCATTCACTCCGCCAAAAAACACTTGTCCATCTTTGGTCATCAAAGAGGCATTTGCTTCAAATTCCAGTCCTTGTAATCCGTCGGCAGTATTATATTTTTTTATGCTCATTGTTTGTGGATTGAGCTGAGTAATCCCGTTTGAAGTAGCAATCCACAAATTGCCTTCATCATCTTCTACGATTCCCTTGATAAATTCTGTATCAAGGTTTGCCTTTGATGTAAAAATAGAGAACGTGTTCTGCTTTTCGTTGAAAAGGTAAAGACCCATTTGCCCTACCCAAACTCTCCCTTTTTTATCGGTGAAAATGACCCTCAAATCTGGTTTTTTACTATCATTATTAAAATAATGTGTAAAAGTCTGCGTGGCAGTATTCAAACAATTCAAGCCCGCATCATCAGTTCCAATCCAGATATTACCTTTCTTATCTTCGTTGATGGAAATGATATTATTTCCTTGTAATTGTGATTGGTTATTTTTTCCGTAGATAACCCTAGTAAATTTGCCTGTTTTATGGTCAAAAAGGTTTAAGCCTCCATAATAAGTAGCAATCCATAAGTTTTGTTTACTATCTTCAAATATTGTCTGAATGTAGTTTGAGCTAACACTATTTTTATTGGCTGGATTATTTAAAAAACGGCTAAAAGTGTTCGTTGCACGATTATATAAGCTTAGTCCCCCACCCCAAGTTGCTACCCATAAGTTCCCCTTTGTATCTTCATTAATACCTAATACTTCATTAGAGCCAATGGTATTTTTATGGAATGGACTGTATTTGAAATGTTTGAACGATTTATCTTTTCGATTAAATAAATTCAAGCCCCCACCATCTGTCCCAATCCAGATATTACCGAAACGGTCTTCACAAAAAGCTTTGACATCATTATAACTCAAGCTATTAATATTAGACTCTTGCCTAAATAAAGTAAATTTTTCTGTTTTGGGCATGTATAAATTAATCCCCCCACGGTGCGTACCTACCCAAAGATTACCTTGGTTATCTTCAAAAAGGGCAGAAACTGTTCGTTGCGAAAGACTATTAGGGTCTTCTGGGCGATATTGGTAATTTAAGAAACTACCAGAAACTGGATCAAAAAGATTTAAACCTCCATTAATACAACCCACCCAAATATTTTTCTTATCATCTATCAGAATTGCTTTAACTAAATTATTAGCAAGTGATTTCGCTTGAGTTTCCTGATGACTGTATTGTTTGATTGTACCCAGTTGATGATTATAAATAATCAAGCCATTTCCGTTGGTTCCTATCAAAAGATTACCTTGTTTGTCTTCATTAATACAATTGACGGCATATCCTTTTAAAGAAAAACTGAGATTTGCAAAAGCATCTATCTTTTGGAAAGTGCCATTGTGCGTATCAAAAAGTTGAATGCCACTTTCTGTTCCCACCCAAAGGTTATGACTACTATCTTCAAACAAGCAATTGATATGGTTATCAGTAAGGGAAATATCAACATTTTGCTTTTTGCGGTACGCAATAAAGTTTCCATCAGAAGATTGTAAAAGATTTATTCCCCCGCGCGTGCAAATCCACAACCTTCCTTTACTATCATTTTTGATGCACGTGATATAATTATCAGTAATGCTTCTTGGTTTCTGAGGGTTGTGTTTAAATCTGGTGAAGGTATTTTTTCGTTCATCAAAACGGTTCAATCCGTTAATTGTACCTACCCATAAAGTCTTGTTTTTGTCTTCATGAATGTATGTGATATAATTATCGCTTATGCTTTTTTCATCATTTGGATTATTCTTAAAAACTACGATTTGATTGCCATCATATCTATTCAAGCCATCTCTTGTCCCAAACCACATAAAGCCACGACTATCTTGATAAATACTTTCGATAGTACTATTCGATAATCCTTGTTCATTGGTAATATGTTTAAATTTTAAACTTGGAATTTGGGCATAAGTCAAAAAGCCTAAACTCCAAAAAATGAATAGGTAAGTCAATGATAAAATAACGTTACGCTGAATGAATTGATGCATTAATACTGTGTCTTAATTATATAATATTTAATCTAAAATAAATCATTTTTTATGTAGAGCCTCTAATTCTACAAATTTAGAACAATAGCACCAAAATTATGATTGCTGAGATAAAACTATACATAATATCCTCTCTAATTTTGACTTTTAAAATAATTAATAGTATTTTATTTATATCAAAAATTAAGATGAGAAAAAAATTATTGTACTATGTCTTGGCTATCCTTAGTATTCTAACCAGTATTAATGCCTCTGCACAAGATAGAATGATAACAGGGCGAGTAGTAGAGTCATCCGAATCGGCCTTACCTGGTGTAACGATAACTGTTAAGAATAAAAAGACAGCAGCCATTACAGACGGCAAGGGGGAGTTTAAAATAATGGCATCTGTTGGAGATATCTTGATTTTTAATTCCGTTGGTTTTACCAAACTAGAATCGCCTGTTGGTCCTGCTACGGTGATGAATATTGTGCTAGTTGCTGCTACTACAGCTTTAGACGAAGTGGTAGTAGTTGGTTATGGAACGTCAAGGAAAAAGGATTTAACGGGAGCTGTTACCACCATAACCTCCAAAGATTTCCAAACAGGAGCAATCACTACACCAGAACAATTGATTTCGGGTAAAGTTCCTGGGGTGTCTATCATTTCAAATAGCGGTCAGCCAGGGGCTGGAAGTACCATCAGAATCCGTGGTGGCTCGTCATTGAGTGCCAGTAACAATCCTTTGATTGTTATTGATGGCGTTCCTTTGGAAGGAGAAGGTGGCATCGCTGGGGCATCTAACCCCCTTAGCTTTATCAACCCAAATGATATTGAAACATTCACCGTTTTGAAAGACGCTTCGGCATCGGCTATTTATGGTACTAGGGCATCAAACGGGGTAATCATCATTACCACCAAAAAAGGGAAAAGTGGTGCTTTACGAGTAAATTTCTCTTCGGTAAACTCAACTTCAAATATTACTAAACAAGTAAGTGTATTGAGTGCCGACCAATTTCGTGCGATTGTAAATGAAAAAGGAACGGCTGCACAAAAAGCGATGCTTGGCAAGGCAAATACCAATTGGCAAGATGCTATTTACCAAACAGCCTTTATGACTGATAATAACTTGAGCCTTGGCGGTGAAATAGCAAAATTACCTTATCGTATTTCTTTGGGTTTCCAGAACCAAACGGGGGTTTTGAAAACAGATAAGTTGCAAAGAACATCTTTATCGATAGCCTTAAATCCTACTTTCTTTGAAAACCACCTGAAAGTAGATATTAGTCTTAAGGGAAGTATGCAAAAGGCAAGATTTGCGTCTACTGGTGCGATTGGCTCGGCGATTAGTTTCGACCCTACTCAACCTGTATATGCCACGGAGAATCCACAAAGATTTGGAGGATACTTTGAATGGTTAGACAGAACCAGTGCTACAGGATTGGTCAATTTAGCAGGCAGAAACCCTTTGGGACAATTAGAACAGCGTTTTGATGAAAGTACTCCACAGAGAAGCATCGGTAATATTCAGTTAGATTATAAATTCCACTTCTTGCCTGAATTGAGGGCTAACTTAAATTTAGGCTATGATGTATCAAAAGGTGCAGGAACAATTTATGTTACAGATAGTGCAGCTATCGGTTATGTAGCCAATGGCGCAGGAGGAACAAACAACACGTATAAACAAACAAAGCAAAATACGCTTTTGGAGTTTTATCTGAATTATGCCAAAGAATTGAAAGATATCAAAAGCAAGTTTGATGTCATGGCGGGATATTCATTCAATAATTATAAAACGACGAACTACAATTATGCTAGTTATAATGCTCGTGGTGTAAAATATCCAAATACCGACCCTGCTTTTCCTTTTGATACACCAGAAAACACCTTGATTTCTTTCTTCGGTCGTGCGAATTATTCTTTGAATGATCGTTATTTCTTGACGGCAACGCTTCGTCGTGATGGCTCTTCTCGCTTCGCTCCTGCCAACAGATGGGGACTTTTCCCGTCCATTGCATTGGCTTGGAACATCAAGGATGAAACTTTCTTAGCGAGTAGTAAAGTAATTTCAGCCCTCAAAATAAGAACTAGCTACGGGATAACTGGTCAGCAAGATGGCATCGGGAATTATGACTATTATTCATATTTTGCATTGAGTTCTGCGAATGCTTCTTATCAGTTTGGAGATACTTTCTATCAGGGTTATCGCCCAGGTGGCTTCTATAGCAACCGTAAATGGGAAGAAACAGCTTCTAAAAACATCGCTTTAGACTACGGCTTATTCGATAACCGAGTAAAAGGTAGTGTTGATTTTTATGTAAAAAATACGAAAGACTTACTCAACAATATTCCACAACCAGCAGGCGCCAACTTTACAGCATTTATTGTAGCCAATGTAGGGTCGATGGAAAACAAAGGGGTAGAGTTTAGCATTAACACTCAAATCATTAGAAAAAACAACCTCACTTGGAACCTTGATTTCAATGCTACTTACAACCAAAATACCATCACTAACCTAACGGTAGTACCACAAGACAAAAACTATCCTGGCTTCCCATCGGGTGGTATTGCAGGCGGTATTGGCGGACAGTTTGCCTTTATCAATGCTGTTGGTTATAGCAAAAGTACTTTCAATTTATACAAGCAGGTATATGACGAAAATGGTAAGCCTGTAGAAGGAGTATTTGTAGACAAAAACGGTGATGGCATTATCAATCAAGATGACCTTTACAAAGGTAAAAGTGCTGTTCCAAAAATATTCTTAGGACTTAGTAGTTCTGTTAATTACAAAAAATGGAATCTGGGCTTTGTAATGCGTGCCTCATTTGATAATTATGTTTATAATAACAATTTTAGTCAAAGTGGCGTATTGAGTCAGATTACAGGTAATAGCGTACTTTATAATGCTTCAAGCAATTATTTAGATACACAGTTCAAAGGCAATAGTCAACAATTATTGAGCGATTATTATATTCAGAATGCTTCGTTTGTAAGAATGGATAATGCCAATTTGAGTTATGATTTAGGTAAATTCTTGAAAAATAGTACTGCTAATTTACGCATCAATGCCAGCGTACAGAATGTCTTTGTCATCACTAAATACAAAGGCTTAGACCCTGAAGTTGCTTCTGGTATCGACAATAGTTTGTACCCTCGTCCACGTACCATTGCTTTAGGCTTGAATCTTGACTTTTAATAAAATTCGACAGAAAAATGAAAATAAAATATTTAAAAATAGCCATATCAAGCCTGCTTATTGCTATTATAAGTGCTTGTACTGATAAGTTAGATTTATTACCCACCAATGATATTACTGCTGAAACGGTTTATAAAACTCCACTCGGGTATAAACAAGCTTTGGCAAAAGTATATTCAGCCTTTGCTTTGACGGGCAATACTGGAGGAACAGGAAGCCCTGATATTCCATCTCAGATTATTTCTGACGAAGGAAACTCGGATTTTCTTAGATTATATTGGAATTTGCAAGAACTTACAACCGATGAAGCCTCGTGGACATGGCAAAATGATGCTGGTGTAAAAGGATTAAAGGAAATGAGCTGGTCGGCTATCAATCCTATTATCAATGGTATTTATTACCGTGCTTTCTTCCAAATCACGCTTTGTAATGATTTCATTCGCCAGTCGTCGGATGCTAATTTGAGCAAGAGAGGCATCACAGGAACAGATGCTGAAAACATTAGAAAATACAGAGCAGAAGCTAGATTTATTCGTGCTTATCAGTATTGGGCATTGATGGATTTGTTTGGAAATCCTCCATTTGTAACAGAAAACGACGCCGTAGGAGCTATTCTTCCAAAACAGATTCAACGGAAGGATTTGTTTACTTATATCGAAACAGAATTAAAAGCCATTGAAAATGATTTAGTTGATCCGGGTCAAAACGAATACCCACGTGCTGAAAAATCTGCCGCTTGGGCATTATTAGCGCGTTTGTATTTGAATGCAGAAGTATATGCAGGCACAGCCAAATACACGGAGGCTATTACTTATTGTAATAAAATAAAAGCTGCGTCCTTCTCATTACATCCAAATTATCGTGAATTGACTTTGGCAGACAATCATTTGAATAAAACTGAAAATATTTTCATGATTGCCTACGATGCTACTAATACGCAAAACTGGGGCGGAACTACTTATTTAGCACACGGCCCTGCTGCCGTACCGGGTGATATTTCTGGAACGAGTGGTAACTGGGGTGGACTTCGTCATACACAAAACTTTGTGGATTTATTTCCTGACGAAACAGGTAATACAGACCAAAGAGCACAGTTTTATACCGTAGGACAAAATCGTTTGATGGCGGAACTATACAAAGGTACTGATGGCTATTCGTCGAATAAATATCGTAACAAAACGCGTACAGGTGCTAAAGCTCCTCATGCAGACCCTGCTGGAAACTGGACAGACATTGACTTTCCATTGTTTAGATTAGGCGAAATCAACTTGATTTATGCAGAAGCCGTATTAAGAGGCGGAACAGGCGGTGATGTAGCAACTGCTTTAACTTACATCAACCAATTACGTACTAGAGCTTACGGTGGAAAAACCACTGGCAATATTACAGCTAGTCAATTAACGCTCAACTTTATCTTGGATGAAAGAGGACGAGAATTGTACTATGAGGCTCATCGTAGAACAGACCTAATCAGGTACAAAAAATTCACGACTGGTGCTTATTTATGGGCTTGGAAAGGTGGAATAGCTAATGGAAGAGCTGTAGAAGATAAATATAATCTTTTCCCGATACCATCAAATGACCTATCATCAAACCCAAATCTGGTACAGAATCAAGGTTATTAATGATTTAAGAAAATAGAGACTATCATGAAAAATATATTCAGAATACTATTAATAAGCCTCATAAGTATTGGTATTTTTTCTTGTGAAAACAATGAAATAAAAACCGTTATGAGTAGTAAGGGCGAAGCACCAGTGCTAAGTTCTTCTAAAACAAGTTATGTACTTACCCCAGCAACAGCCAACGATTCTGCCGTGGCATTTACATGGAATCGTGCCAATTATGGCTTTCAGGCTGCTGTCCGCTATACCTTACAAATTGCCAAAGCGGGTACTAACTTTACAGCACCCAAAGAAATCAGCTTAGGCAACACGGTGCAGTTGAAATATACTACTGCCGATTTTAATCAGTTATCCATCATCATGGGGCTAAAGCCTAATGCTGTTGGTCAGTTAGAGCTAAGGGTAAAATCTTATATTTCAGATGCTGTAGCAGATATATATTCTAACGTTTTATCTGTTTCAGTTACTCCCTATTTAGTCGTGATTAATTATCCGTCGCTTTGGGTAGCAGGCGACTTTCAAGGTTGGAATCCAGCATCAGCACCAAGAATTTCTTCAAGAAATGCCAACGGTATTTACGAAGGCTATGTTAATATTGTTGGCGGAACGCATCAGTTTAAATATACAAGTCAGCCCGATTGGAATGGTACAAACTATGGGTGGGTAAGCAGTACTACCACAGGTAGTGATGTAGCAGGTACTTTTAGCAGTAGTGGTGGCAATTTGTTTGTGCCAGAAGATGGCTATTATCTGTTGAAAGGAAACACGAATAGTAATACATGGAGTGGTACTAAAACTACGTGGGGAATCATTGGTGATGCCGCTGCAAATGGTTGGGCAGACGACGTGAAAATGACTTACGATGCTACCAAAAATGTTTGGAAAGTAACTACAGTGCTAAAAGCTGGAGGATTGAAATTTAGAGCAAACAGTGCATGGGCAATCAATATGGGCGATACTGGTGCAGATTTAAGTTTAGAATACGATGGAGACAATATCGTTATTCCAGCGAGCTTAGCGGGAACTCGCACCATTACACTTGACTTAAAAGCAGGGAATTATACTTATACCATTGAATAAAATAACATGAATAAATTAATTAATTTTCTTTGTTGTTCTCTTTTGTTGTTGTCGTGTAGCAATACAAGCAATAACGAAGTGATTGAGCCAGTGAAAGAGACGCCAATCTCTGGTTTTGCAAAAGGCGCTGATGTAAGTTGGGTTACAGAAATGGAGGCTGCTGGTGTAAAGTTTTATAATACTTCTGGGCAAGCGATGGAATGTATGGCACTGATGAAATCATTGGGTATGAATTCTATTCGCCTCAGAGTTTGGGTAAATCCTTCGCCAGCCTACAACAATACTGCGGATGTTGTTGCCAAGGCCATTCGTGCTAAAAACTTGGGATTACGCATCATGATTGATTTTCATTATAGCGATAATTGGGCCGACCCTGGCAAACAAACCAAACCAGCCGCTTGGACTAGTTTAGATTTGGAAGGACTAAAGTCTGCCATTGGAAAACATACTACCGACGTATTAACTGAGCTAAAGAAAAATGGGATTACACCTGAGTGGGTGCAAGTAGGGAACGAAACGAATGATGGTATGTTATGGCCAACTGGAAGAGCCTCTACCAATATGAGTGGTTTTGCCCAAATGATTAACGCTGGTTATGATGGCGTAAAAGCTATTTTTCCGGATGCAAAGGTTATCGTTCATATTTCTAATGGTTATGATAATCAACTTTTCAGATGGATGTTTGATGGATTAAAAGCCAATGGAGCCAAATATGATGTCATCGGAATGTCGCTGTATCCTACTTATGCTCCAGATTTTGCTAGTGGTGGTTGGGCAAAAGTTAATCAGCAATGTTTGACTAACATGAACGATATGATAAGTCGCTACAATAAAGAAGTAATGATTGTAGAAGTAGGTATGCCTTGGGATAGTGCCTCGGAATGCAAACTATTCCTAAGTGACATTATCACTAAAACAAAATCTATTAGTAATTCAAAAGGATTAGGTGTACTTTATTGGGAACCTCAAGCTCATAACAATTGGGTTGGCTATACGCTAGGTGCTTTTGATAATTCGGGCAAACCTACTATTGCGATGGATGCTTTTTTACCTTAATAAATAGTAAAATGATTTTTTAGGTTGAAAATCAATTGAGATAGGTAACTATAATACCTATTGATGCTTTTTTATTTAAATTTCCTCTGTGTAAATACAGAGGAAATTTTTTAACTATTCTTACTGTTTTAATAATTATGCAAAATCACAAAGGCTTTTTATTAACAGGTTTTCTCCTGTTATTTTCTATTATATCATTTTCACAGGTTATCCCAAGGCAAAGAATCAATTTTGATAATGATTGGAAATTCCATTTAGGACATACCTCTAACCCCGAAAAAGACTTTAATTATGGTATTACCAAAGTTTTTGTAAAATCTGGTAGTGCCGAAAATTCTGCTATTGAAGCTCGTTTTAAAGATAGTACTTGGGCAAAAATCAATCTTCCACACGACTGGGCTGTTGAATTACCTTTTGCCAAATCGGAAGATTTGAACGTTGAAGCTCATGGATTTAAGCCTGTCGGTGGTTTGTTCCCAGAAACAAGTGTGGGTTGGTACAGAAAACACTTTAAAGTAGCTCCTTCTGATTCTGGTAGCCGTTTTCAAATTCAGTTTGATGGTATTTTCAGAGATGCCAATATCTGGATAAATGGCTTTTACTTAGGTAATAACAAAAGTGGTTATTTAGGAGTCGCTTATGATATTACTGATTTTATTAATTTCAAACGTGAAAATGTGATTGTTGTGCGGGCTGATGCTTCACAATATGAAGGGTGGTTTTATGAGGGTGCAGGTATCTATCGCCACGTTTGGTTAAATAAATATTCAAACTTACATATCAATACTGATGGCATTTTTGCTCATGCTAAGATACAAGATAATAAAGCAACCATTTATGTAGAAACTAATGTAAGCAATGAAAACTTCTCTCCTACTAATTATACGTTGACCTCTTATTTAATTGATAGGTCTGGGAAAATGATAGGAAAGTCTATCGACCAACCTTTATCTCAACCTTCTCTTGAAGAAAAAACAACTAAGCAAAGCTTTACTATTACCAATCCACATCTGTGGACTTTAGAAGACCCTTACTTACATAGAGTAGTCGTAGAACTTAAAGCCAACGGACAAATCATTGATAAACAAAGCTTTAAATTTGGCATAAGGACTATTGAGGTAAAAAATAATGGCGTATTTCTGAATGGAAAATATGTAAAAATATTGGGTACCAACAATCACCAAGACCATGCAGGAATTGGTAGTGCATTGCCAGACTATTTGCAATATTACCGCATCAGTTTGCTCAAAAATATGGGGTCAAATGCTTATCGGACTAGTCATCATGCTCCTACACCAGAATTATTAGAAGCTTGTGATAGTTTAGGGATGTTGGTAATGGATGAGCAACGCTTACTAAATAGCGGAGCTGAATACATGGCTCAGTTTGAACGACTTTTAAAACGCGACCGAAATCATGCTTCCGTTTTTATGTGGAGTATTGGTAACGAAGAAGGCGGTATCCAGACCAATACATTTGGGAAAAGAATAGCCTTATCACTTATTGAAAAGCAAAAACAACTAGACCCTACTCGTACCTCTACGTATGCCGCAGATTTAGCTAATGTCTATCGTGGTGTAAACGAAGTGATTCCAGTAAGAGGCTTCAATTATCGTCAGTTTGCTGTGGCTGATTATCATAAAGACCACCCAACACAACCTATTCTTGGCACTGAAATGGGTAGTACGGTAACAACCAGAGGAATTTATGAAACAGATTCTATCAGAGGTTATTTACCTGACCAAGATATTACTGCTCCGTGGTGGGCAAGTAAAGCAGAAGAATGGTGGAAATTATCAGCTACTAATGATTTTTGGTTAGGTGGTTTTATCTGGACAGGCTTTGATTATCGTGGTGAACCTACTCCTTTTCGTTGGCCTAATGTCAATTCTCATTTTGGTGTGATGGACGTTTGCGGTTTCCCCAAAAACATTTATTACTATTATCAAAGTTGGTGGACGGACAAAGACATTCTCCATATCTCACCACATTGGAACTGGCTAGGCAAAAATGACAAACCGATTGACGTTTGGGTGAATAGCAATGCTGATAACGTAGAATTGTTTTTGAATGGAAAAAGCTTGGGCAAAAAAGATATGCCTAGAAATGGTCACCTTCAATGGTCGGTGAACTATGCACCAGGCAAATTAGAAGCGATAGCCTATAAAAATAGTAAACAACTAACCGCTAAAATAGAAACCACCGGCAGACCCACCGAAGTAGTAGTTACACCCTATAAAACCACTACTTTGGCCGATGGTCAAGATGTAAGCATTATTAATATCAGCGTAGTAGATAAAGAAGGACGAGAAGTACCCGATGCTGATAATATGATAAGATTCTCGTTAAAAGGTGATGCTAAAATCATTGGTGTGGGCAATGGTGACCCAAGTAGCCATGAACCAGACAAATGTATTGATGGCGCTTGGCAAAGAGCTTTATTCAATGGTAAATGTCAAGTGATTGTACAAGCAGGTACAAAGCCCGATTTGATTAAATTTGAAGCTACAGCAACAGGTTTATTTACAGGTTCAACTGATATTGTAACGGTTGCTCCTGAAAAAGCAGCTAAAATTACGATTGATAAAACTTACGAATTAAAAGGTGAAGCAGCCAAAAATCGCTCGGTTGATAAAATGATTGGTGCTGATATTTCATTTTTGCCGGAACTAGAAGCTAGAAATGTAAAGTTTTCTGACAATGGTGTTGAAAAAGATGCTATCCAAATTTTGAAAGAACATGGCTTTAATTATATCCGTTTGCGTATTTTTAATAATCCTGCCAATGCTAATGGGTATTCTCCTAACAAAGGTTTTTGCGATTTAGAACATACTAAACTAATGGCAAAAAGAGTGAAAGCTGCTGGTTTGAAACTCTTACTTGATTTCCATTATAGCGATTACTGGGCAGACCCAGGTAAACAAAATAAGCCTGTTGCTTGGAACAGTTTACAATTTACAGAAATCAAAAAATCATTGTTTGATTATACCAAACAAGTAATGCAGGAGTTGAAAGACCAAGGGACTGTTCCCGATATGGTACAGATAGGTAATGAAATTAACCACGGTATCGTATGGCCTGATGGTAATGTTCAAAATCCTGACGAATTGGCTCAATTGCTAAATGCAGGTACAGCCGCAGTGAAAGCTGTTGATGCCAATGTAGTCATGATGCTTCATGTAGCCTTAGGTGGTCAAAATCACGAATCCGTTAATTTTATTGATGGGATGTTGGCAAGAGGAGTACATTTTGATGTCATAGGCGAATCATATTATCCTAAATGGCATGGTACTACGGATGATTTAAGAGATAATTTAAGTAATCTTATCCAACGGTATAACAAAGACGTTATCGTGGTAGAATATTCACAGTTGAAAGAAGATGTCAATGCGATTGCTTTTAATTTACCCAACGGCAGAGGAAAAGGGACTTGTATTTGGGAGCCTCTGAATACTTGGGAATCAATCTTCCAAAAGGATGGTAAATCAAATCAGCTTTTGGGTGTTTATGATAAACTTTCAAGGCAGTTTTTAATCAAGTAAAATGATTGCTCAAACATGAGTCATCCCGAATTTTAAAATCATAAAAAAGCGGTCGAAAAACTAGTTTCGACCGCTTTTTTATGATTGATGAACACCGAATTCCTACTGTTTGAGCGGTAGCGAGTTTAGGAATTCTTGATTTTTTTGTTACTTTTTGCATCAAGGCAAAAAGTAAGGACGAGAATAAATTACAAAAACTCAAAAATCATCTAAAACTCACTATTTTTAGAGAAAATTCGGGATGACTCATGTTTCGTCTTACTCTACCCGATGAAAATTTACAATTAATAAAAAAAGGCTGAATTTTGTAGTTCCTAAGCAACAAAAAACAGCCTTTTAATGAAAAGTTTCATCAGTAGCGAAATTAAAAAATTACTT
>NZ_JAYFUL010000034.1:0-65771 GCF_034928825.1 Arcicella aquatica | reverse complement strand
GAAACATCAATCAAGGATTTTTGAAAATCTGGGAAGAGCTTTTGAATATATTTACTCGGTGGATTCAAATACAACTATCTCATTATCAATATTTAATAAAAAACATCGGGTAGAGTAAAATTAAACATAAGATTATGAGTAATTTTACAACGAATAGTTTTTTCATATTTTTTCCATTTATGCCAAATCTTGGGTCAATATCATTCCTTACCAAGACAACTTAAAGCCTCCGAAACACTATTAACAAAGTTAATATGCCCAGCTTTGTTACTTTCAAAAATAAAGTCTTTGATACTTTTACTGGTATAGTGACTGAAATCTCCAACGATAGCCAACGCAACACGATAAGTTGAAAACTTTTGAAGTATTTCACCCGCAATGCCAGTTTTTAAATCAAAAAAATCTGGAGTGATGTTTTTCTGATGAATGATGATGTTGTCAAAGCCCTGATAGTATACGTTTCCTAATAAATCTAATCCATCTTGGGCATTATTAATAAAAATATAATCTTCAGTTACCTCGGCTATTTTCGTAGTATTTACTTCATGTGTTTTTATTTCCATTTTTATCGATGCTAAATAGATTAATAAGGTTTTTTATTTGTTTTTTTGCACGAAACTTAAGTCAAAAAATGTATCGAAAATTAAGCCATAACGAAGAGTTTTCCAATAAAACATTCATAAATGGTTTACTAAAAGCAGACTATCTGCTTCTGATAATTTTTATCATTAATATGTTGGTAGAGGCTCATTAAAGGTAATAAAACAGCATATTTCAAAGACATTTATACGTAAAACCACCTAATGACGTTATGATAAATAGGATTTAATTAAGACAAGAATTTTGGTTTTTAAAGTTTTATTGCTAATTTGGTTACAGTATTTAGATATTAAACAGAGAATTATGCTGAAAAAGGTCTTATTTACCATACTTTGTGTAGGATTTCAATCCATTATCTTTGGGCAATTTTTACCAAAAGATTCCACTCAAAATAAAGCTTCACATACCACGCTAGGTACTGTAAATAATCTCCTCGATTTTGCTAACGACCATCTTCACTTAAGATACCGCTCGGGTGGAACTTCTAAAAAAGGTTTTGATTGCTCAGGATTTGTCCGCTATTGTTTCCAGAATTTTGGCATGATTTTACCGCATGGTAGCGCTGCTCAAAGTCTATTAGGATATTCAGTATCAAGATTGGAAGCTCAGCCCAGTGATTTGATTTTCTTCAAAGGACATAATGCGAAGGGAAAAAGAGTCGGTCACGTCGGGATTGTTACCGAAGTAACCGACAAATATATTAAGTTTATTCACTCAGCTTGGAACGGTGGTGTTCGCTATGATTATTTAGATGCCGCTTATTATCAAAAAAGATTTATGGGCATCAAGCGTGTTTTGCACACGCCAGAGATAAAAAATGCTAAGAATTAATAAATGAGTAATTGGTGATTAGATTTTATTCTAACTAATACTGTGCTTATTTCTTAACTAAATCTTTTCAAAAACCTGTTGAATTTCGCAATATAACAGCCCACTTCCACCACCATAATGTTGTACAATTGGTAGATGAGGATTAAGCTTGTTAAAATATTCTCTGAGGATTTCCTCCGACTCCTCTGCTATACCGCTTCCTAGTAAGACCATATCAAAGCTTTTTGCCTCGCATATCGCAAATACTTCTTCATCTGTTAATGCTCCTGTTGCCAACCAAGCTTCATTTTTGTTGATTAATCGCAGTACAACTTCATGGATTTCAACATTTCTTCCGATTACTAAAATTTCAAATTTTTTCATATCGACATCGGTACTTCCATTAATAATATTTCAGCATCTTGACTAATCGCTTTTATTTTCAGACTATCCACATTCCAAACACCAAAGCCATCTCTGTTTGCTACCTCGAAGCCTTCAATATCAAAGCTTCCCTTCAACACAAACGCATATACGCCGTTCCCTTTTTTCTTGATTTGATACGTTTTTTCAAAATCTTTATCAAATGTTCCTAAATGAAACCATGCATCTTGGTGAATCCAAACGCCTGCATCTTCTGGATTGGGTGATAATATTTGTTGTAAATTATTGTGCCTGTCTTTTGTATCTAACGTAATTTGGTCATAACGTGGCGTAACGTTCTTTTTATTGGGGAAAACCCATATCTGCAAGAATTTCACTAAGCTATCTTGGCTTTGGTTGTATTCAGAGTGGTAAATGCCTGTTCCTGCACTCATTACTTGAATATCTCCTTGCTTGATTACCGCCACATTCCCCATGCTATCTTTATGCTCTAAGTTCCCTTCAAGGGGAATAGAGATAATTTCCATATTATCATGCGGATGTCTGCCAAAGCCTTTACCAGCATCCACACGGTCGTCGTTCAAAACCCTCAACACGCCAAAGTGCATGCGTTCTGGGTTGTAATAATTAGCAAAACTAAAAGTATGATTGCTATCTAACCAGCCATGATTGGCATGTCCACGAGAATCAGCCTTATGCAAAACAGAGTTTTCTAGTATTTTAGAAGGGGTATTAGGAATATGATTAAACCCGATAATATCCAATTCTTGTAACTCATCTATATCGTTTTTGATTACATTACCCAAAGCCGCAGTTGCCGCAAAAATACCAGTACCTGTAATGCCTTTTTGTATGAATGTCTTTCTGTCCATCGTCGTGTTTGTTTTTTCTTGAGTCAAAATTACTGTGCCAATATTTCCGAAACATTGAACTAGGACAAGATATTTAATGATTGTTTATTTATAAGCGTTTCTTTTCCTACAAAATTAACGCTATCATAATTTCATCATTTAGAAATATGAAAGAAAAAGATATAATTTACTACTATGTTAAAGGCTTTCTCAAATTGAAGCGTAACTTAGCTACTCTCTTCTTTATAATTAGATTGCTTTATACACATCATTCAACCCAATAACCTAATACAATATCGATGAAAACTTACATATTTTTCTTGTTGATATTTTGTGCGTCCATTACTAGGCTTCAAGCACAAATAAATCCAGATACCACCAATATTCAATGGCATCAAGGCTATTTAGATATTCATCATATTGTTACGGGAAGTGGCGTTTCGACATTCTTTGCTTTGCCTGATGGAACTACGATGATTGTGGATGCTGGAGATATCGGGGATGTTGCTTTTCGGAGAAATAGCTGGCCATTTACTTATACGCTGCCTTATCCTAACAATACTAAAACCGCTGGGCAATGGATTGTTGATTATGTTCAACAAGTAATGCCTAGCAAACCCGTAATAGATTATGCCCTGATTACTCATTATCACGACGACCACATGGGTATTATCAACGCTGGCACTAAAACAGCCTCTAATGGAGCGTATAAACTATCAGGCATAACTGAAGTGGGTGATTTAGTACCCATCAAAAAGTTGATTGATAGGAATTATCCCTACAATAATTTCCCGACTGATTTAAAAGTTGCATACAAAAATGAACCAAGTATTTTCTTGAATCTACAAAAATTCATTGAGTTCCAAAAACAACGCAATGGACTAATCGGCGAACAATTGAAAGTAGGAGCAATTGACCAAATAGTTTTAAAAAACAATCCATCAAAGTATCCCAATTTTAAGGTTCGGGGAGTAAAAGCCAATGGTACTATTTGGACAGGTAATGAAAACGAAACTTTTGAGTTCTTTACGGCAGATAGTGTTTTAGATGCCAAAAAGAGATTCAACGAAAACCCTTTGAGTCTTGCCATCAAGCTGTCTTATGGTAAGTTTGATTATTTTACGGGAGGTGATAATACAGGCTTGCAAGGGTATGGTTTACCAACATGGTTTGATGTAGAAACGCCTATCTCCAAAGCTGTTGGGAAAGTAGAAGTAACTACTTTAGATCATCATGGTTGCAGAGATGCTACTAACGAAAATTTCCTCAGGAATCTACAACCTCAAGTAGTCGTAGAACAAACTTGGAGTAGCAATCATCCCGGAGAAGAAGTTGTCCATAGACTTATTTCAGACCATATTTATCAAGGGAAAAAGAATCTTTTTGCGACCAATATCCAAGAAGCTACTAAAGCAACCATAGGTTTTTGGTTTACCGATGGTTTTAAAAGTATGTTTGGACATACCATTGTAAGGGTTTTGCCTGGAGGAGAAACATTCTATGTTTTAATTGCAGAAACAATAGACAATAAACTCAATATCAAAAAAGCTTTTGGTCCATTTCAATGTCAATAGTATGTCCTAAAAGGATAGCCCCATAAAAAATATTGTCTGGACAGAACGAGAACGCTAGTTTTGGGGTATCAACCGTTGTTAATGAAGGTCTTTGTGTTCTATAAAGTAGAACCCAAAGACCTGCGAAAGTATCTCCCTATTTGCGAGGTTCTTCTGAACGTATAAATTTCCACTTTTTTCTGAGCTACTTCTTCTAAGTTTTTCAAGAATACTTGTGCAGTTTGCCCTTGCCAAGCCTGAAAGACGTCGCTAATACTTTGGTGGGTTGGCACATATTCAATAAAACGTGAGAAATTGAAGGTAGTGTCTGCAATTCCAGCCCCTGCACGTTCGCCATCTAAGGCATTTATTTGCTGTTCGATATGATTTGGCACTGGTACCATCATGATTGGTTTGCCTAGATACATGGCTTCGCAAACAGATTCAAATCCTGCTGTACAAACTAACCCTGAACAGTTTTGCATCATGTTCAAGAATTTCTCTGCATTTACCTGATGAAAAGTAAGATTTTCTTGACAATGCCATTCATTCCCAAAATCAGGATTGTTCCAGAAACAATGTACTTCCACATCTCTGTGTTCAGAATGCCAATTGATAATATCTTCACCCAATTTATGGTGAGTGATGTAAGCTAAGAAATAGGGTTTTACTGTAGGCGTTAATGCTTTTACTTCTCTTCGTAAAAGTGGTGGCGTTACTACAATATGCTTAGCTTTGTCTTCGGGCATTTCTACAAAAGACAAAGCTAATTTTTTAGTTGAATTTAAAGAGGTAAGATGTGTATTGAGGTTTAATAAAAAACGGTCTATCTTTTTGTCTGGCAATGAAACAAACTGATTGTGTAATAACAAATATTGATGCCCTACACAAACTACAGGAATATTCGGGCGGTGGAATTGTGCATACAATCCACAGATAATATCATAAAAATTCACGATAACATCAGGGCGATGCATTTCAACCTCATCTGCCAAAAACTGAATACTTTTACGGTATTTTCTAAGCTGTAAAAGGTGCGTTTTAATCGTATCCCATACTTTTACAGCCTTGGTTTGTCCATAAACTAGGCTAGGAGCAGGAAAAGTATTGATTGGAGCAGTAATTTTTTCTTTGAAAAAAGCAGGGATATGATGTTTATCTTCCATACCCACCATTACAGAAACCACTTCGTGCCCAGCAGCCGTTAGTATTTCAAAAAGGGAAATAGCCTGCGTTAAATGTCCACGGCCTTCACCTTGTACTACGAATAGATACTTACTCATATTGGGTATATTTTAAGAGATACTCATAAAAATTCCTTTGGCAGTTTTCATAGCCTCAGAATCTATTAATTCATCTGATAATTCTTCTTCTAAATCTAGACTATTTTGGAGTAAATAGAGCAAGTCCCAATTCCCTTGATAGTCTTCTACTAATGCTGTTAACGATTCCACCCAGTCGCCCGAATTCATGTAGGTAATATCCTGAATAAGGCGAATGTCTGGTTTATGAATATGTCCGCAAATAATACCTTCGCAATGGTTTGCTCGGGCTAACTCCGTCAATTTCTCTTCAAAATCCGATACATAATTTACAGCCTCTTTCACCCGTTGCTTAATCCTCTGTGAAAAAGAATAATATTCAAACCCTCTCCACTTACGGTATTGATTATACAGTTTATTGATGGATAATAAAAAGGTATAACCAATGTCACCTAAATAGGCAAGCCATTTCATTTGTGAGGTAACCGAATCAAAAATATCTCCGTGTGTAATAAGGTAACTCTTTGTGCCCGACTGTAGAATATAGTCGCGCTGAACAGTGAAGTATTTACCTAACTGAAAAGGAATAATCTGGTCTAGAAAATCATCATGGTTACCTCTCAGGTATATTACCTTAGTATTATGGTTCTCAATCATTTTCAATACAGCCCTAAAAAAAGCAGTATGTTTTTTCTTCCATGAACCACCCTTTTTGAGTTGCCAGCCATCAATAATATCGCCATTCATAATTAAGGTTTCGCACGAGATACTCTTCAAGAAAGCAGTTACTTCTTTAGCTTTTGAACCTTCTGAGCCTAGGTGAACATCAGATATGATGACGGTTTTATATTGTTTTGGCGTTTTCATAAACCAAAATTGTAATTTTACTTTAACCCTATGATTGCTAGAATATTAAAGGATTGTTAAGGATTTAGTTTCTTGAGAATAAATAACCAACTCCTTTGATAGTGCGGATATAATCTTCCCCAATCTTTTCTCTAATCTTACGTATATGTACGTCTACCGTACGTTCAGTTACGTGAATGCCTTTTCCCCAAACACTTGAAAGAATTTCGTCACGCGTATATACCTTATTAGGGTTGCTGACAAAAAACATCAGCAAGTCGAATTCCTTCTTAGGTAAAGTCCATGAAGATTCTTTTACGGCAATAGAATAATTCTGGCGATTGATGATCAAATCCTCTAAAACCACCTTTTCTTCATCTACAGTATCAGCAATATTTCTTTGGAAAACAGCTTTTATCCTGCTAATCAAAGCCCTTGGTTTGACAGGTTTGATGATATAATCATTGGCACCAATATCAAAAGCTGCTACTTCTGAATATTCTTCTGTTCTGGCGGTCAAGAAAATAAGGTAAGAATTCTTTAATTCTTTAGATTGCTTAATAATACGCCCAGCCTCTATGCCGTCCATGATGGGCATCATAATGTCCATCAAAATCATATCTGGTAAAAACTCTTGTGCCACTTGAATACCTTGAAGACCGTTTTCGGCAGTACGTGTTTGAAAACCTTCTTTCTGGAGGTTGTATTCAAGTAATTCTAAAATATCTGGGTCGTCGTCAACCAACAAGATTTTCAGCGATAGGTCAATCATATTTATAATCTTAAAAACTGTTTGATTCAAAAATTTAGTCAAACTTACTGTTTCAAGATTATCTCAGTGTTAAGGTTGAATTATGCTTTCTTTATGTTTATTATGAAACAAACATAGATGTCATAAACCAAGTAAAATTGCGTTGAAAAACGGTCAGATAACGTCTTGCTTTTTGCATGAGATGATTTGTTTTAAGTTCTAGGCAAAAATACATTTTCAATGTAACCGTATCATTAACAGCACTTTATGATTTCGTAAAGGATTAAAGAATAACAGAGAATTAACATATCCATAATTATCTGATAATCATAGAATATTCCTGAGCGTATTATTTTCGATTTCTAATATTAATCACGAAATCATGTCAGCCCAAAAACTCATTTTTCTTTATTCTGACTCCACCTTTACGCCGTGGAAAGAAAATATTTTCGGAAGTACCATCGCTACTTTCCTAAAAGCTACGCCCGAAAACTATTACCCTTATGTAACACATTTTGTGGGCTTTACGACAGAATTTGCAGATTTTCTGAAACAATTCGACATGGTTTTTAATGTATGTTATGGTTTCGGTGAAGCTGGTCAAGCAGATATTGCTCGTTGGTTAGATAGCCACGCCATCAAACATACAGCCAGTACTTATGAGATACAGATACTTGCCAAGGATAAAATGAATCTTCCACAAATCTGTGAAGAAATTGATGTAAAAACGCCTCCTATTATCCAGTTGGGCGACGTAGCTACTTTAGAATACGAACGTTATATCGTAAAACACCGAATGGGAAGTTTACACCTGAATATGCTAGTTTTTGATGCCTCTGAAATACCTTATCAGGAATTACTCGAAAAAGAAAACTATATCATACAGCCTTATATTACAGGTCGTGAATTTACGGTTGGCGTAATTCCAAACGAAAATGGAACAGACTATATGGCATTGACGCCTTTAGAAATTCGCCCTGATGACGACCGTGAGGTATATATAGCGGGACAATCGTATGGAGTAACCGAAAAAATACTGAATCCTGACATTGAAGAAAGCATCAAAAGGGAAATCATGCATAAAGTATTGACATTACACAAAACCATGAAAATAAAAGGAATGTCTAGAACAGATATCCGTATTCATAATGGTGAGATTTATGTATTAGATATCAATACAATGCCTAATTTGGATGCCCGTAGTTTTTTGCCAAGTATTGCTCAAAACGAAGGTGTTGACTTGAAAGAACTCTTTCGTAGAATTTTATTAGTCACTCAAATAGCCTATAACCAACCTATTGAATTTGAAATGGCTTAGTTTACAATTCCTTTACAAACAATAGATAAAGTTTACAAAGGCTTAATTGTCAGAAAACTAAGAGGTTATCTTAAAAGCCCATCTTTGCGCAACCAAACTGTAATTAGATGCAAAGACGTGATTTACTTCGCCAGCTGGGGCTTATTGCTGGCGGTTTATCCATTCCGAATTTAGTAAAAGCACAAGAAGACAAACCAACTGTTCCTAAAAGAGTATTGAGGGTGGCTCATATCACTGATGTACACATCGAAGAAGCAATTCCTTTAGTGAATTCTTCTAAAGGTTTTGCAAGATGTTTACACCATATTCAAAATGAAGTAAAGCCCGACTTAATTATCAATTCTGGCGACTGTGTGATGGATGCTCATAAACACAGAAAAGGAAATGTAAAAAAGCAGTGGGATTTATTTAATGATGTCCTGAAAGCTGAAAACTCATTGCCTGTTTTTCATAGCGTTGGCAACCATGATATTTGTTGCGAGGGCGATAGCCAAAGTAGTTTTGAAGATGGGAAAAAATGGGCAATGGACGAAATGGGGCTAGCCAAGCCTTATTATAGCTTTGACAATAACGATTGGCATTTTGTGATGCTAGATAGCGTTCAGAAAAAGAAGGATGGCTCGTGGTACACGGCTAATTTGGATGAAGAACAATTCGATTGGTTAAAAAGAGACCTGAAAGCTTTGCCTGACAATAAACCAACGATGGTAATATCGCATATTCCTATTTTGGCGGCCTGTGTTTTTTTTGATGGTAATAACATGAAAGAAAAAGATGGACGATGGGAAGTGCCAGGGAGTTGGATGCACACAGATTCTAAACAAATTGCAGAACTTTTTCATCACCACAAAAATGTAAAGCTTGCGGTGTCAGGTCATATACATTTAAGCGACCGTGTTGATTATAATGGTGTTTCTTACTGTTGTAATGGTGCTGTATCGGGTCGTTGGTGGTTTGGAAAATATCAGCATACAGAAGCAGGCTATGCTGTAATTGATTTATACGATGATGGCTCTTTTACTAATCAATATGTGAGCTATTAAGAGTTGTGAATGAGTGAGTTGTGATTATATTATTTAGCGATTGAGTGAGTTGTGATTTAGTGATTATTATTAATTTTATTTAAGTACAAATTCATAATTCACTAACTCACAATTCACAACTAATATAATCACTCAATCACAATTCACTCATTCACTAAATCACAACTCACTCACTCACTCATTATTTCAAATACCCATATTCAATAGCGAGTTTAATCAAACCTGCTACGTTTTTTACTTCAAATTTTGCTAATAAATTACTTCGGTGAGTCTCTACAGTTTTATCACTAATAAAGAGTGCAGTAGCAATTTCTTTCGTGGTTAAGCCTTTCCCGATAAGGTCGAGTATTTCTCTTTCTCTACGCGTAAAACGAATTTGATAAAGACTTTTCTCTTGTTGTTTCTGACGAGTTAACCCCCTCATGATGATATTCATTACCTCCTCGCTTTGGTAGGTATTACCTTCATATACCGTTCTGATGGCTTTTTGAAGCTCTTCTCCACCAGTGTTTTTCAAAATATATCCCGACGAACCGTTTTTAATCATTTTAGTGATAAAACTCTCATCATTATACATCGACATCGCCAAGACTTTTACCTTCGGATGATTGTCTGAAATGAATTTACAAACATCTAGCCCACTATCTTCCCCAAGGTTGATGTCTAGCAAAACCACATCAATGCTATTTGATTGTAAAAAAGTCTTAACTTGTTTCGCTGTTTTACATTCTCCTACCACCTGAAAGTCTGCCTCTGTCGATAACAGTGAAGCAACACCTTCAGTAAAAATTTTATGATCATCAACTAATAAAATGCGTACCATTACGTGATTAATATTTGGCAAATGTATATTTAACTGATATGAAGAAATATTTTTTATACCCTAAAATAACAATATTTTTTTTGCTTTTCAAGGTTTCTTTAGCAATCTCCCAAGATGAGTACCCTAGTTTAAGTAAAAATTATACGAAAGCACAGCTAGATGAAATGCTGGTGAAATATCAAAATAGGAAAGATACACTTGGGCTAGCTTACACTTATTGGAGTTATGCCAAAAGTGAGGAGAAACAGTATGGACTCAATTATTCTCCACTCACGAACCTCCGTAAAAGTATGGAGTGTTTTCAGATAATGAAAGATTCTGCTAGTTTTTATAATATCAGGGGAGCATTAGGCTCTTATTTTATGGATAGGCCTTTTATTAAAGAATATGCAAAGGAATACATTAAAGGTGCAGTTGATTATTTCAGAAGAAAGAAACAGCCCAACAGCGAAATCGGGCATTTAGTTAATTTAGCCAATATTGATATTCATGGGAATAATTTTAAAAATGTAAAAGCAATACTCGATAGGGTTGAAATGCTTAATAGAGAGGTAAAAGATGAGGCATACGAAGGAAGGCTACATTCTTCCTACTCTGATTATTATTACCGTATTAAAAAATATGACGAATCGCTAAAACATGCTGAAATAAGTTATGAAGTAGGAAAAAAACTACAAATCGACTGGCTGGAGGCACTTTCACTGTATGTGAAATCTAAGTGTTTGGATGCGCTAGGCAGACAGGAAGAAAGGCTAGACGCACTATTGGAGAGTCAGAAAATTGTGGAGAGCAATACTATTTTGATACAGCTACAAAAGGAGATTTACTATGAAATACAAAACTATTATTTGAAAAAAAAGAACTACCTGAAAGCATATGAGTTTATGAATAAAGCTCGACAGACCACGGAGGAGCTATATTTTTCAAAAATGGAAAGTGATGTTCGGGATTTTAGTGAAAATAATTTATTAGAAAAACAGCGGATGGTTGTTGCTAAAATTGCCTTAGAAAAAAAGCTTGCAGACATAGAATTGGATAAACTCTTGATAAGGCAACAAATGTATATCGTGTTAATTATTCTAGCTATATTTTTTATTGGGGTATTGGCGTATGCTTATCTTAGTCGGCAACGTTTTAACAAACTAGATGCCGAGAAGGTAAAGAAAAACATACAGATAGAAACCCTAAGGGCATTAATTAGCGGCCAAGAAATAGAAAGAGTAAGAATATCGCAGGAACTTCACGATGGGCTTGGTACTTTGCTTTCTAGAATTAAATTTCAAACTGAAAATATTGCCACTTCTAAAGAGCAGATTGCAGAAATGGTAGATGTTGCCTGTGATGAAGTACGTACAATATCGAGTAATTTACAACCCAATGCCCTTACAAAATTTGGGCTAATTCGTTCGATAGATGATTTGATATTGAAGCAAAATAGTATTTCGCCTAATATTATCTTTCAACATTTTGGCAAAGAATTTGAAATTTCTCCTGAAAGTAGTTTAATGATTTTCAGGATTATTCAGGAATTGATGACGAATGCCCTAAAGCATGCGGAGGCGACAGAAATATTGATTCAGATTGTATATCAGGAAGAAAGAACATTGACTATTACTGTAGAGGACGATGGAAAAGGGTTTGATGATGGCAATGTTCAGCCCGAAAATAATGGTTGGAACAATATTCGTTCAAGGGTAAATTATTTACATGGTATCATTAATCTTCATTCAGAACCATCAGATGGCACGTCGGTAACCATTGCTATTCCTTTTGTTTGAGGGTATTTATGATGAACATTTTATTAAAATATACTTTCGTTTCTATTAGCGAGTGACTTAAGTCACTCGCTAATAGAAACGAAAGTATATTTTAATAATCGCCCTTTACAAAACACCTGTCTTAATTTTATTCAAGGTACTTTCTAAATTACTGGTAGTAAAACCTTGCTTTTTTAAATTATCTATTGCTTTTGTCTCCCATTCTATCGCTTCATCCTTTTTCCCTAATCTATATAATAAACAAGCATAGGTATCCATCATGCTTGAGTTTTGTTTTAAGCTTTCATCTGGACTAAGTGCTTCATAAATATCAATTGCTCTTTTCGACCATTTTAAAGCTTTTACTAACTTTTCTAAATCATTGGTGTATTTAAAAAAATCAAATGAAATATTATTTAACTCTTCCGCATATTTTAAGTAATGTGGAGTATAAGAAAAAGACGTTAACCCATTAACACCTTGTGATTGTCTCCTTTGTGTAAACATAGTATTACGTTCTTTTTCTTCTCTTTTTTTCAACGTATCCACAGATAAAGACATTAAAGTATAGTCACAAAAACTTTGTGCATTTTGTAAAAAATTGGTTGTGTCTTTAATGTCCTTGTAAAAGTTATTTAAATAAGACTGTCCATAAAACCGACCTTTTTCATACTCTTTTGCATAGGTTGATGTAATAAAGCTACTTAGCTGCATCGCTAAATTTCTATCCTTATCTTTCTTCGCAATATTTCTAGTAGCACTTATTACTCTACTATTAATTTTAATCCTTTGTTCCAAAGAATAGGTAAAGAAAAGGCTATCAATCGTTTTAGTTGTAAAAAGTGCATACAATATTTTCCTTGCTTTTCCATTGAGTGGTAAACCCTGTTCAATCATTAGACGGGCATTATCAATCGTAGAAAGCTCATTGATATTATTCAAATTGATGTACTCATCCACCAAATGATAGGTTTCAAAATTGACAGCACTTTTTTCTTGAATAAGTTTTTTTAGTAAATCTTTATTTCTTTCGCCTTTGGCGTATTGCATATCTAGTTCTTTAAGCGTATTATTCTTTGATAGTGCAATAGCTTTATCAGCAATTTCTAAATACATAATTGGGCTAGATGATGTCGAGCCTAGTCTTTGTAAAACATAGCCATCATTATCTAAAAACAATGAACCCATCGAGAAACTACCCAAATTAGTTTTAGCGATGATTTGCTTGTATATCTCATCGTCAAACTTGATAGAAAGAGAAATGAAATTAATGTCAAATTTTTCTTTTAAAGCAGGACTTGAAAGCCCTTTTTGACCTACGTCATTACATTGGACACAACTCGGAGAAGCAATTTGCACAAAGATGAGTTTCTTGTCTTTTTTAGCCTTTACTAGCGCTTTGTCAAAAGACGAAAAGGTTTCAAATTGTACTTGAGCAGTCACTGTAGAGAATTTTAACAAAGAAAACAACAATAGGAGAATACCAAAGTTGATATTTTTCATAGAGATAGAAAGTTTGAAATGTGTTTTGATAATAAGGTATTGTACAAAACTAGTCATAAAACCCAAACTTGACATCCTTTGTGATAATATTAACCTGAATTTAAAATAACGCAATCTCTTCAATAAACTATGATTCTCTTTAAAAGAGCCTAACAATAAAGGGCGACTGTCAATTTTTTGATAGTCGCCCTTTGTAAAAGATTTATGGGTAGCTTATTCAACTACAATAGTTCTTGTTGCTTCTTGTGGTTTAGCAGAATTAATATTGATTGTACGAGTGATTTTTTCAGTACCATCCGTAATTTCTACTGAATAAGTACCGTCGTTTAATGCTTGTAAATCGAATTTACCATGATACGAACGAGCACTCTTTGCGATTCTTTCATTGTGTATTACTTTACCGTCTTTGTCTTTGATGGTAACAGTAACCGCTTTACCAACCACTTTGTCTAATGTGAGGTGCATATCTAAAGTCCCCACGCTTTGGTACATCCCGATAGCGAAGTTGTTAGTTTTGTTAGCATTTACATTAGTTTCCCCAGCGATAGGGTTAGCAAAAATAGAAGAAGTAGTTAAAGTGGCAATAGCGATAATTTGAGCAAAAGTTTTCATTTTCTGATTTGTTTAGATACGGTTAAAATTATGATTGTCTAGAGGTTAAGCACCTGTTTGTTAATTGATTATGCTGTTTATTTGTTAGATTGTTGATTCAAAATTAGCAGATGGAGTGATAGTTTCAATAGAAAAAGGAATGGTCGGTTGGCGGAATTGATAAACGGTGATTTTGGTAGGCTGGCTATAAAAAAGCATTCATATTTTCCATTTTATTACTAGCGATAGCATATAATTACAATATTCATAGGTTGACAGTTCTTGTGTCTAAAGGCTTAAATCTTAAAGTCTAAAAAATGTAACTACACTACCCACTCGTTAACATTACCTTATTATTTATCCTTCATAAATCACTGCTTCTTCCTTATATGATGGAATGTAGTATTCTATAATACTATTATGCTTTCCTTGATATAATATCCATATAGTTCAAATACTTCTTCTATTAGTCAAATTCCATCATTTTGCCTGAAAACCAAGGGTAAACCCTTGATTTTTAAATCAGGGGAAAGCCCTGATTTATATAGTACAAATTAAACCCAATTTTGTACTATTATTTATTATACTATACTGGTATAAAGTTTAACTTTTTTAATTATGTAGTTTCCTCTCATATTTTAAATACATTTTACCCAAAAATTCATTTACAATGAAAACAACTTTCCAAAGCAGTGATCCTCCAAAAGTGGACAAAAAATTATTTTTAAAATTGTCATTAATTGTTTTGATGTTCGTATTTCACCTTGGTGAAGTATCAGCACAAAAAGCAGCGGGTCCAACACAAAAAATTACTGGTAAAATTGTTTCTAGTCAGGACAACCAACCTGTACCTGGTGCAAGTATATTAGTAAAAGGCACTACATCGGGCAGTACTGCAAATTCGCTAGGAGAGTTCGCCATCGAAGCAGGTAGTAATGCTACTTTAGTGGTTAGTTCAGTAGGATACTCTTCTCAAGAGATAAAAGTAAATGGTAGACTAAAGATAAATATCACCTTAGTAGAAAATATTTCTTCATTAGACGAAGTAGTTGTAGTAGGGTATGGTTCGCAAAAAACACGTTATCTATCAGGTTCACAAACCAACATTGGCGAGTCGGAAATCAAGAGAACTGTAAACACTTCGCTTGACCAAGCACTTCAAGGACGTGCTGCCAACGTATATGTGGCAAGTAACTCTGGTAAACCGGGTGGTGCCTCATCAGTATATATTCGTGGGGTTTCTTCAATCAATGGTAATACGCAACCAATGTATGTAATTGATGGGGTACAAATTGTGCCTCCAAACAATACTGATTCAGACGGACAGTCAAACATTCTTGCAAGTTTGAACCCAGATGATATTGAGTCGATGAACGTTCTTACAGGACCTTCGGCACAATCTATCTATGGTTCTAAAGCATCCAATGGGGTAATTGTAGTAACTACTAAAAAAGGAAAGGCTGGTGATACAAGGATTAATTTTACAAGTATGTATAATTTCCAGACTTTGCCAAATCAGTTACCTGTAATGAACCTGAAAGAATATGCAATCTATAGCAATGCTTGGGCAGATGTATCTGGATATGGTCGTCAGGCTGAATTTTCAGACCCATCTATCTTAGGCGAGGGTACAAACTGGCAAACTGCTTTGTTTAAAACTGCTGCTATGAAGAAACAACAGCTTTCTTTAAGTGGGGGGAATGATAGAACAACCTATTATCTATCTTTCGAATTGTTGAATCAAGATGGACTAGCGCCTAACTCAGGGTTTGATAGAAAATCTTTGAGATTGAACCTTGAAAATAAATTACGTAGCTATTTAAAGATTGGGACTAATTTATCGCTTTCAGGCACCAATGAAAACCTTTCGATTGGAGACGACCAAATCATTAGTACAGCTATTCAACAATCGCCAGCTACTCCGCTTAAAAACGGTGATGGCTCGTGGGGTGGTCCACAAAACGTTACTCCAACTACGCCATCATACGTTTTTGTAACGAACCCTGTGGCATTAGCTTATACAAATAGTAATGTTTACAAACGTATAAGTACCTTCGGTGCGGTATATGCTGACTTGACGTTCCTAAAAGATTTTGTTTTCCATGCTGAATTTAATGGTACTTATGGTAATGACACCAGAGCAATTTTTAACCCATCTTACCAATTTGGGGTAAATAATATTACACAAGGTGCAACCAACTCGGTTACTTCATCAAGAAGATATGCTGGTAATAGCTATTATTGGAGCACAAACCAACGCTTAAATTACTCGAAGAGATTTCAGAAACACGACATCAATGTTACGATGGGACATGAGTCTCAATATAGCTTTTCTGAAAATTTATCAGGAAGTGTTACAGGCTATACGAGTAACAACATTCCAGAATTATCTGCTGGAGATTTAAAGACATCAATCAGTGGTAGTAGTAGAGATGCAAGTTCACAAGAATCTTATTTCACTCGCGTTGGCTATATTTTTGATGATAAATATATTGTTCAAGCAACTTATAGAGCTGATGCCTCTTCAAACTTTGGTCCAAACAATAGATGGGGCTTTTTCCCTTCTGTATCAGCCGCTTGGAGAATTTCTAAAGAGAATTTTATGAAAGATGTGAGTTCGATTGATGACTTGAAATTAAGATTAGAAATGGGAACAACGGGTAACCAATATTATGGTAAACCTATTTATGCTTCTTTGAACGCAATTCCTACACAAACAGGTCAAGGCTTTTTAGCAGCCAATTTTGCTAACCCAGATTTGAAATGGGAAAGTACACAGTCTTATAACATCGGTTTTGATTTACATGCCCTTAAAAATAGAATTCAAGTAGTTTTTGATGCCTACATCAGAAAAACTAGTAACCTAATCACTGAGCTTCCATTACCAGCTTATGCAGGTACAACAGGTACAGGTGCTATTGGTTCTCCAGTTGTTAACCTTGGTAACTTAGAAAACAAAGGGATTGGTCTTTCAATCAATACAGTACCTATTGAAGGAAAAACGGCAGGTTCTTTAACGTGGAAAAGTGGATTTAATATCTCGTTTGATAGAAATAAATTATTAAAACTAAATACTGAAAGAGCTTTTGCTAGTCGTAAACCATGGTTTACAGATGTGATTTCTCGCTCAGATATTGGTCAACCACTTTGGCAGTTTTATTCATATAAATATGATGGTATCTTCCAAACTTACCAACAATTAATCAATAGTGCTGTTCCTGCCAACGTACCTATTAGTAGAGAAGGCGTATGGGTTGGTGACGTAAAATTTGTGGATGTTAATGGTGATAAAGTAATTGATGATCAGGATAGAACAGTTGTAGGAAACCCTTGGCCTAAATTTACTTTTGGTATCAATAACAGTTTCTCTTACAAAAATTTCGATTTGTCTATATTCATGCAAGGTACTTATGGAAACCAAATATTTAATCAATTAAAGTTAAATAACTCTGGTTTTACAAACCTTATCCGTGGTGCTTACAAAGAAGTTATCAACTTTGCTAGACCGAGCAGTTATGACGAAACGGCGGTATTGCTAAACCCAGGTACACAAGTACCAAGAGTAGGCAATACACCAAATGGTAATAACCGTGCTACAGATAAATTTATTGAAGATGGCTCATATTTACGTGCTAAAAACATCACGTTGACCTATACATTGCCAAAAGCAATCCTTAAAAAATACTTACCTATTAACGGACTAAGATTTACTGCGGGGGTTCAAAATGCTTTTACAATCACAAAATACACTGGTTATGACCCTGAAGTAGGAAACTCTTCTAACGTTCCTGGTTTTGATAACGGTCGTTATCCATCTTCAAGAATGTACACTTTTAGTTTGTCGGCAGACTTGTAATCATCGTACATTTTACCATGTTTAAACATCAAGAAAATGAAAAGAAATAGTTTTTTAAAATATATGTTCTTATTCTTAACTATTTGTGGTTTGGCAAGTAGTTGTAAAGAAGATTTCCTAGAAAGACCCCCTTTAAGTAACCTTACTGCGGGTACTTTCTTCAATACAGATGCTGAATTATTAACGTCAACAGGGGCATTATACAACCAAGTATGGGCAGGAGCGAACGGACAGTCGTTACTAGCTTTTGGTGATGGCCGAGGAGGTAACTTCTTTACGCCTTATGTAGCCGACTGGCTTCAATTCTGTTCTTTTGCAGTATCTAATACAAATGGTGCTTTAAAAGACTCTTGGTCATCATTTTATAATATCATTGCTCAATCTAATGTATTAATGAGCAATATAAATACTTATGCTAAACCATCGGTTTCGGCAGCAGCAAAGAATAGAGCACTAGGTGAAGCACGTTATATGCGTGGTTTGGCATACTCTCTTTTAGTACAAAACTGGGGACCTGTACCTATTATTACGGATAACATCAAGCAAGGAGGAGATACTACGCTATCAAGAAACACGGTAGAAAGTGTTTGGGAATTTGCCATTCGTGATATGCAATTCGCTATTGCTAATCTTCCTGTAACCTCTACTTCAGGACGTTTAACAAAGTTTTCAGCCGAAGGGATGTTAGCAAGATTTTACCTGACTCGCTCGGGCTTGAATTCAACGAATGGACAACGTAGCCAGATGTATTTAGATAGTGCAAAATACTATGCAAAAGATGTTATCTTGAACAGTCCATACAAATTGATGGACAACTATGCAGACTTATTTTATACTAAAAACAACAATAATCCAGAGCAGTTATTTGGTTTACAATGGGTTCCATTGCGTGACCCTTGGGGTGTTGGTAATGGTTTCCAATCTCAATTTGCAGAAAATAGTACAATCACTGGAGGGTCTGATGGCTGGGGTGGTGGTCATGGTGCATCGGCTGACTATGTACTAAACCTTGACCCAATAGATTCTATCCGTAGAAAAGCAACGTATATGTTCCCGGGTGACCACTATCCTGAATTAAACAAAAAAGGCGGAGGTTGGTCTGAGGGTATTCCTAACGCAAGTACATACACTAACATTGCCCACTTCAAAAAGTATATTGTTGGTACACCAGACGACAATGATGGAAAAGGGCAGGTTCAAGCTACTGGAAACAATACATATATGCAGCGTTTGGCAGATGTGTACCTTATTTATGCCGAAGCTATTTTGGGTAATAATGCCTCAACTACTGATCCAGAAGCACTCAAGTATTTTAATGCTGTACGCAATCGTGCAGGTTTACCGTCGGTAACATCAATCAATATTGATAAAATTTTACATGAAAGACGCTACGAGTTTGCTGTAGAAGGTGATGCTTGGTATGATATTGTTCGTTTGTATTACTACAATCCTACAAAAGCAAAGGCAATTATTAATGCTCAACAAAAAGGAGATTATAAAATTGAAATCAAACCTGGTACTTATGCTAATGGTAGAATACGTGAATTTGTTACTACAATTGTAGTACCACGTACTTTTACGGTAAATGATGCAACAATGTTTTTGCCATATCCAGATACTGAATTGGCAATGGCTCCAAACTTGAGAAAACCACCAGTGCCTTACAAGTTTTAGTTTCAAGTATAAATTGTAAAATTTGAAAGGAGAGAAATACTCTCCTTTCAATAAATTCTCATAGAAGATGAAAAAATCAATAAATCATATATTTGGTAAGCTGGGGTTTTTAATAATCGTCTCGCTTGCTATATTATCCTCTTGCAAGGATTCCGAGCTAGAAACAATATCTACGGGAACGCCAGTAATCAAGAAAGTTTATCTTTTAGATACTATTGCTAGACATAAAGACAGCACATTTGTATCATCAATCCCTGATGATAAACTTTTAGTGATTAATGGTGAAAATTTAGGAGGCATCATCAAAGTGTATTTCAACGATTACGAAGCTTCTTTCAATACCAATTATAACACTAATACAAACTTAATTATTAGACTTCCCAAAGAAGCACCAACCGAAGCAACAATGGCAACAGTTCCTAATAAAATTAGAATTGTAACAAGTCATGGAGAGGTAACGTATGATTTTACATTATTGCCACCACCACCCAATATTTATTGGATAGATAATGAAAATGCTCTACCCGGAGCAACGATTACATTAAATGGGGCTAATTTTCTTTTAGTACAGAAAGTGGTTTTTCCAGGAAATATTGAAGTGACTGATTTTAAGGCAACTAAAGAAGGAGATAAAATTGAGGTGAAAGTGCCAGCTAGCTTGACACTAGCAGGCCCAATACAGGTAGTTACTAAATTTGGAGAAGCTAAAACGGTAGCTCCTTTCAATCTAAATGCTGGTACTACAGTCTTTGCCAATTTTGACGACAAACAATGGGCTAGTTGGATGTGGAATATTTTTGTGAAAAATAGTACAACAGACTATCCTGGCGCTAGAGGCTCTTATGCTTATTTTGAAAAAAATACGGTGACAAAAGCTGGCGATAATGCTTGGTGGAATGCAGATGGTAGAGCATTATGGTTGACTACAGATTTAAGAAACCCACTATTTAATAAAGATAGTTTGTCTAATAGAGTAGAGCAATATTCTTTAAAGTTTGAAATGTACGTTAAGCAGCCTTGGGCTTCTGGTTCTTTCCTAATCAAAGCAAATGGCAAAAATTATGCAGCAAGATTTGAACCATGGAGAGCCGCTGGAAAGGCTTATTCAACGACTGGATGGGTTACTCAAACAATCTCGTTAACTGAATTTAGAACAGCAGATGGTACAGGTACTTCGGCGAGCTCAATTAGCGATATTGTTGGTGCAGACGGAAATAATGGAGGAGCTGAATTTGTGTTCTTCTTTGATAATACAACTCCTAAAAATAGTGACATTGATAAGATTGCAATTGCAGTGGATAACCTTCGTATTGTAAGAACGACAAGAAAATAGCAATTACAACCATAGTTTATTAAACTTTAAAAATCCTTCTACGAAAATTTAGAAGGATTTTTTTTCAAACATCCTTATTTTATCCAATTTAAAATCTTTGCTACTCGTAATTATGAAATGTTTCAACCCACTACTATGTTTTGGAGTGTCACTCTTTTTGGGTTTTTCTTGCTCAAAAAAGGAAGAAAATATCATTACAACCCCAAAAGATACCACCACTATTACAGTTACTCCGCCAGTTGAACCCAAAATAGCTAGTACCGTTGGTTTTTTCTTGGATGATTGGCAACCTAAAAATTATGTAGTTCCTGCTTACACAGACTTTACAACACCCACAGAAGCCTTAACTACTGTTACCGTAGATGCTTCGGATATTATAGCCAAGATACCCCAACAAATATTCGGTCATAATGCCAATACTTGGATGGGAACTTTTGTAGATCAGCCTAGTTTTATGACAGATGTAACAAACCTCAAACCAAACATCATTCGTTGGCCTGCTGGTAGTGGTAGTGATGGCTATTTTTGGAATGCCAGCCCTACACAAGACCCTAATAATAAAAACCGACAAACACCCTCTGCTCAATACATGAAAGAATGGGGGCTTCCAGATAAATATATAAACAAAGACGGTGTGGCGGAAGATGCATGGTTTGGCTATGGACAAACCACCGATAATTGGAGAGCCTCTTTGAATAACTATTATGATATGTTGAAGCAAAGTAATAATAAAGGCATTATTACGATTAATTATGGCTTTGCTCGCTATGGTACTAGTGCTAATCCTGTTGCTACTGCCGCCCATTTAGCGGCTGAATGGGTACGGTATGATAAAGGAAGAACACAGTACTGGGAAATAGGAAATGAAAATTATGCCGATTGGGAAGCTGGATATAGAATAGACGTTACTAAAAATAAAGATGGTCAGCCCGAGTTTTTGACAGGAAAACTATATGCCCAACATTTTAAAGTTTACGCCGATTCTATGCGAAAAGCTGCGGCTGAGGTAGGCTCAAAAATCAAGATTGGAGCTGTAATGCAGGAATCTGTCACAGAATCTTGGCAGAATAATACTACCAAAACTTGGAATTCAACCCTGATTCCCGAACTCAATAATAAGGCTGATTTTTATATAGTACATAATTATATTACCCCTTATCAACAAAAGTCAAATGCAGCCACAGTCCTTAGTTCAGCCCTTTCTGTGCCTGCAAAGATGATGAGTTTTGTAAGTAATGAGATTACAAGTAATGGAGGAGAAATAAAACCTATTGCTTTTACAGAATGGAATATGTGGGCTGCTGATTTGAAGCAACAAGTATCCAATGTAAGTGGACTTTTTGCAATTATCGTTCAAGGAGAAGCCATTAAAAATAAATATGGATTGTCGGCTCGTTGGGATTTATTAAATGGCTGGGAAAATGGAAACGACCACGGGCTTTTTAGTGACGGTGGCAGTAGCGACGACCCACGATGGAATCCTCGTCCTTCATTTTATTATATGTATTACTTCCAGAAACTCATTGGCGACAGGCTAGTCTCATCAACCGTTACTGGCAATGGGGCAACATCCATCAAAGTTTATGCTTCTACGTATAGTGCTGGTCAAGTAAACGTAACCTTACTCAATACAACGAGCGTCCCACTGACAGTGGAGGTAAAAACGAAAAACTTTCTAGTCGGTAATCGCTATTACTGGTACAGCTTAGAAGGCAGTAACGACAATGGCGAATTTTCAAGAAAAGTATTGGTGAATGGTTCTGGCCCTAAAGGAGTAGCGGGTGGCCCTTCAGATTACACGACCGTCAAGGCTCGTTCTGCCCTTACTGGTACAGGTATAAAAGTTATCGTTCCTGCATTCGGCTCTATTTGTATGTTGGTTGATAAAAAGTAAAAGCGTGTTTTCATAAAATACATTACACTTCATCAATAACGTAAATTTTAAAGATAAATACGATGAAATACATTTTAGTCATATTCATTTTTGTAACCTTGTCAACAAAAGCACAGGTATCTATAAAAATAGATGCTACTGCTGAAAAAAAAGCCATTTCTCCTTATTTATATGGAAGAAACAATTCGCTTACCACAGACCCAGGAAAGGTATTGGACATTAATTGGACAATGCTAAAAGATGCAGGCGTAACTTTTTTTAGAGAAAGCGGTGGAAATAACTGCACAAAATATAATTGGCGAAAAAAGCTTTCCTCTCATCCCGACTGGTATAATAATGTCTATGCCAACGATTGGGATGTTGCCGCTAAAGCTTTAAAAGCCAATATGCCCTCGGCACAAGGTATGTGGGCGTTTCAATTGTTGGGTAAAGTAGCCAAAACTAATCAGGCTAATTTCGCAGATTGGAACTATAATAATTCTCAATGGTGGGAAGGCGTCAATCAAAATTTGGCTGGAAATGGTACACCAAACCCTACGGGGGCTAAAGCTAAGATAGAAGGAGACATTAACCAATACCTTGAAAATTGGCCAGCAGATTCAACAGTTGCTATTCTAGACCATTGGTTTAAAGATTTAGCCTTGGATAAAAACCAATTGCTGTATTGGAACATGGATAACGAAGTGGAAATATGGAACGGCACCCACGATGATGTAATGCCTGTTCAGATTTCAGCGGAGGAATTTATGCAGAAGTATTTCGAGGTGGCAAAAAAAGCCAGAGCTAAATTTCCTACTATTAAATTAGTAGGGCCAGTGACAGCCAATGAATGGCAATGGTATAATTGGTCAAAAGCCATTAATGCGGATGGTAAAACCTACCCGTGGTTAGAATATTTCATTAAAAGAGTAGCTGAAGAACAAAAAAGTTCTGGTATTAAGTTATTAGACGTTTTAGATATTCATTTTTATCCAAGTAGTAACAAAATTGATGAAGTAGTTCAATATCATCGTGTATTCTTTGATAGAAATTATGTGTATCCAGAAGCAAATGGCGTAAAAGTAGTGAATGGAGGGTATGATAATTCGTTGAATAAAGAATATATTTTTGGAAGAGTAAACGATTGGCTAGATAAATACCTAGGTGCAAATCATGGAGTAAAACTGGGCTTGACTGAATCTGGCGTGAATATCACCGACCCTAGTGCGATGGCTGTTTGGTATGGCTCTACTTTAGGTGAGTTTATGAAAAATGAAGTAGAGGTTTTTACACCGTGGTCTTGGAGTACAGGAATGTGGGAAACACTCCATTTGTTTAGTAGGTATAATAAAAGCTTTTCCATCAAAAGTAGCTCATCAGATGAAACCCTTGTGTCGGCTTATCCAAGTATCAATGCCACACAAGACTCTATGACAGTTGTGTTGATAAATCGCTCTTCCACAAGTGCCAAAACTACTTCTTTAAGTTTTGATAACTTCGTTTTAACAGGCAAAAGTGCCTCATCACTTGCCTTAAAATCATTACCCACTACAGAAACTTTTGTCTCTCACTCTCAAAATGCTTTAAACAAGGGTACTGTATCGATAAATAACAATGCTATTTCGCTTACACTCCCTGCTATGTCAATTACTTCGATACAATTAGTTGGCAAATTAGGACAATACTCCGCTGTTTTAGGGACTTTAACAGAGCCTGAAAATACTGTTAAAGTTTTCCCTAATCCATGTAACAATGAATTTACAGTAGATGCTGGTACTGAAAAATTCAAGCAGTTAGAACTCATGGATGAAGCTGGAAGGCAAATTTATACTCAGTTTATTGCCGATGGTGATACGATTATCAAAGTGAATCAAAAATTAAAATCAGGGACTTATTTACTCAAATTATCAAACGATAAAACGGTGATAGTCAAGAAGATTTTAGCGCTATGACAAGTAAATACATACAGGGAAGTGCTTTGTTTTTTAGAATTTTATGCGGAAATATTTTACTGATGTTTCGTATGAATGAAAAATTAAACCTTCAATAAATTAGTATGCAAAAAAACAAACTATTTTATGCCTTCTGGGTAAGCATTTTTTTGCTATCACTGAACGTATTCGCTCAAGAGACCCAAAAAGTTTACCTTTCTGGAACTGATAAAGACCATACCGTACAGTGGGATTTCTTTTGTAATAAAGGAATGAATAGCGGGAAGTGGACTAAAATTGCTGTACCTTCTAATTGGGAACTACAAGGTTTTGGCAAGTATAGTTATGGTACTGAAAATCGGAAAGAGGAAACTAAGGCAGACGAGCAAGGGCTTTATAAACATACTTTTGACGTTCCGAAGACGTGGAAAAGTCAGAGGGTCTATATCATTTTTGAAGGCTCAATGACTGATACTGAAGTAAAAATCAATGGAAAATTGGCGGGTGATGTACATCAAGGAGGCTTTTATCAATTTCAGTACGAGATTACAGGGTTATTAAAAACAGGTAAAAACCTACTGGAAGTAAAAGTCGACAAAGCCTCAGCCAATAGGTCAATTGATGTTGCCGAACGTCATGGTGATTTTTGGGCTTTTGGTGGAATTTATCGCCCTGTTTATCTGGAAGTAGTACCACAAAGTTTTATTGAGCGTTTGGCGATTGATGCAAAGGCGGATGGCAATTTTTCTGTAGATGTTTTTACTTCCAAAACTACTGCAAATCAAAGCCTCGATGTACAAGTACAAACATTGGCAGGACAAAATGTAGGGGCATTGTTTACTGCTAAAATCAATCCAGCAGACGAGAAGACAGTATTAAGACAAGCTTTTCAACAGGTAAAATTATGGAATGCTGAAAATCCTAATTTGTATCAGGCAAAGGTATCATTGAAAGATGAAAAAGGTATCATTCATGCACGCACTCAGCGATTTGGTTTTAGAAGTATCGAAGTCAGAAAGCGAGACGGTATTTATGTGAATGGCGTAAAGGTAATGCTTCGTGGGTCTAACAGACACTCTTTTAATCCTGAAACAGGCAGAACTACCAGCAAATCTGTGAGCATCAATGATGTAAAATTGATGCAAGAAATGAATATGAATGCCGTTAGGATGTCGCATTATCCTCCTGATATTCATTTTTTAGATGTTTGTGATTCACTTGGGTTATATGTGATGGATGAATTGACAGGATGGCAAAACAAATACGACACTATTCCAGGCAGAAAGCTCGTGAAAGAAGTAGTGATTCGTGATGTAAACCATCCTTCTATTTTATTTTGGGATAATGGTAACGAAGGTGGTTGGAACAGAGGGTTAGATAATGATTTTGAATTGTATGACCCACAAAAACGCCCAGTGTTTCACCCTTGGGAGCGTTTCAGTGGTTTCGATTCAAAACATTATATTACTTATAATTATTTAGCAAACGCCGTTTTGTACGATAAAGACATCATGATGCCAACCGAATTTATGCACGGTTTGTATGATGGCGGACATGGGGCTGGGTTGGAAGACTTTTGGGATTTGATGTTGAAACACCCCCATTGTTCAGGCGGGTTCCTATGGTCGTTTGTGGATGAAGCCGTCGTAAGAACGGATAAAAACGGTATTCTTGATGGCTTTGGTAACAATGCCCCTGATGGAATCTTGGGACCACATCGTGAAAAAGAAGCTAGCTTTTATGCTATCAAGGAAATATGGTCGCCTGTAAGGATTACAAAAAAATATTTACCACGCACGTTTGAAGGAAAACTGCCTGTTGAAAACCACTATTTCTTCACCGATTTGAATCAATGTACTTTTGAATGGCACTTGGTTTCTTTCCCAAAACCAAGTGATAAGTCTTTAGAAGCCATCGTAAATCAAACAGGAAAGCCTGCATTTACTTCTATTCCTGCTGGAGAAACAGGTTATCTGAAATTGAATTTACCTAGTAATTGGACAGAAAGCGATGCGCTTTATTTAAAAGCAACCAATCAGAATGGTAAGGAGATTTTCACATGGTCGTGGGTAATTCCTGAAGAACAAGAAGAGATTACCAAGATAATTGCCTCAAAAAACACTGTTTCAAAAATTGAGGCAAGCGAAGATGCTAATTTCTTGACGATTAAGGCTGATAATATTATCTATGTTTTTGATAAAACTACGGGCTATTTGTCTAAAGTAAACAATTCAAAATCAGACATTTCATTATCGAATGGCCCAAGTTTGGCAGGGGTAAATGTTACCTTAAAATCGTTTAAACATTATGCTACTGCCAATGGCTATGAAGTAGCCGTCAACTACGGTGGTGATGGCGGAAGTTTTAATGTATGGTGGAAGTTTTCGAGCAATCAACCTGTAGAACTTTCTTATCAATATTCACAAAAAGGAGATGCAGACTTTATGGGAATTACTTTCAACTATCCAGAAAGTAACATTACTGGCATGAAATGGTTGGGGCGTGGACCTTTCAGAGTGTGGAAAAACCGTATGAAAGGGTTGAAATATGGGGTATGGCATAAAGATTATAACGATGCTATTACAGGGGAGGACTTTCAATATCCAGAATTCAAAGGCTATCATTCAGATTTGAAATGGGTAGTGATTGAAACCAAGGAAAGTGCCTTTACAGTATACGCGGAAGACGAAAATATGTTTTTGCAGATGCTTCAACCTCAAAAACCTAAAGGTGCGACCAATGATAATACCAGTCCCCCATTTCCGACAGGGAATATTGGTTTCTTAAATGGTATTAGTCCGATAGGGGCAAAGTTTAATCCAGCTAATTTATATGGCCCTCAAAGTCAGAAAAATATGATGCTGAATTACACGCCTATTAAGGGTAAAATATTGTTTGATTTTAAAAATAAAGCTATTGAAAACTAGTTAGTTTATTGTGAATAAATGAAGTTGTTTTTTCAAAAAAAATAATTCACTCATTCACAATTCACCCATTTACCATTAGAAAACATGATAACGATAAAAAAACTTAGCAATATATTTTTCCTCAGCTTAGTATTTAGCTGTTCGGGTTATAGTCAGGAAGCAATTTCTACCATTAAAGTAGATACAAAACTGATTTCAGACCAACTGTCACATCCAACGGTTTTTGCTGAACCTAATGATAAATCAGGCAGGTTGTTTGTAGGTGAACAAGAAGGGAAAATTAAAATCATACAAAAAGGGAAAGTATTACCAACCTTATTTTTAGATATTACTGATGAAGTAGTTAAGAAAAAAGGCTATGAAGAACGCGGACTCTTAGGCTTGGCTTTTCATCCAGATTTTGCTAAAAATGGCAAATTATACGTATACTGTAGTATTCCTGGAGCAAGTGGTACGAAAGGAGTTGACCATAAAAGCTTAATCAGAGAATACACTGTTTCAAGCCAAAATAAGAATGCTGTGGATGAAAGTACTGCTAAAACAGTATTGGAATTTAACGAGCCACAATCTAACCATAACGGTGGAGATTTAAAATTTGGCCCAGACGGATTTTTATACATTGCTGTAGGCGATGGTGGAGGTCAGAATGATAAACATGGCGAGTTTGGTAATGCCCAAAACCTAAGCAATTTTTTAGGGAAAATCCTTAGGGTTGATGTAAAACAATTGCCTTACAGTATTCCAAGCGATAATCCCTTTGTTGGAAAATCAGAGGTACGCCCTGAGATTTTTGCTTATGGTTTCAGAAATCCTTGGCGTATAAGTTTTGATAAAAAAACAGGCGAATTATTCGTAGGAGACGTTGGTCAGGATAATTATGAGGAAGTAGACCTTGTAACAAAAGGCAGTAATTATGGCTGGAGAATCAGAGAAGGATTACACGAAAAATTCCCGAACGACCCAGACCCTAAAAATTGGATTAATCCTATTTCAGAATATCCCCACTCAGACGGATTGAGTATTACAGGAGGCTTTGTGTATAGAGGTAAACAAATTCCTGCCCTTTATGGAAAATATATTTTTGCTGACTGGACAGGTCCTGTATGGGCGTTGACTGATAGTAAAAAAGAACAATGGAACAGAGAAAAACTTTCTATCTCGCAAGAGGCTGGCAACTGGCATATTTACAGCTTTGGCGAAGACCAAGCAGGTGAGGTGTATTTGCTAACAGTGCTACTAGGAAGTGATAAAGGAGCATTGTATCAATTAGTGACTAAGAAGTGATGAGTTGTGAGTGGTAATTTGTAAGAAGTTATATAATTAGTGTGTTTATATAAAGTTGTTTATTAATAATTTACAACTTTATAACTCCCAACTTACCACTCCCAACTAAAATGATTATCCTTAAAATTTATAAACAAAAATTATCCAATGAATAGCTTTAAGTATATAATGTTATGTGTGGTTTCTTTTATTTTTTACCCAATTTTTGGACAAAAAGTATCAGAAAATATTCGCCTTAATCAAATTGGTTTTTATCCAAATGCGCCTAAAATAGCCGTTGTTGTCAATGCTAAAGCAACCACTTTTTTAGTTAAAACGAGCGATTTAAGTAAAACGGTTTTAGTAGGTACATTAAGTACCTCTCGCAAATCAGAATTTTCTGGAAAAACCACTCAAATAGCAGATTTTTCAAGCTTACAAAGCGTAGGTAAATATGTAATAGAAGTACCCTCATTAGGGGTTTCTTATCCATTTGAAGTGCGTGCTAATATCCATCAAAACCTCGCTAAGGCATCCCTAAAAGCCTTTTATTATCAAAGAGCCTCTATCGAACTTCCTTCAAAATATGCTGGGAAATGGGCAAGACCATTTGCACATCCAGATACCAAAATATTAATTCATGCTTCGGCTGTAAGCCCCGAAAGACCAGAAGGCACTGTCATTTCATCGCCTAAAGGATGGTACGATGCAGGCGACTATAATAAGTATATCGTAAATTCAGGTATTACGATGGGAACGCTTTTTTCGTTGTATGAAGATTTCCCAGCGTATTTTCAACAACAAAACCTGAATATTCCAGAAAGTAATAATACTATTCCCGATATATTAGATGAAGCACTGTGGAATTTACGTTGGATGTTAACCATGCAAGATACTGATGGAGGAGTTTATCATAAATTAACCAATGCTGTTTTTGACCCAATCATTATGCCTAAGGAGGCAACTAAAACGCGATATGCAGTACAAAAAAGTACTACTGCTACCCTCGATTTTGCTGCGGTAATGGCACAAGCGGCTAGGGTTTTCAAGCAATTTCCAAAAGAGTTTCCAGCTTTGGCTGATTCTTGTTTGCTAGCTTCTACTCGTGCTTGGAATTGGGCGATTAAAAATCCAAACGTGAAGTACGATCAAAATAAATTGAATGAACAGTTTTTACCTAAAATAATAACGGGTGCTTATGGTGACAATGATTCCTCGGATGAATTTTTCTGGGCAGCCACAGAATTATATATCACTACCAAAGATGATAGCTATTACAACACTATTGGGAATCAGCTTAACACAAAAATGAATATACCTTCTTGGAATCAAGTGCGTCTATTGGGGTATTATACCTTCGCAAGATTTCAACATCAATTAACAGGAAAAGCAAAAGACGATTTCCCTATTTTGAAAAACAGACTCCTGACCTTTATAGATACGTTGGCGAATGGTGTTGAAAAGCGTTCTTTCCAAACAGTAATGGGAAGAACTGCCAGAGATTTTATGTGGGGAAGCTCTGGTGGAGCTGCCAATCAAGGAATAGCCATGATTCAAGCATTTAAATTGACAAAAAATAAAAAATACTTAGATTTAGCTTTAAGTAACTTAGATTATCTGCTTGGTAGAAATGGAACTGGGTATTCGTTTATGACAGCCTTTGGTTCAAAAACGCCTATGCATCCGCATCATCGCTTGGCAATGGCGGATGGTATCGTTGAACCTTTACCAGGTTTTTTGTCTGGAGGAGCAAATCCTGGACAACAGGATAAATGTGTAGGATACACAACCAAAGTAGCTGATGAATCTTATTTAGATGCAGATTGTTCATATTCGACTAACGAAATTGCAATTAATTGGAATGCTCCGATGGCCTATTTATCCGCGGCTATTGAAGCCTTACAATCAAAAATGAGCAGGTCTATAAAATGATATTAACATGAAAAAAAACATTGTATATTTTGTATTATTCAGTATAAACTTAGTATTGAATAATACCCTTTTCTCGCAAACAATTGCTTCGAAAAGAGCCGCCACATTGGGCATCGGAATGAACCTTTCTTATTTAGAAAATTATTGGGTAGGGACAAAAGCTAATCATTATGGTGATTTCTTGAAGATGTCAGAGGTAATGAAACGTAAAAGCATGATTGCTGATATTGCTAAAGAAGGCTTCAAAACTATCAGAATGCCCGTTTGTTTTAGTGCCTTTGCTTCTATACAAGCACCTTATCAATGGGATTATCCGCTTGGACTAACGGCTACAGATTCTCTCATTAAATGGTGTATGAATAATGGATTGAAAGTAATTATTGATTTACATCACCCAGAATACAATGGCTCGATACCTGAAGCAAATACCATCGATAGAAAATTATTTTTGTGGAAGAGTGTCGCAGAAAGGTATAAAAATACAGACCCTGAGAAAGTGTTTTTTGAATTACAAAATGAACCCCACGACATCACCGCAGAGGAATGGCGAGCAGAGGCCAACCAATTAATCAGTGCAGTCAGAGCCATTGCCCCTCGCCATACGCTTGTTGTAGGCTTTCATGACTGGAATAGTAGAGAAGGTTTATTAAAATCTGAACCTTTTGATGACCCCAATATTATTTATACTTTTCATTATTACGACCCATTTATTTTTACCCACCAAGGGGCAACATGGACGAGTCCAGAAGTAAGAGATTTAAGAAATATTCCTTTCCCAAGCCCCACAGACAATTCAACGCTAGTAGTACCTCCTTCAGCAAAAGGAACTTGGGTAGAGTATAACGTTACTCATTATTCAAGATATGGGACTCCAGAAGCAATTTACAATGCACTTGCCAAGGCAAAAGATTGGTCTGTTCAGAAAAATGTCCCTATCTTCTTAGGAGAGTTTGGCTCTTACAGCAATTTTGCAGATGCCGATAGTCGTTGCAGACATGCCAATGCTGTTTACGATGCGTTGACTGCCTTAGATATTCCATCTGCTTGGTGGGAGTGGAATGGAGGATTCAATATGTTTCAAAAAGGAACTACAGCACTATCGCCCTGTATAAAGACTGATATTGGAAATTATGTCCTAAAAACCTTAGGGTTGAGTAAAACGCCTGAATTAACAGATGTAGATATTCTTTCCAATGCTCGCCAAGATGTTTTTACGATAAAAAGTACAGGTAATACCGTTTATTCCGCACAATTAATAAATCTTCAAGGAAAATCTATTGCAAAGAAAAAATTAAGTAAGAAAAAACTGACAGTAAACAAACAGCAATCAGGTACTTATATTTTAAAGTTTTTTGATGCTAAAAATAGAATTATAGGGTATAAAAAAGTAGAAAAGCCATAGCAAGTTGATACATTGTTAACCATTAATCATTTTATTCTATATGAACATCAATATTTATTCGCATGTCAAACGAGGTGTTTTGCTCGCATTATCTTTAGGACTTTTCCAAAGTCAATACACTGTTGCTCAAAATGTACAAACAATGCTCAACGAGCCTGTTGACCTTAGCAAAGATTTTAAAGATTTTACCAATACTTATTTCGTAGCAGATAGTTTGGCAAGTTTTAATCCTGCTACAGGTTCGGGTAGTATCAAATGGAAAAGAAATCAGTATTTTCCTGCTCATGCGTTTAATTATACACAGTCGGCTTTGCATAAAGTGCTGGGAAATGAGTTCCCTGGACCAGAATATGCGGAAAACCCTGTTTTACCTTTTTCAATAGAATTTATTTCACCAAAATCAGTAAGAATCAGAGCCAATACAGGTACTATTACTAGGAAAGACGAACCATCTTTGATGTTAGTAAAAGAACCTACTCGCGATAATTCTTGGCAATACACCAAAATTGCAGGGGGACATCAATACAAAAGTGCCTTCGGAACAGTGACGATTACCGAAAGCCCTTGGGGAATAGAATTCAGAGATAAGACAGGTAAATTATTAACCAAAACTCGTGGATTTGCAGATAATAAAACATCTTATACAGCCTCGATGCCTTTCTGTTTTGTGCGACGTGCAGCAGACTATTCACGGAGTATAGCGCCCGTATTTACGCTATCGCCCGATGAAAAAATCTTTGGTTGTGGTGAATCATTCACCAAATTGAACAAGTACGGTCAAAAAGTAAATTTATATACCTCAGACCCTAATGGTATCGAAACGGCTGGAATGTATAAGCCTATTCCGTTTTTTATGAGTTCAAGAGGCTACGGCATGTTTATGCACACTTCTACGCCCATTACTTGCGATTTTGGTGCTACCTATGGTGCTGCCAATGCATTAATGATTGGGGATGAATCATTAGATTTATTCGTTTTCTTGGGCGAACCTAAAGAAATTCTGGACGAATATACCAATGTGACCGGTAAAGCTTCTATGCCTCCACTTTGGTCTTTTGGGTTGTGGATGAGTCGTATTACTTATTTTTCAGAAGAGGACGGACGTAATGTTGCGGTTAAGCTAAGAGCTAACAAAATTCCTACAGATGTACTCCATTTTGATACAGGATGGTTTGAAACAGATTGGCGTTGTGATTATCAATTTTCCAAAAATCGTTTTAAAGACCCTGTCAAAATGATTTCGGATTTAAAGGAACAAGGTTTCCGTACTTGTCTGTGGCAATTGCCATACTTCGTTCCTAAAAATGACCTCTTTCAAGAAATTGTAGATAAAGGCTTATTTGTCAAAAATGATAAAGGTAATATCCCTTACGAAGATGCTGTCTTAGATTTTACCAATGTTAATACCATTCAATGGTATCGTGAAAAAATTGGTAATTTATTAAAAATGGGTGTAGCTGCCATCAAGGTAGATTTTGGCGAGGCTGCTCCCTACAAGGGAATTTATGCCAATGGTCGTACAGGCTTTTATGAGCATAATTTGTACCCACTGCGTTATAATAAAATTGTATCAGAATTGACCAAGGAAATCAACGGAGAAAATATCATTTGGGCTAGAAGCACATGGGCAGGCTCACAACGTTATCCTTTACATTGGGGTGGCGATGCGGAATCTACCAATATGGGTATGGAAGCCGAATTACGCGGAGGTTTATCGCTAGGCGTTTCTGGCTTTTCATTCTGGAGCCACGATATAGGTGGTTTTACGCAAAGAACTCAGCAAGATTTATACCGACGTTGGTTGCCATTTGGGGCTTTGTCATCGCATACACGTTGTCATGGACAGCCACCTAAAGAACCGTGGGATTATGGTGTAGATTTTATGAATGATTTCCGAAAGGTAATCGAAATGAAGTATAAGCTATTGCCTTATATTTATGCACAGTCTAAATATGCCTCTGAAAAAGGATTGCCAATGATGCGTGCTTTGTTTGTAGAGTTTCCAGAAGATGCAGGTTCTTGGCAAATTGAAAATGAATACATGTTTGGCTCAGATATTTTGGTGGCACCCCTATTTGAACAAGATGCCAGAAGCAGAGAAGTATATTTACCCAAAGGAAATTGGATAGATTATCAAACCAAGAAAGTGTATGCGGGTGGTTGGCACAAGATAGACGGAGGAGAGTTGTCAGTAGTAATGTTGGTACGTGATGGTGCTTTTTTGCCACACATCAAATTGGCACAATCAACCAATGATTTAGACTGGTCTCAGTTAGAATTAGTACCTTTTTCAGTAAGTACTAGTAAGGTAAAGGGTAAAATATGTTTACCATCTGATAATGTTTTACATGACATTTCAATGAGCAAAAAAGGGAAAGCCTTTGCATTAGATACAGACCCTTTTGCTGGGAAAGTAAAGTTTATAAAATAAACAAACATAAGGTTCGTTCGCTTGGCGTAGTGTTTTTCACTACGTCAGTGTATACGGCAATGTTACATTGCAAAAATGGAGAGCATTTTATAATTATTCCCAAGTTGTGTACTCATATACCACTAGCCGTTGCCTTCTAAGAAGTCCTGACACACTGACGTAGGGAAAAATACTATGCCAAGCGAGGGAATTAATTATTGTTTTTCGAGGTAATAATTAAAGTTCCCAATACCATTTCTTTCAGCATATATTTTTAGTTTTTTCCCATCAAATGTATAGGTATACGTCCCTTTAAGTATTAAATTAGGATCAAATTCGGCCGTCCAAAAATTTTCATCATTAAATGTTATTTTGTTGTTGTCTGAAGAAAAGGTACCTGACCCCCCAGCAGGTATTCTATTGGAATTACCCGAACAAGAAAATTTACCATTCGTCAATACTAAGGTCGTTTGTCCAGTTTTTATTCCCGAGCTGTAAGTTACAGAAAACGTTCCTTTATATGTTCCGTCTTCAATGTTTAAGTCGTCTTTCTTGCAACCCGCCAAGAGTGTTGCGATAGAAAAAAATATTGATAATAAAATTTTTGTTTTCATAGTTATTTTTTTTTTGTTAACGCTATCTGGAATTTCATTATTGCACGAAACTTATAAATATTTGAATGTCAGTGTTTTATGATAAACGTTATTAGTTGAAAATGATTTTACTCACGTGCGAGTTGGCTTGCCTGTATGTTCCCTCGCTTGGCGTAGTGAAAAACACTATGCCAAGCGAGGTTGCCCTATTCATCAAAATGTAGTAGCACAGAATCAGATGTGGATGAGGTAGCTCTCCAAATTTACATATTACTCCGTTTTGGATACAATATCCCACGTTTTGGCTACTTCCCAGTGTTTTATTTAGCTGAACTTTGCAACAACAAATTAAAACAATAAAACAATGGAAAATAAAGTTTGGTTAATTACGGGAACATCAAAAGGTTTTGGTAAGACTTGGGCCGAGGCAGCCCTTCAACGTGGCGACAAAGTGGTAGCAACCGCCAGAAATATTGATTCTTTAGATGATTTGGTAACAAAATACGGCGATGCTGTTTTGCCAATTTCTTTAGATGTCGATAATCGTGAGGCTTGCTTTGCGGCAGTTCAACAAGCACAGGAACATTTCGGGAAAATTGACGTATTGATTAGCAATGCAGGTTTTGGGCATTTTGGATGTATTGAAGAGATTTCTGAAACTGAGGCAAGAGCTCAATTTGAAACAAATGTCTTTGGTTCTTTATGGATTATTCAAGCAGTATTGCCAATTATGAGAAAACAACAAGGCGGGCATATCATGCAAGTATCAAGTATTGGTGGAGTAACAACTTTCCCAACATTGGGTATTTATCATGCGTCTAAATGGGCTGTTGAAGGTCTTTGTGATTCACTCGCTCAAGAGGTTGCAGGCTTTGGCATTAAAGTTACATTGATTGAACCTGCTGGTTATGCTACTGAATGGGGAACGGCATCTGCCAAACAAAGTAAAGCTATTGAGGCATATAACGGTGTAAAAGCTGCTTTATATAAAGCATTTAGCGGTGTTTCACAAGGGAATCCTGCCAATACAGCCAATGCAATTTTAACACTTGCTGATACTGAAAATCCGCCTTTGCGTTTGTTTTTGGGTGCAGTACCTTTACATGTAATAGAGCCTGTTTATGCTAAACGTTTGGCAGATTGGAAGACATGGCAACCAGTAGCAGAGAAAGCTCAATAACTAAAGATCATAATGATGATGAAGACGATTAAAGTTGTATCGCTGTACCTTTTGGTCTTGTTTTATGTAGGAATGGGGGCAATGCACTTGCTATATCCCAAGCAATATTTGGCTATGATGCCTACGTGGATGCCTGCACATATCTTTTTGATTTATTTTAGTGGTATCGTAGAAATTGTGTTGGGGCTATTGCTTTTGCCTTTGAAAACAAGAGTCTTATCAGCAAAACTTATCATAGCTATGCTGATTGTTTATTTTTTGGGCATTCACATTCCCCAATCTATTGATTTTTATCAAACTAAAAATGAAGGTTTTGTGGCAAGTATCATCCGACTACCTTTTCAGTTTCTGTTGATTGCTTGGGCTTGGATATTTACCCAAAAAGTCACAAATCATTAATTTGACATCTTTAAGAAGTGTCGTTGTATCTTGTAACGACACTTCTAATCATTATAGATTTCATCATGAAAAATAGAGTAAAGCCAACTATTATAAACTCTGTTTCTGAGTTACATCGACTTATTGGGCTTCCAAAGCCACATCATCCTCTGGTTAGTCTTATCAATTTAGATACTGTGCCGAATACAGATAGTAGTACAACTCATCATTTAATTCTAAACTTTTACAGCGTGTCTTTAAAGAAAAATGTGAAAGGAAAATTAAAATATGGACAACACTATTACGATTTTGATGAGGGTGTTTTAGCAACAATGTCGCCTGGGCAATTATTATCAACCAGAGGACAAGATAATTATGAAGTGTCTGGCTGGTGGTTAGTTTTTCATCCTGATTTTATACGTCCATATCCACTGGGAAGGCTCATCAAAGAATACGGTTTTTTCTCCTATGAAGTAAACGAAGCTTTACACCTTTCTGATAAGGAGGAAAAAATGCTTGAAATGATTTTGCAAAATATTGAATTAGAATCCCAAAATTCAATAGACCAATTTAGTCAAGATGTTATGATCTCATACCTTGACCTATTGCTGAATTATACCAATCGCTTTTATAATCGCCAGTTCCTGACCCGAAAAAATGCCAGTAACAATTTACTCGTGAATTTTGATAAGCTACTTAATGAGTATTTCGACAATAAAATTATTGAATTAGGGATTCCAAGTGTTCATTTTATTTCGCAAGAACTTAATGTTTCAGCACATTATCTAAGTGATTTATTAAGAAGTCTCACTGGACAAAGTGCACAACAACATATCCATCAAAAACTTATCGAAAAAGCCAAAGAGAAGCTTGCTACAACCAGTCTTTCTGTGAGTGAAATAGCTTTTCAATTAGGTTTTGAGCATTCACAATCGTTTAGTAAATTGTTTAAGACTAAAGTTGAGATGAGTCCATTGGAGTTTCGGGCGAGGTTCAATTAACATTGTAAAATTGATTTTGAGAATCAAGATGAGTATAGAATAGTCTTAGAAGGTCAAATAAAGTAGTAAATCTAACCTTCTAAGAAGCTTATCCTTAATTTCTATACGTACTTTGTCTGTTCACCATCCACCCCGGATATTGTAATGGTAATGGGCTTACCTCATTGATTTTGGCTAAATCTTCAGGCGTTAATTGAATCTCGACTGAGCGAAGATTATCATTCAACTGAGCAACAGTTTTTGCTCCGATAATGGTACTTGTTACGCCACTTTGCTGTCTGACCCACGCCAAAGCTACTTGTGCTACTGTAGCATGATGGGCATTGGCAATGCTACTTAACACTTCTACCAAATCATAACCTTTTTCTTTGTCGATAGGAGGGAAATCGAAATTTACTCTTCTCGAACCTGCTTCTGCTTGTTCCCGAGTATATTTACCACTCAAAAATCCACCTGCTAATGGACTCCACGGGAATATTCCTAATTTGTGATGTGCCGCCATCGGTACAAGTTCATGCTCAATATCACGGCTTACGGCAGAATAATAATATTGCAAGCCAATGAATTGATGGAAACCATTGTATTTAGCAAAGGTTTGAGCCTCAGCGACCATCCAAGCCGGCCAGTTACAAATAGCAATGTAACGTACTTTTCCTGTGTTTACAATGTCGTTGAGGGTACGCACAATTTGCTCGATAGAAGTTTTTGGATCAACGCCATGAACGTATAATACATCAACGTAATCCATTTGCAAACGCTTCAAACTTGCTTCAACAGAATTGAAAATGTGGTATCTAGATAGCCCAGTGCTGTTAGGGTATTCGTCCATTTTGGCTAATACTTTTGTGGCAATCACCACTCGGTCACGCTGAATATTCAAATCTTTCAAAGCCTGTCCCAGCAATTGTTCCGATTGTCCAAAAGAATAAATATTGGCGGTATCAATAAAATTGATGCCTGCCTCTACTGCCACTTTAATCAATTCGTTTACTTCTTGCTGTTGTAGTTTGCCAATATTTTCCCACATTCCAGCATTCTGTCCGCCGAAAGTCATTGTTCCCAAACATAGCTCCGAGACTAATAAACCCGTTTCGCCTACATAATTATACTTCATAGTCGTTGATTATTTTTGAATATGTTTATCTGTTGCAAAATTCCTTAGAAATACTTATTTATAAGTAGCCCATAAGAAACAGGAAATATAAAAAATCAAACAATTAGATGTTTGTCTGTCAATTACGAAACAATTTGGGCGTGATTTGTGAAGCACGCCTAAAAAATGAAGTAAAATGCGAAGGGTCTTCAAAACCTAAGCAAAAACCGATTTCAGCAATGTTCCAATCGGTATGTTTTAATAATGTTTTTGATTCTTGTAAAATCCGTTCAGCAATTAATTGAGAAGTAGTTTTGCCCGTAACACTTTTTAAAGCTCTGTTTAAGTGGTTGATGTGTACCGAAAGATGCGTAGCAAAATCTATCGGGTTTCGCAATTTCATCGTTTGAAATGGCGATTCAATCGGGAATTGGCGTTCCAATAATTCAATAAAAAGAGAGGTGATACGATTGTTTGCCGAATGATTTTGCGAAGAAACCACCGTTTCGTTGGGTTTCAAACGCATGGCTTTGTGAATGAGTTGCTGTACCAAAGTACGGAGTAAATCGTACTTATAGACGTACTCAAGGTTGATTTCAGTAAGCATTTGCTCGAAAATATGGCTGTATCCTGCGATATTTTCAGTTTCTAACTCATAAATTGGGAAAGAGCCAACTTTGAAAATGGGATATTCTTTGATATTGGGAATTTGTTGAAGAAAAGATTCGGTAAATACACAAAAGTATCCCGACTGCTTTTCGCCGATTCTTTCTAATTTGTAGGGAATCATCGGGTTGGCAAAAGAAATGCCTGCTTCTTGTACTTCCACGATTTTATCTGCATAATGATAATGGTTTTTGCCAATTACTAGTGAAATTTTATAATAATCCTTTCGACTGTACGGAATCGGTTTTTGCGAATTTCCGATAAAATCTTCAACCCGAAAAACATTAAAATGTCCGATATCATTTTTAAGGTTTTCGGGTACAAAGTTTAAACGATTTTTATATAAATCTTCTAAAGTATGAATTTGTTCCATCTTGCATAATTATAAAAATCAAACATACTAAATTATGATTTAGTTTTGATAGACAACGCATATTTTTTAATGCTTAAAGAAAGAAGAATGCTTGTACCCACCCCAAATAAAATCATACAACATCAAAAACCCTAAACATTAATCATATCTCTTGTAGTTAGTTACTTAGCTAATTTGGGGTATTAAATTGATTTGTACTGGAGGTGAAAGTTTAACTATTATGTTGGTGTGTTGTTTTCGCCCATCGCTGTTTCAAGTCTTATTTAGACTAGGAACAATTAATAAAATGCAGACTCTGTCTGCAAGTAATCTCTAAATAGATGATAGAAAAAAGTTTGTTATTATCGTTGTTGGTCTTTGTTTTCCCACAACCCAAGTATAAGCAACACATCAATTTTCAAAACCATATATCTATATCCTCAAAAAGGAGTTATTTTACGTCATCTAAGAAAAAATAGTTTCATTTGAACGAGCAAAGGCTCTTTTTAACTTGAATAGTAGAAAAGCTTAGGACTAACATTCAACGTGATGAAATATGGACAAATCAATAAAAGAAATATTATGGAATCAATTCGGAGCAAGCATTGATATGCTTATAAATGCCATCTCAAATAGTCCTGACGACTATTTTATTACTCACAAACGATTTTATTATATTGCTTTTCATAGTACAATATTTTTAGACTACTATTTAACAATTCCACCAAGTGACTTTTCACCACTACTTTCTTTTACGCAAAAAGAGCCAGAAGAAAGACCAAAAGAAGCTATTGACGATTTAATACCTGACAAAATTTATAGCAAACAAGAAATAGTAGAATATCTTCAACTAAGCCGTGAAAAGTGCAAACAAATAATCTATGCCTTGACTGATGAAAAATTAAATGAAAGATTTAAAGAAGGAGATGACCCCAATGATATGGATTACCCGATTTTGGAAATTCTACTTTATAACCTCCGCCATACCCAACATCATGCAGCACAACTCAATATGTTGTTACGACAAGATATTGACAAACATACGGAATGGGCATTCAGAGCAGGTGATATAAACAATGGACTATTAAACTGAGGAAAGTAAAGAACAATTTCCACCATTACTAGTATCTGTCTCGGGGGAGACGCCTAGTCCTCAACACCTACTTGTAGTTAGTAGTACCCCAGCTATTCCACATCTTTAGCCTTGGAACGATAAATATTAAGCAAGCCCAGCCCACCCAGTTTAGTGATGAATTGAGCAATTTGACTTGTGGTTTATAAAACCATTGTTATTACAGTCTATCATCAAAGATACGGACTAATGGGGGCAAGGTGAAAAATTACAAAATGCGTTGCATTTTTGCAATGTTACATTGCAGTACAGCCAAGCGAGGGAAAGTAAAATTTATAAAATAACCAAAAGCGGTCGTAGCAAATGAATGCTACGACCGCTTTTGGTTAATAAATATATGTACATTAACTAATATCAGTAAGCTTAATAATTTTATCATCCAAAAACTTGAAAATAGACTTTCCTTTTAATTTCAATTCGTCGCCTTTCTTTAATCCATTAGGGAAATCCATTCCTAATATGGCATAATAACCTATCTCGACTTCAACTTCATCATCTTTGTCCTCTAATGATGTTATTGTTTGAGTTCTTGCAGAGAAGTAAGCTTTTGCCTGTTCTGCTTGTTCTTTAAACGCAGTAATTCCTGACAAAGTCATGTTGACTTCCCCATTAGAAATATTCTCAAAAATAATATTGTCATCGAAGTCTAACACCATTTTATCAATATCAAACTGATTGTATCCTTCTATGTAGTTATTGATTATTTTTTCTTTGTTACTCATTTATTATTACGTTTAATTTAGCTTTATTATCATTTATCCACAACATCCAATGATTTCCGTGCTTATTATCATATTCGAAGAAAAGCGAATAAATGATTCTTTTATTCATTTCGTCTTAATCCAAAATCGTATCGCTCGTCAATAATTCTTTTTAATATACCAATTTGTCCACAGTGGTACATGGTATGTTTAATATTCCAGTCTAAAGCTTCTAGTTTAGTTTTTGCGATAGGATGAGGTGTCGGTGTTGGCTCTAATTTATTATCAAGTTCTGCTAATGGCAATGCTTTGATTATAGCTAAAGACTTTTCCTGAACGATATTCAATTGAGTTAAAAGGTTATTTGCATGTGTTTTGCCGATGGTGGCACTGGGAACACCATCTGTAAAAAAATCATTATAGTCTTTTAGCGGTATCTTTTGGATAATATCCATTTGGTGGCCAACTATCACCATAATAGAGTGGTAATAATGACTCATGATTAAGTGACCTACTTGCCAAGTGACATTCGTTTCAAGAATGTTCGGGGTAGTATCCCATTTTTCTAAAGAAATAGAATGGATTAATTTATTAGTCCAGTTATAAGCATCACTAGTTTGTTTAATCAAGAAATCAATTTCATTCATCTTGCATAAGGTTTGATGGTTTAGGTTTTGTTGTCAAGAATTAAATATAGTCATTACATTAATAAATCGTCCTTTATTTTCTCAATTTTAGTAGCTAATTCCGTAGCGTATTCGCTATTTGTAATTCCTTTACCTTCCACAAAACTCTTATAGAAACTTGGTAAAGAAAAAGTCTCTATTACTTTACCACCACTATGAGGCATTCTATTTTTGGCTATTTCCATTACGCTTGCTCCCCCTCTTGCTCCAGGAGAAGTTGATAATAAAAACATAGGTTTATTCCCAAACACAGGACGCTCAGGAATCATAGAAAGCCAATCGAAAACGTTTTTGAAGGCTGTGGTATAAGCACCATTGTTTTCTGCTAATGAAATCAATAAAAAATCACTAGAGTCGATTTTTTCAGCGAAATCTAATGTCAATTGAGGAATCCCATCTTTTGCCAACTTATCCACACTAAACAAAGGCATTTCATAATCATTGAGGTCTAGAATTTCAATAGTATGTCCCTGAAAATATGATGAAACGTATGTTACTAGTTTTTTATTGATAGAAGTAGAGCTATTACTTCCTGCAAATGCAATTATTTTCATATTAGATAATTTGTTCTTGTAATGTTAAAATCAGGGAGCAAATTTTATTTACATTTATCGTAATCTGCTACGATATTTTTCATATTTAAATTATTGTAACTGACTTCGCTGTACTTTTCCTTGATTGATGGGCAGTCGCTAAAATATTCAAAAAGTCTCTTTTTTACGTTAATAAAAGTTGTTTGTACTCCTTCTGTATCGCCTGTTTTAGCCAACCAAAAATAAACTTCTGGGGCTATATTTTGACGTTCTGGGTTAGAGCTTTTCTGTGAAACAGGCGAATCTTCAACAAATAATTGTTCGTATAATGCAACTTTAGGGCCTTTATAGGTACGCTCTAAGAGGGTAAAGTAGGTAAACGTCAGCAATCTAAATTTACGAACAACAAACTCTTTTGAATCATCATTGCTCGTTATCTTCTGAATATTAGAGGCATAAAGTTGTTTAACCAATTCTTTACCATTAAAAAGTTTAATAGGAACTCCTACATCTTTTCCACCTAGCGTAGAGACTGCTCCGCTGTTGGTTATATTGAAATAAGGTTCTGGCTTCACAATTTTGATGGTTCCTTTAAAAGGTTCTTTAAAAAACTTATCACCTTCATAAGGAATGGCAGTGCCTTCAACAGTAATGAATTGGTGTTTTTCTAAGATTGCGTCAAGTGGTATCTCTTGAGTTAGTAAAGGCTCTGTTTCTTTTTTAGGGAATATTTCATTAATAAGTACTTCCTCTATTCTATCTGAATACCTAAATTTTACGCCATTAAATTTTAACTCAACATCTACTTTTTTATATTTTTCTAAATAATCTCTTGCCATTTTTTCATCATGGTTTAGCGTATAGTAAACACACAAATTGTGCAAAGCGGCTCTTTTTATATCATTTTGGTCTGTATCATCTTTTTCATTGACAAACTCCCCCCAATATTTAATGTCATCTTTCGTGATTTCCTTTAACCAAGCATTAGTTCCTTGTTTTCTAAGCGTTTTGTTAGTTTCTTCGATAATTACGTTGAAGTCTTTTAAATCTGGCCAATTTTTAGCTTTGCTAAACTGAGCCAATGTAACACGAACATATTTTTCATGACCTTCTACGCCTGCTTTGTACATTGTCGCTAAAAAGTCTTCGAGCGCACTTTCAAGGTTTGCTTTAAATTTTACTTTATAAGCAGAATCATCCGTTAGTTTTTTGGAGGCTTTGGGTTCTAGATAACTCCAATTCTTTTGAAATGTTCCCTGTACGTTCATAAACTTGTCGTAGAGGGTAATATAGAATCCAGTATATGCACCAAGTTTCATATCACTATACGCTTGTAGTAATACGACCACGTGTAAATCACCCCCATCAGTTACTTGTTTTAATGGATTGAATGAGACAGACGACAAAAGCGTTGAGAAGTCACTGTCGGGGAGATTTTTTATTTCTATCGGAGCATTCAAGGCAGTGTATTTAATGAGCCTTACATCAAAAGTCTTAAAATCTTTTAATTTGGGTTTTAAAGGGGCAGTTTGGGAAAGAGCATCAACTGTATATTCTTCAAATACTTGTGCAAAAATGGTAGAGTGAAGACAAACAAACAATGTGATGTTGAAAAATAAGAGCAGCAATTTTTTGTTCATGGTGGTTTATTATTAGGGTTAAAATAGGGACTTGATTAGTTTAAGGCTTTAATTTTTTTGAATATTTGTTAAGTAAATTAAAAAGGTTTCAAGATAAAAGTTATCTATTCAATCTACGCCGAATAAATGTCGAAACTATTATTAACAGAATGAGCAATCCTGCAATTTGCATAATACTTGTTTCTGTTTTTTGAGGAGCTCTATGACCAGAACCGTATAAGGCTGCCCAAAAAAATAAATCTAAGAAAAGTAACAATGAAAGAAGTACTTGTATAAGTGTAATTATGATTTTCATAATTTATATTTTAGACAAAATTTTGACTCTTTATTTTTCGATGAATTAATTCTAAAGAATGCTGGATACTGTTCAGCGGTGTTTTTCCAAACATTTCCCAATATCCCAATTCCTGCCAAACAATCAAAATCCATCATCAATATCTTTTCCATATTTTATCATACGGTCATATATCAATAAAAAACCATCTAAAAATAGATGGCTAAGAGTAACAAAATATCAATAAATAGCATTATTCCCCCCAAATCTCCCAAGCTTTTTCAGCTTGTCCATGAAGCATTTCTAATCCAAAATGCACACCTTTGGCACCATGCGCTAATCCCTTTTTTAAGAAAGTAGTTTCTAAAGGATTATAGACAATATCATACAGTAAATGTTTGTCAGTTAATAAATGATAGGGGATAGCAGGGAAATTTTCTACTTTTGGAAACATACCCAAAGGCGTAGTATTCACAATAAAAAGATGCTCGTTCATTACTTCCTCTGTCAATTCCTCATACGTAATAGTATCTTCTTCCTTCGTTCTTGATACATATTGGGTGGTTAATCCTAAATCTTCCAAGGCTTGAATAATGGCTTTGGCTGCTCCACCTTTGCCTAATACCAATGCTTTTTGTGGTTTGATAGCTTGAAAATCTTCCCATTTTTCTAGCGTCCAACGGAAACCCCAATAATCTGTATTATACCCCTTGGTTGTGCCGTCGGGTAAAATTTTGATGGTATTTACTGCCCCAATTTTCAACGCTGCTTCGTCGATAGCATCTAAAAAAGGAATCACGTTTTGTTTATGTGGGATAGTTACGTTCAAACCTTTTAGCTGTGGGCGATGGCTTTGTAGCAGAGCAGGTAAATCTTGAATGTTTTCTAATTCAAATTTTTCGTAAGTATGGGTTTCGGCAATGCCTAATTGTTGGAATTTTTCAGTAAAATAACCTTTTGAAAAAGAATGTCCGAGTGGATAACCTATAAGTCCGTAAAGATTCATGTTGATTGTTTTGGCTTTAAGCAATAAGCCGTAGGCTATAAGCTTTGTTAAAAATTGTTGTTTTTAAGTAATACGTCAAAATTAAATGGCGAAGTGAAAAATGTTAATTTTGAATGTATTACAATCACTAAATCACTCATTCATTCAATGACTCACATCCCCTTACTCTCCATGTAAGACTGTAAAATAATAGTAGCAGAAATTTTATCAATGTTCCCTTTTTCGCGACGGTCTTTTTTAGAATAGCCACTTGCAATCATGGCACTCATAGCCATTGATGACGTAAAACGCTCGTCGTGCAAATGAATGGGCATTTCGGGGAATGCTTTTTTCAGCGTAGTAATAAAACCTTTTACTTGTGAGGTATTATTAGTGGCTTGTCCGTCAAGATTCACAGGCATTCCTACTACAAAAGCTTCTACGCTTTCTTTTTCCATATATACTTTCAGGAAGTTCAAAACATCTTTGCTATGGACAGTATCTAAAGCAGAGGCAATAATTTTTAAAGGGTCTGTTACAGCCAAACCTACTCTTTTAGTTCCATAATCTATGGCTAATATTCTTCCCATGGTGTTGCTTAACCTCACCCCCTGCCCTCTGAAGGAGAGGGGGCAGGGGGTGAGGTTTCATTGTTTTATAATCTCACAAAGTTACATCATTTTATTGGGCAAATATTTTCTTGACGAATTCTGCGTTATTAAAATTCCTAAACCTCTTCGAAAATTATAGCACATTATATGCTTTTTGAAAATTTATTGGTATTTTGTTGTTAAAATAATATTCAGTTTGAAGATGAAGGAAAATAAGCCCGTGAATAATCAGCCGATGATTATCAGATTGCCCATCATAATTGCTTTTACTTTGGTAGCAGGAATGCTTATTGGTGCCAACTTTTTTAGTGGTCAGTCGCGCATGAATAATGTCGCTAAAGGAGTAGCGAAATATCGTGAGGTGCTTTCATTAGTTGAAAATAATTATGTAGATTCTGTCAGTACAGACTCTCTGGTGGAGTTCTCTATCAAAAAAATGTTAGAGAAACTAGACCCGCATACCTCTTATTTTTCTACGGAAGATGTAGCTGCCGCTCGCTCGCAGTTAGAATCTGGCTTTGATGGTATCGGTATAGAATTCAATGTGTTTAATGATACCGTTTATGTGGTAAATGCCATGGTTGGTGGCCCTTCGGATGCTGTGGGCATAAAAAGTGGCGACCGTTTGATTAAAGCAGATGGCGTTTCATTAATCGGACAAAAAGTAAATTCAAGCCTAATATTCAGTAAGCTAAGAGGGCCGCGTGGGAGTGAGGTTGAATTGGAAATCGTTAGAAGCGGAGAAAGTAAAATCAGACAATTTACCGTTACCCGTGATAGGATTCCTTCATATTCTATCAATGCTGGTTTTATGATGGATAACCAGACAGGATATATCAAGGTAGATCGTTTCTCTGAATCTACGTATGATGAATTCCATCAAGTATTATCTTCTTTGAAATCACAAGGATTAAAACGTTTGGTGCTTGATTTACGTGGAAATCCGGGGGGGTACAAAGACCGCGCAGAGAAAATGGTTGATGAGCTTTTATCAGACGAACGCCTGATTGTATATACCAAAGGCAAAGGTTCTAAGTTTGATTCACAGACATTCACTCGTCAGGAAGGGATTTTTGAAAAAGGAGCCGTCATTGTACTGGTTGATGAAAATAGTGCTTCTGCCGCTGAAATTGTAGCAGGTGCTTTACAGGATAACGACCGTGCCTTGATTGTAGGCAGACGCTCGTTTGGAAAAGGATTAGTACAAATGCCAATTACCTTGCATGATGGCTCTGAGTTACGATTGACTATTTCAAGATACTACACGCCAAGTGGAAGAAGTATCCAGAAACCATATTCTTTAGGGAAGGAAGAAGACTATGAAAAGGATTATGAAACACGGATGAAAAGCGGAGAATTCTTTAGTTCAGATAGTATAAAATTCAATGAGAAATTGAAGTATAAAACTGTTGCTGGTCGTACAGTGTATGGCGGTGGAGGTATTACGCCCGATGTATTTGTCGCCCGAGATACAAGCTATTATTCTAAGTATTTAACGGAATTGTTTAGCAAGAATGTTATTCGTGAATATGCGTTGAACTATGCAAACAAGAATTTAAAAACACTTGAAAAACTTAATTTTAAAGAGTTTAATAAGCAGTTTGTTGTAACAGACGCCATGATGGCAGATTTACAAAGATTGGCAACACAAGCAAAAGTAAAACAGTCGGCTAAAGATTATGACCGTTCAAACAACTATATCAAAGGACAAATAAAGGCTTTGGTCGCTAGAAGCGTTTGGCAAAGAAAGGCGGGTAAAAACTTGAATAATGAATATTATCAAGTGATGACATCTTTTGACGAAACTATTCAGAAGGCCCTACAAAATTTTGACAAAGCCGATAAGCTTGCACATGGTGAGATAGTTGAAACGTTGACACATTCGGGAAAACAATAAACAAAATAACTTAGTTATAAACATGAGTCATCCCAAATTTTCTCTAAAAATAGTGAGTTTTAGATGATTTTAAGTTTTTGTAATTTATTCTCGTCCTTACTTTTTGCCTTGATGCAAAAAGTAACCGCAACGGCGGACCGCAAAAAAATCAAGAATTCCTAATCGAGTCGGTTCGCCGATGCGATTAGGAATTCTTGATTTTCTTTTGCGGTCCGCCGCGCGGTTACTTTTCTTTCATCAAGGAAAGAAAAGTAAGGACAAGACGATAAATAAAGAGAAATTCGAGATGATTCATATTTCATCAGAATATTTCTATTAATCAACCGAATATCCTTTGTCTTTCAAGATTCTATCCAATAACTTCTTATCACTATCAGTATTAAATACCGTAAATGGTAAATAAATAAACTGATACTGCCCCATGTCTAAAATGTAGGCATCCTTAGCTTTTCTAGCACCTTTAATCATGTCCCATTTAATGACACCTCCCTCAGTATCGCTTAACTTCATCAAAATCTGGCGACTATCGATTTCATAACGATATTTACTAAAAAGCTGTTTGTATTGTTCTAATTGGGTAACGCCAGTAAACTGAATTGCCCAGAATATTAAATATGCAATTGCTCCGATTAGTGTCAACACGTAAATCCAGTAGTTATGATAAACGCCTGTAAGGTTCAAAATAACGTTGATAAAAATTAATGCTAAAGGCACAAATCCCCAATACCATTGATTTTTAATAAGTTGCATCATGTTTATTCCGATGAATTTATTTTTTTCAAGGGCAAACTTTTTTGTTTTGATTGCTAATGGATTTGATTGAATTGGTTGTTGTACTCGTCTTTGTTGCGACTGAGCGTATCCTTTTGCCATGTCTATAATAAAATTTGGTGATTCAGACGACAAAGGTACAAAAAATAAGGAAGTTTTATTGAAATGAGTATTAACACCAACAAATTAATGATTTAATAAAGAAAGTATAGTAGGATGATTCCCTAAATCCAAAGATGAAATTACGGGTAAATTACCTTTAATGATTTGTTTTAGGGGTTTTTGAATGTTAATTTTAATGCCTTAACGAAAATATATCCAAGAATTTTCTAGAATTATTAAATATGGAACTTATTGAGAGCCAAATACTGAGCCAGACCCAAGTGCTTCAGAAAATTAGAAGAATTGCTTTTGAAATTTATGAAAATAATTTTGAAGAGTCGGATATTGTTATTGCTGGTATCAGAGGGCAGGGGCATGCCTTAGCCAAGTTATTAGCCAACACACTTCAAGAAATTTCACCTATAGAAGCTAGTGCTGTATTAATTGACGTGGATAAAGATGTTACCTACGAAAGTCCAGTAGAGTTTGATTGTGACGAAAGATTTTTAGAACACAAAACTATTGTCGTGGTAGATGACGTGCTGAATAGCGGAAGAACCCTTGCTTATTCATTATCTCCGTTTTTAAGTATTCCTGTGAAGCGTATTCAAGTAGCTGTAATGGTAGATAGAAACTATCGTCGTTTCCCAATTTTGGCAGACTACGTTGGGTACGAACTTTCGACTACCCTCAGCGAATACGTTTCAGTAGTATTAGACGACGAAGCTCGAATGGGAGTGTACTTAAAATAGCCTTATAAACTATTGATAATATTCATGAGCCAATCTGCATTGAAAAACAATGCTAGGATTGGGAAAACCAGCAATATTGCCAATACAGCTTGTTCTAAACTGAGTTTGAATGTTACTCCTTTTTCGCTTTCTTTAAAAAACATCAGGAATGGTATTTTCAAATAGAAAGATAGAGAAATCACCGTATTTAATAAGCCAAATATAAAAAGGAGTAATAGCAGTTGCTTACCAGAAGCTTGGTAGGCTTCCCAAAGAGCAGAAAAGATATTCAGTTTTGCAATAAATCCGCCAGTAGGAGGTAAGCCCGCCAAGGAAATCATTACGATTAATATTAATATTCCAAACAAAGGATTCAATCTGCCCAAGCCTTTAAAGTTTTCTATCATAAATTTAGAATCATTGTCTGACTTTTGTCCTTGGGTATTATTTGCTGCGTAATCAATTAATAGAAAAGCGGAGAAATTAGTAAATAAACTAACTATCAAATAAAATACGATGCTCTTGATGCCTAATTCAGAAATCATCACCAGACCAATCAGCATAAAACCTGTATGGGCTATTGTTGAATAAGCCAATAATCTTTTGGCATCTTTTTGCCATAAAGCCGAGAAATTGCCGAAAGTAATGCTCGCCAAGGCTATGATGGCAGTGATTAATGTTAAGTCGGTAGGTATGACAGAATAAAAGCGAATAATTACTAAAAATGAGGCAATTTTGGGTGCTACTGCAAAAAAAGCCACAATCGGTGTGGGAGCAGATTGATACACGTCGGGCGTCCAGATATGAAAAGGCGTTGCGGATATTTTAAATAAAAATCCAGAGAGTGTCAGTACAATAGCAATCGTTGAAGCTACATTATCTGTTTGGGCAATTCCTCTTGAAAAATCAGGAGAAGCAATACTAAGCGTGCCCGTCATGCCATATAATAATGACATACCATACAGCATAATTGCGGAAGAAGCTGCCCCAAAAATGATGTATTTTAAACCACCTTCAGACGCTTTTTTTGTCTTATTAAAAGTAGTCAGCACATAAGATGAGATAGAAACGATTTCGATAGAAAGGTAAATCATTAATAGATTAACCGACATAGCCATTAAATTTAGGCCAATGAGGATACTAATTACCAAAGGATAAAATTCGCCATCATATTTCCTTTTTGAAACATAGATGTGTGCCAATAAAATGATTACTGAAAACGTTGTAATTATTTTAAAGAAAATGGCTTTGCTATCTAAAATAAGCATTTCGCCAAACAGAAAAGTATCGTTGGTAGTTGAAAACTGCGAAATGATTTGATTTAAGGCGATTAAAACAGAAATCAAGGAAATACCCCATAGTGTATTTTGATAACTTTGGGCAATTGAGTTGTCTAAAGAATCAGACTTTTGGAAGATGTATTTATAAAGAATTAATTCAATGATGATAAGGAGTAAAAATACGGCCCCCAAGAATACTTCCGGAGAAATGACGCTCAGGCTTTCAAGAATGTGAGCTAGTAAATCGGATAAGATTATTTTTTCGGTCATTATTTTTCTTCACAAACGTGTTTTATTCTACTATTGTTGCTATTTTTGAGTTTAACTATAATTAGGTAAAATTTATGAATAAAGCCAAATTTTACTGGTTGATTCAAATTCTATGTTGGTCGATTATTACGCTTCTTTCCATTCAACATATTGAATTTAATGATTTCAGTCAATCCACTAAAACCATTTATTTACTACTTTATTTTTTTTCAGGCTTTGTTTCATGTCACATTTATAAAATCATCATTAGCCGTTTCAGCCCTGATGATATTACTCATCTTCAATATGCCCTTTTTCCAATAGTTGGTGGGCTTTCAATAGGCTCTATCTATACTATTATAGACTATCAATTATATCATTATTCAGATACTTCTTTCTTTAATTTTGCCACCATTTTTGTTGAAAATGTATGGAAGGTGTTTCCTTGGTTTATGTTTTTTCATTTGCACCGTTTCTTGAGTATTTATCAAGATAGAAGGCAACGAGAAGCACATACTGAAAACCTACTGAAAATTTCTCAACTAGAAAGCTTAAAAAAACAGTTGAATCCTCATTTTTTGTTCAATGCCCTCAATAGTATAAAGGCACTAACGTTGATTGATAGTATGCAGGCCCGCGAATCAATCATTCAATTGTCAGATTTATTAAGACTATCTTTAAACCTTGGCGAACAACAAAAAGCAACGCTTAGTGAAGAGCTTCGTTTAGCTGAGAATTATCTGGCTCTTGAAAAACTTCGTTTTGATACCCGCTTAAAGTACGATTTTCAAATTCAGGAAGATATAGGTAATATCTTAATTATGCCAATGACCTTGAATACTTTGTTAGAGAATGCCGTTAAACACGGCATTGGTCAGTTGAAATTTGGTGGATATATTACCATTACAGCCAGAACAGAAAAAGGTTTTATCATTTTATGTGTTGAAAATTCGGGCGTATTTGTACCTAAACCTAAAAACAATGAAGGTGGAATAGGACTCGAAAACCTCAAAAAACGCTTAGAATTACAATATGGTGAGAATGCTTACCTAAAAATTGATAATACCCAAGGAAAAGTATTCGCCACTATTAGAATGCCTTATTGAACGTTAAAATAGTTTCAAAAGCTCGGCAACAGTTACATTGGTTAAGTTAAAGATTAAATGAGGGAAAATACCAAATACCAATGCTAATATCGCTAAAGGATAAAGCATCATTTTTTCCCTAAAATTTAAATCTTCTAATACTCCTTCAAATTGTCTGACCCAGTATTTTCCAAAAAATATTCGTTGTAAAGTCCAAAGAAAATAGCCTGCCCCCAGTACCAATCCAAAGGCAGCTAAAGCGGTTAGCCATCGTGGAATAAGCGGACTGTTAAAGCCCCCCATCAGGGTAAATACTTCACCAATAAAGCCTGAAAAAGCAGGCAAGCCTAATGAGGCAAAAAAGGCTATAGCCGTCATGGCTGTGTACAAAGGCATTTTACTAGCCAGCCCTTGATAGCTATCAATACGGCGGTCGTGTGTGCGATTATACAAAACGCCCACTAATAAGAATAACATCGCCGACAGTACACCATGCGAAAACATTTGATAAATCGCTCCGTTAATACCTTCACTTGTTAACGACCCTACGCCGAGTAAGACAAAACCCATGTGCGAAACTGACGAATAGGCAATCATCTTCTTCAAATCATTCATCGCCAAAGCATTGAAAGCTCCGTAAATAATTGATAAAACGCCAAAGGCAACAATTACAAAGGCATAATCATGGGCAGCGTCAGGGAAAATAGGATAAGCTATTCTAAGAAAACCATATCCCCCAATCTTTAAGAGGATTCCTGCCAATATCACAGATACAGGTGTTGGTGCTTCTACGTGGGCATCTGGCAACCAAGTATGAACAGGTACGGCTGGCAACTTAATCCCAAAACCTATCATCAATAAAATAAAAGCTAATGCACGAGCCGAAACATTAAAAATCTCGATACCTGAAAAAACATTTAACCACGAATTTGGCAGGAAATTGCCAGCATCGGGCATAAAACGTAAATCGAAAGTATGTACAATTTGCTCAGAAGGAATTTTTAAATCTTTTAGCAACACTTGTACTTCTGTAATAATCTGTGGCGTAATATCAGTTACATTGCTGATTAGCCCAATTCTCACGGCTGTTTCTACAGGGTCAACCACTGATAGATAGAGCGCAATCATGACAATCAAGATAAAAATAGAGCCGAACAGCGTATACAAGAAAAATTTGATAGAAGCATATTCTTTGCGTGGACCACCCCAAATACCTATTAAAAAATACATAGGCAAGAGCATAAACTCAAAAAAGAGGTAGAAAAGAAACATATCTAACGCCACAAAACAACCAATTACCGAGCCTGTCAGCAACAAGAAAAGTGAAAAATATCCTTTTTCTTTCTCTTTAATTTCAAAAGACGAAATAGCCCCTACAAACATTACGATGCCTGTCAACAAAACCATTGGCATGCTGATACCATCCACACCCAAAAGGTAATCAATAGAACCAACCCCCAATGTGCCTAATGGAAGGGTTATCCAATCTAATTGTTCTAGGAATTGGTAGTCGGCAATATCATGATTAAAGTTTTGATATAAGTAAATACAAATTGCTAGTTCTACAGTAGTAACGCCTAGCGTAAACCATTTGAAATAGGCTTTGTATTGGTCTGGCGAAAAAGCCACTACCAACGACGCTACCAATGGTAAAAATATAAGTACTGATAAAATGGGCATAATTATATAAGAATAATTGTATTTGTTTTGAAACAAACACAGGCACTATCAAGATGAAAAAACGATAAAAGTAATCAAAGCTATTAATCCTAAAAAGGATATGGCAACGTATAGTTGTACTTTACCAGCTTGTACTGAACGAGTAATTTTCCCGATTACTCCTGCTGAATAAGCTGTTGAATTGGGAATACCATCTATAATTTTAGCATCCCACCAAGCTACGATGCTGGCAATGATAACTTGTAATTTAGCTACAGCATTCACTACAGTATCTATAATATACAAATCAAACCATTGTAACAAATCTGCTGATTTTAATATTGGGGCAACAAATATTTTTTGATAAATGTTATCAAGCGTAGGAATGGTATAAGCTAGTGCTTTATTTCTAGATAAATATCCTAAGCCTATTCCTGCAAAAGCTAGTGCTGTGGATAAATAGGCAACCCAATGATTTTCGGCAGACTTTTCTATCATCTCAGGTTTCAAAAATTCCCAAAACCAAGCACTTTCAGCATTCAATGGATTGAAAGTGAAAACAAAACCGATAGATAAAATAGCCAATAGTCCGATTGGGAAAGTGATTTTCCATGAGCCTTCATGGATAGCGTAAAGGTCAGCCTTTTCATTCCTGAACTCTCCAAAAAAGATAAGCCATACTTGGCGAGTCATATAAAAAGAAGATAGCAAAATACCAATAAAAAAAACAACGCTAATAATGTATAAAGCCAAGCTTTGGTGCTGATTGGCACTAGCCACTACCTGTGCAAGGATAGCATCTTTAGATAAAAAACCCGAAAAGAAAGGAATACCCGCCAATGCTAATGAACAAACGAGATAACACACAAAGGTAAAAGGCATTCTCTTACGCAAGCCACCCATTAATCGCATATCCTGAGCATCGAAATCATGACCAGCATGATGAAGTGCATGAATAATAGACCCTGCACTAAGGAATAGCCCAGCTTTAAAGAAGGCGTGTGTTAATAAATGAAATACGGAAGCATCAGAGCCTAAACCAACGACCATTAAACCTACTTGTGAGATAGTAGAATAAGCCAATGTTTTTTTGATGTCAGTTTGAAAAATAGCATATACAGACCCCAAAAGCATGGTAAAACAACCAATGGACGATACGATGATGGTTTCTTCAAAGCCAAATAATGGATGAATCCTTGCTAATAAGTAAACTCCTGCTACGACCATCGTAGCGGCATGGATAAGTGCCGAAACGGGCGTTGGCCCTTCCATCGCATCGGGAAGCCACGTGTGCAATGGAAATTGTGCTGATTTACCGATACACCCACAGAAAAGTAGTAAGCCTGCAACGGGTACTAAACTGGGTTCTGAAGCATTGGCGATAATGTTGGGAAAATCTTGAAAATTGCTACTGCCAAATAAATAATAAATCAGAAAAATGCCTAACAAAAAACCTACGTCACCCACACGGTTTACTAAAAATGCTTTCTTGGAGGCTTGGACGGCCTCAGGTTTTTGATACCAAAAGCCTATTAATAGGTATGAACTTAATCCTACTAATTCCCAGAAGGCATACATTATCAATAAATTATCGGTGAGTACGATGCCAAGCATTGAAAATACAAACAGACTTAAAAAACCGACATACCTATATTGGTCGGGTTCTTCGTGCATATATTCCAACGAAAAAATCTGTACTAATAAGGCTATGAAATTCACCAAAACCAACATCATTAGCGTTAGCGAGTCTGCCAGAAAGCCAAAAGAATATGTTTCTTTTCCGAGCAAAAACCAATTGAATAGATAATGTGGATTAGCAACATGTAGGTTTTTACGAAGCAGTAGGATTGAAAAGATAAGATTCAAGCCTGTAAAACCAATTGTTAGCCAAGCTGCTAAGGTGTTATTTTTTCTACCCAACAGAATTGGCATAATAAACCCTGCAAGTGGGGTTAATAAAATGAGCCAAATCAAAGTGGAAGGATTCATAAATATTAATTACGAAAGTTTTAAGCCTATACGCAGAGTTTTTCTTGGAAAATTTCAATTTTTGTGCAAATATACGGCTCAAATTGGATTTAGTCCTAATTGAATTTTGATAAAACCCACTAAGTTTGTGGAGTAATATAATAATATTTGATGTTTCTTTGTTATCGGAAGCATTTCCTTACTTTATTTTAATATTATTTACTAACCAAATACTTATTATGATGGACAACGCTAAAACAGTAAACTATTCAAGAACTACTATCACAGAATTGATGATTCCATCTTATGCTAATTTTGGAGGCAAAATTCACGGAGGAATTTTATTATCATTGATGGATAAGGTTGCTTATGTATGTGCGGCCAAACATTCAGGAACTTATGTGGTGACTGTATCTGTAGATAATGTAGAATTTAAACAGCCTGTGGAAGTAGGCGAATTGGTTTCGCTTCATGCCTCTGTAAACTATGTCGGAAATAGTTCTCTGATTGTGGGTATAAAAGTAGTTGCCGAAAATATCAAAACGGCTAGTGTAAAACATACCAATACTTCGTATTTTACGATGGTTGCTAAGGATGATAATGGAAAACTTACTGCTGTTCCTCCGTTGATTTTGGAAAGTGATGAAGATATTCGCAGGTTTTTAGAAGCCTTGAAACGTAAAGAAATTAAAAGCTCGTATAAAGAACTATTACATGATGCTAAAACTTGTATGCAGATAGACGAAAACTTACATTTATTAGATGCAGAGCGTTGTATTATAAAACGGGAAAAAGATATGCAGAGCGAGTGGGTATAAATTAATTATATAGTGAAGCTGTTTAAACTTTCCCTTTCGGGTTAAACTAAGTCTTTTAGCATAGCTTGTTCCAAAATTTACTCAACGTAGCGATGCTATGCTTCGCAAATTTTGAAAAAATCAATTCAAAAATACAATACTTTCACCTCAGAAACGGAAAGTTTAAACAGCTTCAGTGTTTGGATTCATTTTGACGTCAAGATAAAATGGAGTATTTTTACAGAATTGATTTCAAATTTATCCTTATATAATTATTCCACTCTCCCTAATTGAACAATTAATGATGAAGGTTTTAAAGGTTATACTGATTGTTTTAGCAGTCTTGGCATCTGTTACTGTTTTTATTCGATTCTACTACAACAAACCTTTTAGTCCATCAGCTACTGCTGAATACGAGAAGAATGGTTTAGGAATTACTGTAGATTATTGCCAACCTTCTAAAAAAGGGAGGCTTATTTTTGGAACAACTCAAGGAAAAGCACTTGTTCCTTATGGAAAATGGTGGAGAACTGGGGCTAATGAAGCAACTATTATAAAATTCTCAAGAGATGTAACCATCGGAGGCAAAGTACTTAAAGCTGGTAAGTACACCCTCTTCACAATTCCTGAGAAAGGCGATTGGACAATAATTATCAATGCAGAAGTAGGACAATGGGGTTTATCGTATGATGAAAGTAAAGATGTTTTAAGAGTACCCGCTATGTCTTCACAACAAGCAGACTCTGTAGAAACATTTAAGATTGATTTTAATGAAAAAGAAAGCGGAGTAGATATGCTTTTACATTGGGATACTACTGTGGTAACAATTCCAATAAAATAATTCTTATACTTTTAATAGAAATAAAAGAGGCAGAATATACTTAAAAGTTATTCTGCTTTTTTTGTTTTCTTTTTTTTAGAATGACTATAATTAAAGAAAGTTTTTGGTTGATTTCGATGATTTTTCAAAAAAAATAAAGATATTAATAAATAAAATAAGGTATGATTGATTTTTTGGTACGCTATTTGTTTAAATAGTCATTAATTAAGTGATTTTACTTAATAAGGGTCTTAATTCAATTGATTCGAACGTTTTTCAAAAATCAAGCAACAATATTTATCGCTAAATACATTTATAGAACTTTTTCCTCCATTTTTTAAATATTACGTCATGAAATCTTTTTATTACCTCATAATTTTAGTTGTAACTTCTACTTTATTGAGTGGTTGCTTACCTAATGAAAACGGTTCAACAATTGATCCTGCTGCTGCAGCCATGGATAAGCTAAATGTTCCAAAAGGCTTTAATTTTAATACATCAAAAGAGATTACTTTTAAAATAGGTGCTTACGATAATATGAACAACCCAATTTCGGGTGTAATTATGTCTGTTTATAGTTATCCTGAAAATGTGCTTTTGTTCAAAGGTATTACATTGAAAAATGGTGTATTCAGCTTAAATCAAAAAATACCTACTTATGTTACTAAAATATCGGTAAAACCAGATTATATCGGTTTACCTTCTGAAACAATTGTTACATTGAGTGGTACTACCTCAGAAGTGAATTTTGGAGGAAATAACCCTACTGTTTCTGAAAGCGTTGAACAACCACTAAAAGCAGCAAGATTAGAAGGTACTGCATCGCAGACATATCCACTAATTACTTACTTAGGTTCTTGGAACAACGATGGTTTACCTGCTTATCTTGAGAAAGACAGAGACCCAATCTCTAGCCAGTTTTTAGAATATATTAATGCTAGTTTACCAGAGTCTAAATCAGTGCCTGTAGCACACCCAGACTTTTTGAATAATAATAACCGTAACTTCTTATACATTACTGAAGCTGCTGATGTTTGGGTAACATTTGTACACGAAGGTGCTGGCTGGAAAAATACATTAGGATATTATACATTCAATCCGCTTAACCCTCCAAAAACTACGGCTGACATTTCTAAAATGACAGTTGTTTTCCCTAACGTTTCTTACAAAGGATCAGGTGGAGCATTAGTATCAGGTGATAAAGTTAAAATTGGTCAGTTCCCAGCAGGTACAGGTATTGGATTTGTTCTTTTAGCAGATTCTTACACATCTAATAATAAAGTAGGAACTGGTAATTATGCTCACTTCTCGCATGATGTTCTTAACGTAGAAAGTAAAGAAAGTAACCGTCGTCACTTAATTGTATTGAACGAGCCATCTACAAAAAGAATGGTACTTGCTTTTGAAGATATTCAAAGAGAAAGTTCTTCTTGTGACCAAGATTTCAATGATGCTATTTTCTTTGCGACTTCTAACCCAATCAAAGCAATTGATACTAGCAACATACCGATTGTAGATAGTCCAAAAGATACAGATGGTGATGGTGTAGGTGATAGTCGTGATGAGTACCCAACAGACCCTGCGAGAGCAATCAACAATTATATTCCAGGAAGCAACACTTATAGTACATTGGCTTATGAAGATTTATGGCCATTACAGGGTGACTATGATATGAACGACTTAGTAATTAACTACCAATTCCAAGAAGTATTGAATGCACAGAACCAAGTAGTTGATTTAAAAGGTAAGTTTTATATTAAAGCGATTGGTGCAAGTTATATCAATGGTTGGGGCTTCCAATTACCAATTGACCCAGCACTTGTTAAATCAGTATCAGGTCAGTCACTTACACAAGGCATGATTACAAATTCAAGCAATGGTACAGAAGCTGGCCAAAAATATGCCACCATTATTGCCTTTGATAATGCATTCAGGCAAATGAAATCGTCAGGAGGTTTTATTAATACATCGAAAGGTTCTTCTGTAATTGCACCAAATGATACATTAAGATTAACCATTAGCTTTACGACTCCGATTAGTAAGACAACATTAGGTGTGGCACCATATAATCCGTTCTTGTTCTCGGCAAACGATAGAGGCAAAGAGGTTCATTTACCAAATATGGCACCAACTTCTAAAGCAAATATGTCGTTGTTTGGTACAGGTCAAGACGCTTCAGATCCATCTTCAGGTATTTACTATAAAAACGCTAAGTTGTTGCCTTGGGCTATAGATTTACCTAGTGACTTTAAGTATCCTTTAGAAACAGTACCTATTATTGATGCTTATAACGAGTTCGGTTTATGGGCTGAGAGTGGAGGAACACTTTACCCAGATTGGTATGTGATTGGCAAAGCATACTTCGATCCAACAAAAGTATTTTAGTATTACCAAATAGGAATTAAAATGTTAGTCATCCCAAATTTTCGGGAATATTAATATAAAAGACCTCCTTAGTAATTTAGAGAATAACCAAATCTCAAATTATCTAAGGAGGTCTTTTTGTGTTTAAAATATAGCCACAAAACAAAAAGAGATAAAAGCAAACACTGACAAATGCATATTTATCTGATTAGTGTAATAGTTATGATATTAACCTAGACAAAGCATATCAATCATCATCTCCACTCAAAAAATACTATGCTCTAGTACATATCCCCTCCATTTGCGCCTGTCAAAATCTTGCAGTGACACATACAACACCGTTGTTTATACGAGGTATTATAAGCTATCAATATGCAAAAAACTTTCCTATTTTAAGAAAGATTGAGATGAGTCATGTTTGTCCTTCTTTCATACTTAGTTACGGACTTAAGTACTAGGCATGGAAGAAGGATTTTTTAGAAACCTCCTCTATCATAGAAAGTATTTCTACGCGAAAGTTTTAATTCTTGTAATAAGGCTGATTTAACTCTGATAGTAAAGTTGTAAGTACTAGAACGACCATAATACGGACTAGCAATCGGCGTCCAGTCGAAATTAGCTTCCCAACAGTGTAAGTCTCTATGAATACTAATATTGGTTAATGAAATGCCTTTATTGACAAAGTCATAACCAGAACTTAGGGTAAAATTCCATTTCTCAGTCAGTTTTACATCCCCTTTAAAGGTCAAAGCACTTACGATAGTAGCAGGAGCATAGCCCGTTTTGTTCATATTATAATTGAAACCAAACTGGAAACTCCAAGGCACAGACCAATCTACATAGTCATTGATATTCCTGTTGATTTGGCTCATTTGTCCCTCCGTACCATTCGTATTCTGTTTCTTTTTATCAGCACTAGCAGGTTTAAAGCTTTTGCTTATCGAAAGGTTTAAGCTAGCCAACTTTGCAAAACCTTCGCCCAAGTCAATTAACAAAGTATCTATTCTACGCCCTGATATAGAGTAACCATCGTTTACATACTTGTAGGGGTCTAAAGAACCTCCAAAATTGATGTCAAACTTTTTTACCCTAGAGTTGGCTGAAAAGTTCAAATTAGAAAGTTTGAACTGCGTAGCAAAGAAGTTGTAATTTCCTGTGAATGAGAAGTTATCAAGCAACATTATCTTCTCAGATTCTTTTTGAGCCGTATCCGACTTTGCTCTTAGTTTGGCTTCTAAAGTATTCTGAATCCCGAAACTAATACCACCCGATTGGCTACCACGGTTAGTTTGGGTAGGGTTAAAACTTGAGATGTTCAAGAAATCGCCGGGAAGCGTTTCTTGTCCCGCCAACGAACTTGGAATGGTTTCGCCTTTTTGGTATTTATGAACCCTGTTATTGATTTGAACCGTTTGGTAAAAACCATATTTAGGGTCTGTAAAATCTGGCGTATAATTTATGCTCAATGAAGGCGATATCGTATGGCGAATGCCTTGTAATCTACCTTTTTTGAAGTTAATCGTACCATACAAACGAGTATTCATACTCATTGAAAACGCATAAGTATAATCAGCATAGAAAGCTCCACCCCGAAGTGTATCAATCTCGACGGCTCCTTTGCCAGCAGTAGTATCTTTACTATAAATAGCAGCTTTATCGTTAAAGGCTTTGAAATTGTATTTATATTTCTGTTGATAAATATTCCCAGAAAAGTTAAAGCCAGGGGTTAAGTTAATATACTTACCAATTTTAATATTAGGCAATGAAATAGGGATGCTGTATTGAGCCTTGAACTGAGCATTTTTTAATAATTCAGGTAAGGTTGATAAATTAAATGGAATTACACCATCTCGTGCCAAGTTAGTACTAGCGTTAGCCGCTGTTCTTGGGTCTATAACTACGGGCTTGGTTGGGTCAAGGTCTAATGTATCAATCGTTCTATAAACAGTATAACCAAAGTTATTGTACGAACGGTTGGTTAAAGCTACTTGGTTGGTAATACCATAAGTACCTGAAAGGTCTAAGCCCACCCTGAACTGGTCAATAAAACGGTCTGTGACAGCATTTTTCTTTTTGAAAGGCTGAAATTGGTTTAAGCCAAACGTATAATTGGTATTTACATTGACCGCCTTCGTTACCGTATTTTGGTCGGCTTGTAGGCTCAAACTAGTTCGAATAGTTTGTCCAAAATTGCGTGAATATTGTATTGATGAGTTCAACGCTGTAGAAATGTAGCTACTCGTGCTTAAACTGTTATATTGGCTATTTGAATTACTTTGTAAGTTTACTGAAGCCGAAAAGCTAGAATTTCCACGGCTCTGTGGTGAATGTGACCATTGGATACCATAGTCATTTCTTATTTGTCTGTCAAACTCACTACCGTTGTTACTTTGTCTAAAATTCACATTGAAAGTACCCGAATAGCGATAACGTTTGATGTATTGAGAGTTGGCAGCAATCCCAAAACTACCTTTTGAATAAATCTCTCCAGTAAGTCGCAAGCCAATATTAGGACTCAATGCAAAATAGTAGCCACCATCACGCAAGAAGAAACCCCTGCCTTGCGGTTCTTCACCATAAGTAGGCATGATAATACCCGAAGTGCCCGATTCTTGCGGAGGTTTATAAGGGAAGAAACCAAAAGGCAAGCCAATAGGCAAAGGAATTTCATTTAATTCAAAGTGGAATGGCCCAGCTACAATTTCTCTTTTACCCACTACTTTAATTTTAGTAGCCCTAATATTAAAGTGTGGATGTTCAAGATTACAAGTAGTATAAATAGCATTTCGGATATAAAGGTTGTCTTCATTATCCTTTTTTACTTTCTCCCCTTGTATCAAACCATCACCTTGGGTAGTAATAAGCCCTTTGATAAAGGCCTTCCTACTTTTGAAGTTATACCTGATTTCTTCGGCATCATAAGGTTCACCGCCTTGTTTAAAGATGGGCTTGCCTATAATCTTATTGGTTGTCGAATCTTTCGTACCATGTGCCGAAACTTCATTCTTTGCCCAGTTGAGTTGAATATAGTTCGCCTCCAGAGAAACATCTCCATAGGTGACTTTTGCATCCCCAAATAGGTATACAATTTGGTTTTCGGTATCCATGATGGTGGAATCCTTTGCTGAGTATACAACAGTTGTAGTGAGGTCACTTTCTTTTTTAAGTGAGTCAGGTACGCTTTTTGTAATACTTAGCTTGGTAGAATCTAAACTAGCAGTATCTTTAGGGATTACTGCATTAGCTTTATTGGCTTTAGGTTTATAAGGTTTTCCGCCCAATAATCGCTGAGCAGAAGACTGATTTATGGTTAAAAGCCCTAAAAGTAAGCTAATTAATATACTGAATATGTGGATTGCTTTTTTCAGAAGTCTTTAAAATTTATATTTGTCTTTTATTAAATAACGCACAAAAATACTTTATTACTTTTTGAACATAGCGAACCAACCCGAAAATAATGTTAAACTTTGTTAAAGGTTTTTTAATAATCACTTGTATTTGCTCGCTTAGTGGTTTTACTTTTCAATATTCACTCGTTGAAAACCCAGCATATCGCCCTGTGTTGTTACAGACTAGAGTAAGAACAGTAGTGTTGGATGCTGGACATGGGGGCAAAGACCCAGGATGCCACGGAGCAAATAATAACGAGTCTAAAATTGCCCTTAAAATTGTTTTAGAACTCGGGGAAAAAATAAAAGAACAGTATCCAGATGTTAGAGTAATTTATACCAGAACAAAGGATGTGTTTGTAGATTTGCATGAACGTTCTGCTATTGCCAACCGTAATAAAGCAGATTTGTTTATCTCAGTACACTGTAATGCACATCACTCTGCTAAATTTGCTGGAACTGAGACCTACACAATGGGGTTACATAAAACAAGTAGTAATCTTGATGTGGCAAAGCGAGAAAACTCAGTAATTTTGCAAGAGGCTAATTATGAAAAAAACTATAATGGTTTTAATCCTAATTCACCACTTGGACATATTATGATGGCAAATTATCAAAGTGCCTTTATGATGAATAGTATCAAGTTAGCACAAAAAATTGAAAAACAATTCAAACAAAAATCTGAAAGGCACAGTTACGGCGTAAAACAAGCAGGTTTTTTAGTACTTTGGGAAACGGCCATGCCAAGCGTTTTGGTAGAAGCTGGTTTTTTGACAAACAAAAATGAAGAGCAATACTTAGCAAAAAGCTCGGGACAAGGAGAAGTAGCTGAGGCTATTTTTAAAGCATTTAAATCGTATAAAGAAGAAATTGAGGATTAAGTTTGGATTGATAGTGTGTTTTAAAAATCAATAAAACCTATTAATAATCAATTGAAAAACTTCAACAGTCATTTATGAATATCTCTAAAGAAACCAAAATTGGCATACTTGCCCTTACATCCTTTGTGATTTTATATCTAGGATTTAATTTTTTAAAAGGTAAAGATTTTTTTACACAAGAAAATAAATATGTCATTATATACAAAGATATACAAGGCTTAACACCAGCCAACCAAGTTTCACTAAGTGGAATGAAAATTGGGCAAGTAAAGGAAATAGAATTGTTGAAAGGTGATGCTAATAAAGTAAAAGTAGTAATCAGTATCAGAAAAGACTTAAAATTGCCCGAAGGTACACAAGCGATTCTAGCTTCTGATGGTCTGTTAGGAGGGAAGTTAATCAGAATTGAGATGGGTAAATTTTCTGGAAAATTCATTGAAGATGGAGGAATGCTAGTGTCTACGTCAGAAACAGGTGTAACCGATCTTCTTAAAGAAAAAGCACTTCCATTGATTCAAAACTTAGATTCTTTAACAAAATCCCTGCGTGTTGTTGTTAAAAGTTTTGAAAGCACAGGGATGGTTGTCAATGGCTTTGTTAAAAACTCTGATCGTTCGGTAAGTTCTTTAACGGCTTCATTGAATAGTACAATTACTGAAAACAGAAGTAATTTGGCTGGTATCTCTGCTAATATGAGAACCCTTTCTAATAATTTAATAGAAACAGAAAAAAGCTTGAAGCCTTTGATTGGTAAATTTAATACCATGGCAGATTCGCTAAATGCCTTGAAGATAGGTCAGGCTGTAGCTACTACGCAAAAATCTTTAGAAGGCTTACAAAAAATTATGCAGGGTATAGAGGCAGGACAAGGCTCGATGGGTAAATTATTAAAAGATGATTCACTTTATACCAACCTTAATCGTTCGATAGCTGATTTAGATAAGCTTTTAATCGATTTCAGATTAGCTCCTAAACGCTATGTGAACATTTCAGTATTTGGCGGTAATAAAAGCACGCCGCCTGTGGTGAAATAGTTGAGAGTTGTGAATGAGTGATTTAGTGAGTTGTGATTGAGTGATTAATTTTAAAAAATTACAAAATAAATAGATTTTTGGGAACTCATTTAAAATGAATCGGCTTTTAAATCACTAAATCACTAAATCACTAAATCACTAAATCACTAAATCACTAAATCACTAAATCACTAAATCACTAAATCACTAAATCACTAAATCACTAAATCACTAAATCACTAAATCA